>NZ_JBFUGO010000008.1:0-223563 GCF_056402875.1 Devosia sp. P3_B2 | reverse complement strand
CATGATCTCGCTTCGGTGCAGCGGATGGGGGGAGAATCGCATGGGTGGGAGTGAGGGGGATAGAATCGTGCAAGATTCTCGCAACGCCTTGCCCGGCCTCGTGATTGTGGCTCCGCTCACCCCCTCCCATCCTCCCCCGTCAGAGGGGGAGGTGCCGCATCGAGTTTGGGGCACCATCGAGCCCCCCACCGTCGTGGCTTGTACGCCCCCTCCACCATGCTTTGCATGGTCCCCCTCTCCCGCCACGCGGGGGAGGATCAGGGAGAGATCTCAGCTTACGGCGGCGAAGCGTTCGTCGAAGGCGTAGCCGGCGCCGCGGACGGTGCGGATGGGGTCGGCGTCGCGGTGGCGGTTGATGGCTTTGCGGAGGCGGCCGACGTGGACGTCGACGGTACGTTCGTCGACATAGACGTCGTTGCCCCAGACGCCGTCGAGCAATTGCTCGCGGGAATAGACCCGGCCGGGGTGGCGCATCAGGTATTCGAGCAGGCGGTACTCGGTGGGGCCGAGGTGGACTTCGCGGCCGCCGCGGCGGACGCGGTGACTGGTGCGGTCGAGCTCGAGGTCGCCGGCCTTCAGCACGGCGGTGACCAGCTGCGGGCTGGAGCGGCGGAGCAGCGCGTTGATGCGGGCGAGGAGCTCAGGGATCGAGAAGGGTTTTACGACGTAATCGTCGGCGCCGGTGGCGAGGCCGCGGACGCGTTCTTCTTCCTCGCCGCGCGCGGTGATCATGATGATCGGGGTGCGCGCCGTTTCCTCGCGGGAACGCCAGCGGCGGCAGAGTTCGATGCCGCTGAGGCCCGGCAGCATCCAGTCGAGCAGGATCAGGTCGGGGACGCCGTCACGGATGCGCTCCACCGCCTCGTCGCCCGAGGCGGCCGTGGCGACCCGGAAGCCTTCGGCCTCGAGGTTGTAGCGCAGCAGGACGGCCAGATCGGCTTCGTCCTCGACGATCAAGATGGTAGCGGACATCGGATCACCCTAGCGCTGCTGGCGCTGCTGTTCCTCGGCGCCGAGATGGCGACCGGTTTCGAGGTAGTACGCGGCTTCGGCGATGTTGGTGGCGTGGTCGCCGACGCGTTCGAGGCTCTTGGTGCAGAACAGCAGATGCGTGCACTGCGTGATGTTGCGCGGGTCTTCCATCATGTAGGTGAGGAGTTCGCGGAACAGCGAGTTGTACATCGCGTCGACCTCGTCGTCGCGATTGCACACTTCGACGGCCGCGGCAGAGTCGCGGCTAAGATAGGCATCGATGGCGCTCTTCAGCTGGCGGGCGACCAGCTCTTTCATGTGCTTGACGCCGTTGTAGAATTTCGGCGCGAGGCCGAGTGCTTCGATCTGCATGGCGCGCTTGGCCAACTGCTTGGCCATATCGCCAGTGCGCTCGAGATCGTTGGCGACCTGGATAGCGGTGACGACCATGCGGAGGTCGGCGGCCATCGGCTGGCGGCGGGCGATGATCGAGACGGCAGCGTCGTTGATGTTCTGCTGCATCTCGTCGATCTTCTTGTCGAACAGGCGAACGTCCTGGGCCTGCTTGTGGTCGAGCTTCAGCAGCGCGACGGCGGCCTCGGTGATGGCCTGCTCGACCATGCCACCCATCTCGGAAATGGACTTGTTGAGGTTGGTGAGTTCGTCCTCGTAGGAGGAAACGATGTGCTCGTTGAGCGATGCCATTCTCTCGAATTCCTCTGCGATCAGCCGATACGGCCGGTGATGTAGTCCTGCGTCTGCTTGTTCCGCGGATTGGTGAAGATGTCCTCGGTCTTGCCTTCCTCGATAAGCTTACCGAGGTGGAAGAACGCGGTCTTCTGGCTGACGCGGGCGGCCTGCTGCATGGAGTGGGTGACGATGACGATGGTGAAGTTCTCACGCAGTTCGTCAATGAGCTCTTCAATGACCGCGGTGGCGATCGGATCGAGGGCCGAGCACGGCTCATCCATCAGCAGCACTTCAGGCTTGGTGGCGATGGCGCGGGCAATGCAGAGGCGCTGCTGCTGGCCACCGGAAAGGCCGGTGCCCGGCTCCTGCAGACGATCCTTTACTTCGTTCCAGAGGCCGGCGCGGCGCAGCGACGAGTGTACGATCTCGTCGAGGTCGCCCTTGTTGCGGGCGAGGCCGTGAATCTTGGGGCCGTAGGCGACGTTTTCGTAGATCGACTTGGGGAACGGATTGGGCTTCTGGAACACCATGCCGACGCGGGCGCGCAGCTCGACCACGTCGATCGAGGGATCGTAGATATCGTCCTCGTCGAGGTTGATCTTGCCGGTGACGCGGCAGCCATCGATGGTGTCGTTCATGCGGTTGAGCGAGCGCAGGAACGTCGACTTGCCGCAACCCGAGGGGCCGATCAGCGAGGTGACGTTGAACTGCTCGATCTTCAGGTTGACGTCGAACAGGGCCTGCTTGGCTCCGTAGAACACGCAGACATCCTCGCCCGTCATCTTGGGCGGGGCGTTGGGGCGCGAGACGGGAGCGGCGGTAGTCGCAACGGATTCGAGGGACATGTCGGTCATCCAGGTCAGGGGGTTACCAGCGGCGCTCGAAGCGGCGGCGGAGGAGAATGGCGGCAAGGTTCATCAGGGCGAGGAAGACGAGCAGCACGATGATGGCGCCCGAGGTGCGCTCGACAAAGGCGCGCTCGGCTTCGTTGGCCCACATGTAGATCTGCACCGGCAGGGCCGTGGCAGGATCGAGCGGTGTGGTCGGGCTGTCGGCGACGAAGGCGACCATGCCGATGAGCAGCAGCGGCGCGGTTTCGCCGAGCGCACGAGCCAGGCCGATGATGGTGCCGGTGAGGATGCCCGGAGTGGCGAGCGGCAGCACGTGATCGAACACCATCTGCATCTTCGATGCGCCGATGCCGAGGGCGGCGGAGCGGATCGAAGGCGGCACCGAGCGGAGCGCGGCGCGGGTGGCGATGATGATGGTGGGGAGCGTCATCAGGGTGAGGACGAGGCCACCGACGATCGGCGCCGAACGCGGCAGGCCGAAGAAGTTGATGAACACCGCGAGACCGAGGAGGCCGAAGACGATCGAGGGCACGGCCGCGAGGTTGTTGATGTTCACCTCGATGAAATCGGTGAAGCGGTTCTTCTTGGCGAATTCCTCGAGATAGATCGAGGCGGCAACGCCGATGGGGAGCGCGCAGCAGAGCACGATCAGCATCATGTAGAGCGAGCCGATCAGCGCCACGCTGAGGCCGGATGTCTCCGGGCGGCTGGAGGCGCCGAACGTGAGCAGGCCCCAGTTGAAGGGGGTCGAGATGGCGCCCTGCTGCTTGAGCTGGTTGAGCCAGGCGACCTGCTGGTCGGAAACCTTGCGCTTGGCCTCGGGAACATTGAGATCGATCTGGCCCTTGTTGGCGCTGTCGATATCGGCGGCGGCCAGCAGCGCAACGCTGCGAGTGGTGCCGACGACCGAGGGATCGGCCATGACGACTTCGCGCAGATTGGCGCGCGAGCCTTCCGAGACGAACTCGGCGATCTGACGCATCGCCGCCTTGTCGTCGAGGGAGACGCCTAGGGCCTTGGCCACGGCGTTGCGGGCGATAACGGGATAGTTTGCCGAGACCAGGACCTTGGGATCGGTGGCGCGCTTGTCGTTCTTGTCGATGATCGACGCCGTGAACTCCACCGGCACGGTGATCGTGGTCTGGACGAAGGCCGTGTAGCCCTTGCTAAAGATCGAGAAGAGCAGGATCGCGAGGAATCCTAGGCCGATGACGATCGCGAGGATGCCGTAGAGACGGAAGCGGAACTCGGCGGCGTGGCGGCGCTTCAGGCCGAAATCACGGCGTGACGTGGTGGCAGCCTCAAGGCTTGCGCGGGGCAAGGCAGCGTCGGTCATTCATACTGCTCCCGGTACTTGCGCACGATATAGAGCGCATAGACGTTCATGCCGAGGGTGACGGCGAAGAGGGTTAGGCCCAGCGCGAAGGCGACCAGGGTCTGTGGCGAGTTGAACTCGAGATCGCCGGTCAGCTGGTTGACGATCTTGACCGTGATGGTGGTCATCGCCTCGAACGGATTGAAGTTGATGCGGGCGGCCACACCTGCGGCAAGCACCACGATCATGGTTTCGCCGATGGCACGCGAGGCCGTGAGCAGCAGTGCGCCGACGATGCCAGGGAGCGCTGCGGGAAGGATCACCTTGCGGATGGTCTCGGACCGGGTGGCGCCGAGCGCTAGCGAGCCATCACGCATGGCGCGGGGGACGGCGGTGATCACGTCGTCGGAGAGCGAAGAGACCACCGGGATCAGCATCACGCCCATGACGAGGCCGGCGGTGAACACCGACTGGGCCTGGATGAAGGCGAAGCCGCCGGAGAGCGCCATCGAGAGATCGCGGAAGAAGGGCCCGAGGGTTACGACGGCGAAGATGCCGTAGACGATGGTGGGGATGCCGGCGAGCAGTTCGAGCAGCGGCTTGACCGTCGAGCGGACCCGGTTCGAGGCATATTCGCCCATGTAGACTGCGGCCATGAGCCCCACGGGGACGGCGAACAGCATCGAGACGAGCGCAATGTAGAGCGTGCCCATCAGCAGCGGGATGAGGCCGAACTGGCCTTCCGCGCCACCCGAGCCGGCCGCAGCGAAGCGCGGGTCCCAGACGGTGCCGAAGAAGAAGGTCAGCGGATTGATGTCGGAGAAGAAGTGGATCGTCTCGCCCAGCATCGACAGGATGATGCCGACGGTGGTGAGGATGGCGACCGTGGAGGCGCCGAGCAGGGACCAGAGCACAACCCGCTCGACCTCGTTGCGGGCCCTGAGGCGCAGCCGGATGCGGGAGTAGGCGAAGGCGGCGCCGGCGAGCGAGATCAGCAGCGTCAGGCCCTGGCCTATGAGCTTGTGGACGCCGGCATCGGCATTCACGCCGGCCGCGAGCGAGACCATGTAGTCCTCGCCACTATCGGCCATGGTGATGCCGGCCGAGGAGGCCATGTCGCGTAGAGCGGCGTAGGAGGTCGGGACATTTTCGCCCGCGAGGCCAAGCCGGCCCAGCGCGTTGGCGGTGTTGTGGACGATGCCGATCTGGAGGCTGGCAGCGGCAGGATCCGGAACGTGGGTCGCGACTTCGGTGCGGATACGGCTCTCGAGCAGGCCGGAGGAAACCGAGCTTACGACGAGGAAGACGAGCAGAGCCGGAACGACCGCGAAGATGAAGGCGAGCCAGCCGTGATAGGTCGGCAGGGAATGGGGAACTTCCTTGGCCCGATCCGTGCCGTCGCGCTGCACGCGGGCGCGCTGAGCGGCGAAGAAATAGGAGACGGCACCAATAGCCAGAACGATGGGGCGGGAGACGGCGCGGGGCAGAGMGCCCCGCGCCGATAGTCACTTAGAGAGCCGTACCGGCTTCGAACTTGGCGCGGATTTCTTCGCGCTCGGCATCGGGAGCCGCGACGAGGCCGTACTGAGCGAGCGGCGAGTCCGGCCCGATCATGTCGTCCGAGATGAAGAAGTCGACATATTCCTTGAGGCCCGGGATGACGCCGATGTGTGCCTTCTTGACGTAGAAGAACAGCGGACGCGAGACCGGGTAGGTGCCGTCAGCGATGGTGGCGGTCGAGGGGACGATCCCGCCGACGGTCGCGACCTTCAGCTTGTCGGCATTGTTCTCGTAGAACGAGAGGCCGAACACGCCCAGACCGGTCTTGTTCGAGTCGATGCGAGCCAGGGTCTCGGTGTAGTCGCCGTCGATGTCCACGGCCTTGCCGTCCTTGCGGATGGCGATACAGGCCTTGGCGACGTCTGCTTCGGCGACGCCGGCAGCGGCCAGCGCGTCCTTGTCACAGCCAGCGGCGAGGAGCTTGGTCTCGAACACTTCGCGGGTGCCGTGCTTTTCGCCCGGGATGTAGGCAGCGATATCCCACTCGGGGAACGCCGCGTTCACTTCGGACCACTTGGTGTAGGGGTTGTCGACGAGCTTGCCGTCAACGACGACCTGGGCGGCGAGAGCCTTGTAGATGTCGACGGGCTGGATGGCGAAATCCGGGCCGGCGATGTCGGTGGCGAACACGATGCCGTCGTAGCCGATCTTGACTTCCTCGACGTCGGCGACGCCGTTGGCCTTGCAGGTCTCGAGCTCTTCGGCCTTGATCGGACGCGAGGAGTTCGCGATGTCGATCTTGTCTTCGCCGACGCCTTCGCAGAACTGCTTGATGCCAGCGCCCGAACCACCGGACTCAACGACCGGGGTCTTGAAGTCGGGGAAGGCCTCGCCGAACGACTCGGCGACGATCTTGGCATAGGGGAGAACGGTGGACGAACCGGCGACCTGAATCTGGTCGCGCGCCGCTGCGGCACCTGCGCCGGCGGCAAGCGCGATAACCGCGGCGCTCGCGAAAACTGCAATCTTCATGATGTTGTTCCCTTTCGGAAGGATTGGCCCATCAGGCCCGTCGACGGCCCGGTTCCTCCGGCCGCCCTGTCTGCAAGGGCGGAACCTAGGGGTGTTGCCCCAACGTTTTATGACAATCGGATTGCATTTCTGTGACAGGTTAAGCGACTGATCCGTAATAGCTATTCGTCGCAGATCAGGGTTCGGCCTGTGGAAACGGCCACGATTGTCATTTTCGGAGAAGGACTTCCACGCGGGTCCCCTGCCCCGGCTGGCTCTTGATCGAGAGCAGACCGTGATGGCGGGTGACGATGTGCTTGACGATGGCGAGGCCGAGGCCCGTGCCCTTCTTCTTGCGGCTACTGTCGGCGTCGACGCGGTAGAAGCGCTCGGTCAGGCGCGGCACGTGCTCGGCGGCGACGCCGATGCCGTGATCGACCACCGAGACCATGGCATCGAAACCGCGCCGGCCGGCGTCTGCGGACAGCGTGATGTCGATGGTGTCGCCGTCGGCGCCATACTTGATGGCGTTGTCGATGAGGTTCTCGAACACCTCGTACAGCTCGTCGCGATCGCCACTGATGACCACGGGCTCATTTGGAACCTGGACGTTGATCGTGGTGCTGGAATCCTCGGCCAGCTTGTGGAGGCCTTCGGCGACTTCGCGCAACAGGGTGCCCAGTTCGATCGGCGTAGTGGGACGCATGTGCTGGCGCATCTCGATGCGGCTCAGCGACAGCAGGTCCTCGATCAGCTTGGCCATGCGGGCTGCCTGGCCGCGCATCAGGCCGAGGAAGCGCTCGCGGGCTTCCTTGTCGTTGGCGGCAGGGCCGAGCAGCGTATCGATGAAACCGACGAGCGAGGTCAGCGGGGTGCGCAGTTCGTGGCTGGCATTGGCGATGAAATCGGTGCGCAGCGAGTCGAGGCGCTTGGACTCGGTGAGGCTTTGCAGGGTGATGACGAGCACGCCGTCATTGAGCAGATCACCAGGCGCCAGCGGCGCGACGGTCGCCTTGTACCAGGTCTCGGTGGGGACGGTCTGGTGCAACTCGATGGTCTGGGCAGGGCCAAGCCGCGCCGCCTCGATGGCCGAAAGCAACTGGGGGAAGCGCAGCGTGAAGGCGATCGGGCTGCCGGCGACGACGCCGGGGAAGTGCCGCATCGCGTGCGGGTTGATATGGACGATCACACTGCGGCGATCGATGACGATCGAGGGGTCGGGAAGCGCATCGGCGAAATGGCGGACGGCGTCGGCAAAGGCCAGCTCGCTCGTGTTGGCGCCGGGGACGACGCCGACTGTGGACTCACTGGTTTCGGGAACGAGGGCAGCGACGGCGACAATCACGGCGTAGGCAATGATGCCGATCCAGGGATCGAGGACGTTGAGACCGGCCAGCGTCATGAACACCAGCCCCATGGCGAGCAGCATCAGCAGGCGACCGTAAAGACGCGACCTGATCGTCTCGATCCAGTTCGAACCGGTCACTCCGCGCTGCGCTTCATCAGCCATCGAGACTTCCTTCGGCGCCGGAACGATTCTCCCCGGCTTGCCAGATGGGGGTGTTCATAGCACGGTTGTGACACCGTAATGACAGGTCCCGGAGTTCGTTCATGTCCGATACAATTGAAGGCTTCGACCTCGAAGACCCGGTGTTGCCGCGCTCGATCAAGAAGAAGGCGCTCGAGTCCGGCGGCTTTCCATATGACGAGAAAATGGACCCCGACCTGTTCGAGGCGGAAATGCTGCAGGTGCAGCGGCAACTGGCGCTGTTGCAGCACGACCAGCAAAAGACCGGCAAGCGCATCGTCATCCTGTTCGAAGGACGGGACGCGGCAGGCAAGGGCGGCGCGATCTCGGCGTACCTCGAAAACCTCAATCCGCGCTGGAACATGGACGTGGCGCTGCCCAAGCCCTCCGACCGTGAGAAGACTCAATGGTACTTCCAGCGCTATGTCGACTGGCTGCCGGCGGCTGGAGAGCAGGTGTTGTTCGACCGCAGTTGGTACAACCGGGCCGGTGTGGAGCCGGTGATGGGGTTCTGCACCCCTGAGGAGACGCAGAAGTTCCTCCACGAAGTGCCGGCCTTCGAGAGGATGCTGGTCCGAGAGGGCATCCACCTGCACAAATTCTGGCTGACGATCGGGCGGGAAATGCAACTCAAGCGGTTTCATGATCGGCGGCATGACCCGTTGAAGATCTGGAAGCTAAGCCCCGTGGACATCGAGGCGCTCAAGCGCTTCGACGACTACACCAACGCGCGCAACCGCATGCTGGAGGCGAGCGAGACCGAGCATGCGCCCTGGCACATCGTGTTCAACAACGACAAGAAGCGAGGGCAGCTCGCGATCATCCGCTCGGTGCTGCACAGCCTCGACTACGAGGGCAAGGACGAGGCCCTGATCGGGGCAATCGACGACAAGATCGTGCTCGATGCGGCCCGCTTCATGAAGACCCACAGCGAGATGTAGCGGGTGGATTGACCAGACGGTCAAAAACCCGTCAACTGGCTGTTAACGATCCGCACGGGAGGGCCTCGGGCGGAGCGAACAGCAAGGGCGATGGGCCTGGTGCCCGATACGCCCTACAGGGGTCAGTATGGTGGGCCATGAGGCCGACGCGCGCCACGAGGCAAGCGTCATTCCGCCAGTGCTGGTATTCAACGCCGAGGGGCGGGCACCCTTCGTGCTGGCCTGTGATCATGCCTCAAACCGCTTTCCCGACCGCTACGGTGATCTCGGCCTGACGCCGCACCAGCGGCTGATGCATGTGGCGTGGGACCCCGGCGCATTCGCCGTGGCGCTGGAGCTGTCGGAACTGCTGGACGCGCCGCTCGTCGCCTCGACTGTCAGCCGGCTGGTGATCGACTGCAACCGCGATCACGACGCGCCCGACCTGATCCCGGTAGTTTCGGAGCGGACCGATATTCCCGGCAACAAGGGCATCGGCGACAACGAGCGGGCGGAGCGGATCGGCGCCTTCCATGCGCCGTTTCACGATGCCCTCGAGTCGGTGCTGGAGACGCGCCGCGCCGCCGGCATCGAGACGCTGCTGGTCACCGTCCACTCGTTCACACCGGTCTACAAGGACGTGCCGCGGCCATGGCCGATAGGGCTGATCCATGCACGCGACGAACGCTTCACGGCGGCGCTGCGTGACGCATTGGCCGATGACGATGCGGGGCTCAACATCGGCTGGAACCAGCCTTACTCGGCGCTCAACGGCGTCACCTACACGCTGGAACATCACGGCGACGGGCGCGGGCTCGAAGCGACGATGATCGAGATCCGGCACGACGAAATTCTCGAACCAGAAGGGGTGAGCCTGTGGGCCGCCCGGCTGGCCCGGTGCCTCACCGCCGCGCTTGGGGCGCGTGGCGGGGCGCCGGCACACCGCGACGACCATTCCATGAGGGCATGAGGGCAATAGGAAGGGGTTAGCATGTCGACCGAACACCACGAGGACGTAAAAGTCCTCCACTCCATGGGCTACGCCCAGGAGCTATCACGACGCATGAGCGGGTTCTCGAACTTCGCGATTTCGTTCTCGATCATCTGCATTCTATCTGGCGGCATCAACTCGTTCGCGCAGGCGACGTCTTCGATCGGCGGTGCCGGCGCAGGCATCGGCTGGATCGTTGGTTGCTGCGTCTCGGGTTTCTTCGCGCTCGCCATGGCACAGATCGCATCGGCCTATCCCACGGCCGGCGGGCTGTATCACTGGGGCTCGATCCTGGGGAACCGCTTCACCGGCTGGGTTACAGCGTGGCTGAACCTGTTGGGCCTCATCACCGTGATGGGCGCCATCAATATCGGCACGGCGTTCTTCTTCGTCGGGACCTTCGGCTCGTGGTTCGGGATCACCGGGACGCCGGAACAGATCGTGCTGCTGGTTGCCGGCATCACTGTGGTGCAGGCGCTGATCAACCACCTGGGGATCGGGCTGACCGCCAAGCTGACGGACGTCTCGGGCTATATCATCCTCGGCACCACCGCCGCGCTGATCGTCTTGCTGCTGATCTTTGCGCCGAGCCACGATTTCACCCGGCTGTGGACCTTCACCAACTACTCCGGTGAAGCGGGCGGCAACGTGTTCCCGCAGAGCGACAACATGATCTACCTGTTCGCGCTCTGCCTGCTGCTGCCGATCTACACCATCACCGGCTATGACGCTTCGGCGCACACGTCGGAAGAGACGGTGCAGGCCTCGCGGTCGGTACCGAAAGCAATCGTCCAGTCGGTGGTGATTTCCTCGCTCGCCGGCTGGGTGCTGCTGAGCGCCATCGTCATTGCCATCCCCGACCTGGCGGTCGGGGCGTCGCAGGGCTGGAGCGTGTTCTTTGCCACGATGACGGCGATCATGCCGGGCTGGCTGGTCAACATCCTCTACCTGTTGATCCTCATCGCCCAGCTGCTGTGCGGCCTGGCGACGGTGACGTCTACATCGCGCATGATCTACGCCTTCTCGCGTGACGGCGGCTTGCCGGTTGGCTCGAAGACGCTCGCCTCGGTGAGCAAGCGGTTCCGGACGCCGGTGGCGGCGATCTGGACCGGCGCCATCCTCGAGATCCTGTTCGTGTGGATGGCGCAGACCGTGTCGATCGGCGGGACCAACATCTACACCATCGTGGTCAACGCCACGCTGATCTTCCTGTTCCTGTCGTTCACGGTGCCGATCGCGCTGGGCTTTTTCGCCATCGGGACGGACAAATGGCCGAAGATGGGCCCCTGGGACATGGGGATCGGGCTCTACAAGCTGTTCGCCGTGCTGTCGGTGCTGGGGATGATCCTCATCGTGTTCATCGCGGTGCAGCCGCCGAACGGCAACGTGCTGTGGATCACGCTGGCCTTCCTCGTCCTCGCGGCGATCCTCTGGTTCGCGTTCGAGAACAAGCGCTTCAAGGGGCCGCCGATCGGCGACGCAATCAAGCAGCGGCAGGCCGAAATCGCGGCGATCGAAGCCAAGTTCGGCGAGGGCAACGGCACCGCCAGCGACGCTGCGCCGGCCGAATAATCGAAGAAACCGAGGCCGCGGGTCTGGTGCCCGCGGCTTCCCAAAACCACAACAACGCGTGCCGGGAGTTTCCACATGGCGCAAGCCACCTATACGCTCGATCAACTGAAGGCCGACGTCAAAGCCGGCATCATCGACACCGTGCTGGTGGCGTTTCCCGACATGCAGGGCCGGCTGATCGGCAAGCGCTTCCAGGCCGAGTTCTTCCTCGAGGGCGCCATCGACGAGACGCATGGCTGCGACTATTTGCTGGCCAACGACATGGATATGGAGCCGGTGCCCGGCTACGAGGCGGCGAACTGGGCCAAGGGCTATGGCGATTTCGTCATGAAGCCGGATATCACGACGCTGATGAAGGCGGCCTGGCTGGAGGGCACGGCGATCATCCTCGCCGACCTCGTCGACCACCATCATCACGAGCCGATCCCGCATTCGCCGCGCGCTATCCTCAAGGCGCAGCTCAAGCGACTGGAGAAGCTCGGGCTGACGGCGAATTTTGCCTCGGAGCTGGAGTTCTACCTGTTCGACGAGGGCTTCAGGTCGGCCTGGGACAAGGGCTACAAGAACCTCACCACCGCCGGCTACTACATCGAGGACTACCACATCTTCCAGACCACCAAGGAAGAAGGGGTGATGCGCGCGGTGCGCAAGCAATTGCAGGCCTCCGGCATCCCGGTGGAGAACTCGAAGGGCGAGTGGGGCCCGGGGCAGGAAGAGATCAACGTCAAATATGCCGACGCGCTGACCATGGCGGACCGGCATGTGGTGATGAAGAACGCCATCAAGGAGATCGCCCACTTCCAGGGCAAGGCCGTGACCTTCATGGCGAAGTGGGATTTTGGGCTCGCGGGGTCATCGAGCCACATCCACATGAGCCTCGCCAAGGGCGGCAAGAACGCCTTCATCGATAGCAAGGACGGGCTCGGCATGTCCGAGCTGATGAAGCATTTCATGCAGGGGCTGCTGACTTACGCGGGCGACATCACCTATTTCCTCGCGCCCTACATCAACTCCTACAAGCGCTTCCAGGTCGGGACGTTCGCGCCGACCAAGGCGATCTGGTCATCCGACAACCGCACGGCCGGGTTCCGGCTATGCGGCGAGAACACCAAAGGCGTGCGCGTCGAGTGCCGGATCGGCGGGGCCGACCTCAACCCCTATCTCGCCTATGCGGCGCTGATCGCGGCGGGGCTGAAGGGGGTCGAGGACAAGCTGACGCTGGAGCCGGCCTTCACCGGCGACGCCTATGTGGGCGAGAAGCTGCGCGAGGTGCACAAGACGCTGCGCGACGCGATCGCCGCGATGCAGAACTCGAAGATGCTGCGCGAAGCGTTCGGCGAGCCGGTGATCGGGCATTATGTGCATACCGGTAACTGGGAGCAGTTCGAGTATGATCGGCGAGTCACCGATTGGGAGTTGAAGCGCGGGTTCGAGCGCAGCTAGAACTCCGGGCACAACGACACAGGTGACAGATGACCGACAGGGTCCAGATCGTCTCGCCCATTGACGGGCGGGTTTATGCCGAGCGGAAGGTGGCCACGGGCGCCGAGATCGATGCGGCGGTGGCAAAGACCTGGCGGGCGCGTGAGGTCTGGGGTGAGGTGACGGTCAAGGAGCGGGTGAAGTTCCTCGAGCACTTCCTCGATGCGCTCTTGGCGAAGAACGACGAGATCGTGCCGGAGCTGGCGTGGCAGATGGGCCGGCCGGTGCGCTATGGCGGCGAGAAGCGCGGCGTCGAGGAGCGCTCGCGCCATATGATCGGCATCGCCGAGGAGAGCCTCAAGCCCTCGATGCGGCCGGACAAGCCGGGGTTCCAGCGCTGGATTTCGCGCGAGCCGCTGGGTACGGTGATGGTGATCGCGCCGTGGAACTATCCGTACCTCACGGCGGTCAACACGATCGTGCCGGCGCTGATGGCGGGGAACGCGGTGATCCTCAAGCACGCGTCGCAGACGCTGCTGGTGGGCGAGCGGTTTGCCGAGGCGTTTGCGGCGGCGGGGATGCCGGACGGGTTGTTCCAGAACCTGGTGCTGAACCATGCCGACACCGAAAAGCTGATCGGCTCGGGCAAGATCGACCACGTCAACTTCACCGGCTCGGTGGAAGGCGGGCGGCGGATCGAGAGGGCGGCTGCGGGTACGTTCGCGACGCTGGGGCTGGAACTGGGCGGCAAGGACCCGGCCTATGTGCGGGAGGACGCCAACCTGACGCACGCGGTGGAGAACCTCGTCGACGGGTCGTTCTTCAACTCGGGGCAGAGCTGCTGCGGGGTGGAGCGGATCTATGTCCACGCCGGGGTGTATGACCGGTTCGTCAAGGATTTCGTCGAGAACGCAAGGGGTTGGACGCTGGGTAACCCGCTCGATGCCGACACCATGGTCGGGCCGATGGCGACGCCGCGCTTCGCCGACCTGGTGCGCGGGCAGACCCTGGAGGCGCTGCGCAAGGGCGCCAAGGCGCACCTCAATTCGAAGCACGACCTCGACGAGGAAAGCTCGCCCTACCTCGCGCCGGAGGTGCTGACCAACGTCAACCACCAGATGGCTGTGATGCGCGAGGAGAGCTTCGGCCCGGTGGTCGGCATCATGAAGGTACGCGACGACGCCGAGGCGATCGAGCTGATGAACGATAGCCCGTACGGGCTGACGGCCTCGATCTGGACGGAGGACCTCGAGGCGGCGGCGAAGATCGGATCGAAAGTCGAGACCGGCACGGTGTTCGCCAACCGCTGCGACTATCTCGACCCGGCGCTGGTGTGGACCGGGGTCAAGGAAACCGGCAAGGGCGGCGCCCTGAGCGAGATCGGCTATGCGAACCTGACGCAGCCGAAGTCTTATCATTTGAAGGTAGTGTGAGCGTCATGACCAAGGCCAACTGGAATTATCCGACCGCTGTCCGCTTCGGTGCCGGCCGGATCGCGGAGTTGCCGGAGGCGCTGAAGGCGGCGGGGATCGCGCGGCCGTTGCTGGTGACCGATGCGGGGCTGGTGAATTTGCCGGTGACGCAGAACACGTTGAAATTGCTGAAGGAAGCCGGCTTCGAGGTGGGCGTATTCGCCGATGTGAAGCCCAATCCGATCTCGGCCAACGTGAACGCCGGCATCGAGGTGCTGCGCAAGGGCGGGCATGACGGGGTGATCGCGTTCGGCGGCGGCTCGGGGCTGGATGTCGGCAAGGTGATCGCCTTCATGGCCGGCCAGACCCGGCCGATGTGGGACTTCGAGGATATCGGCGACTGGTGGACCCGCGCCGACCCCAAGGGGATATTCCCGATCGTGGCGGTGCCGACGACGGCGGGCACGGGCTCGGAAGTGGGCCGCGCCGGGGTGATCACCGACGAGACGACGCACACCAAGAAGGTGATCTTCCATCCGCTGATGATGCCGAAGATTGTCATTGCCGATCCGGAGCTTACGGTCGGCATGCCCACGTTCATCACGGTGGGGACAGGATTCGATGCGCTGGCGCATTGCCTCGAAGCCTATTGCGCCAAGGGGTATCATCCGCTGGCCGACGGCATCGCCGTGGAAGGAGTGCGGCTGGCGCTCGAGAACCTGCCCAAGGTGGTCGACAACCCCAACGATATCGAGGCGCGCGGCCACCTGATGAGTGCCGCGGCGATGGGCGCCACGGCGTTCCAGAAGGGGCTCGGCGCCATCCATTCGCTCAGCCACCCTGTGGGGGCGCTGTATGACACGCACCATGGCATGACCAACGCGGTGTTCATGCCCTATGTGCTGGCGGCCAACCGCGACGCGATCGAGGCGAAGATCGCGCGGCTCGCGGCGTATTGCGGGATGCAGCCGAACTTCGACTCCTTCCTCAGGGCGATCAACGGGCTTCGCTCGAAGCTCAATGTTCCCAATACGTTGCGGGACTTCAAGGTGGACGGGACGAAGCGGGAGTTGATCGCGGATATGGCGATCGTCGACCCGACGGCGGGAGGCAATCCGGTGGAGCTGACCAAGAAGCTGGCGCTGGAGATTTTTGATCGGGCGATGGACGGGCGGGTTTAGGCGCCCGTTCTAAAAGGGGATGAACTTCACGCTTGCTCGCTTGCCGGAAAACTCACGGTAGACGAACTGCCCCCTGATCTTCTGGGTGCTCCCGGCGAATGCGACGCTGAGGTTGATCTTGCAGATAAACCCGTTGCTCTGCGCCGAAACAGTCGTCGCAGTGAGCTTGGAGTTGTCGCCCAGATACTTCGAGAGATGCTCTCCGTCTTCGGACTTCATGCCCTTGAGGTTGGTCTTGATGAAGTCGATGACCCGCGGGTCTTCACAACGGACTCCAGCCACACCTGCCGCGCTCGCAGTTCCGCAACACAGCACCGCGATGACGATGCCAATCAATAGCTTACGCACTCTGTGCTCCCCCAAACTCGGGGGCAGAGAGCATCAAAACTGACGGCTCGTCAATATTGATCGGCCAGTTCCAGGTCAGTGTTTGAGGATACCTGCCGCTATTGTTGCAGCCGGTCCATCGGTAGCGGTAGGAGGCGCCGCCAGGTGCGACCTTGAGTGAAGGACCGGATGGGCGCTTGCCTACCCGACCTTCCGAGCAGTGGGTCCCGGCTTTCGCCGGGACGACGGCCTGTGGGTGGAGGGGCTACGAGATCCGCCGTACCGTCTCGGCGGCGCCGTTTTCCATTAGCGATTTCAGGTGGTTGCTGACGACGTCGCGGAAGACGGCGACGGCGGGGAGGTCGGCGCTGAAGACTTCCGTGACATCGAGGAGGCCGTCTACGAGCTTTACGGGATCGCGCCCTGCCGCATCGGCTATGGCGCGCAGTCTCGCGGCCAATGGGTCTTTGACATCAATGGGTTGGCCGGCTTCGTCGATGCCGGTGACGTAACGCATCCAGGCGGCGACGCCCAGCGCGAGGCGAGGGAACGGCTGCGCAGCCTTGAGGCGGTCGCGGATGGTGCCGAGGAGGCGCTGGGGGAGTTTCTGGGTGCCGTCCATGGCGATCTGCCAGGTGCGGTGCTTGAGGGCGGGGTTGGCGAAGCGGGCGAGGAGCTGGTCGCGGTAGGCTTCGAGGGTGGCGCGGGACATGGGCAGGGTCGGCATCGCCTCTTCAGTCATAAGCCCATGAATCAGCTTGTGAATTCCGGCGTCGGCGATGGCTTCGTTGACGTATTGATAGCCCGAGAGATAGCCGAGATAGGCCATGGTTGAGTGGCTGCCGTTGAGCATCCGCAGCTTCATCAGCTCGAAGGGCTCGACGTCTTCGACCAGCTCGGCACCGACCGCTTCGAAGGGCGGGCGGCCGGCGGGGAAATCGTCCTCGATCACCCACTGGGTGAAGGGCTCGGTCATGATCGGCCAGGCGTCGTCGAGGCCGGTGATTTCAGCGACGATATCGCGGTCGGCGTCGGTGGTGGCCGGCACGATCCGGTCGATCATGGTCGACGGGAAACTTACGGTTTGGACGTAATTCGTAACGTCCGTACCCACCCCTCTCAATTCGGCGAACCGGCGCACGATGCGGCCGGCGGTCTTGCCGTTCGAGGGCAGATTATCGCAGCTCATGACGGTGAAGGGGACAAGTCCGCGCTTGTGGCGGAGCGCCAGGGCGGCGACGATGATGCCGGGGGCGCTGACCGGCTCGTTGGGATGGGCCAGGTCGTGGACGATATCGGGGTGGTTCTGGTCGAGCTCGCCGGTCGAGGGATCGTGGCAATAGCCCTTCTCGGTGACGGTGAGCGAGACGATGCGGATCGCCGGATCCGCCATGGTTTCAATGAGTTGCGCCCGCTGGGTGTTGGCATCGAGCACATCGAGGATGGAGCCGATGATGCGCGGCTTGGTGCCCGAGGCGTCGCGGATGGCGAGGGTGTAGAGGAAATCCTGCGGGGCCAATGCGTCGCGCGTATCGGGGCGGCGGAGCGAGGCGCCTATGATGCCCCAGCTGGGGTTTTGCGCCAGCAGATCATCGACATAGGCGGCCATGTGAGCGCGGTGGAAGGCGCCGATGCCGAGGTGGACGATGCCGGGTGTGACAGCGGACCTGTCGTATTTGATCGCGGGAATGCCACGGAGATGAAGGGTGTCTGAATGGAGTTCGGACATGGATAGGCGTGGCATGTGGAGTTCCCCTGAAGATCGCGGCCCCCTCCACCGGCTTCGCCGGTCCCCCTCCCCCGCCACGCGGGGGAGGATCAAGAGGGTGCCCTCTCCATATCGAAGCTCGTCCGAGACTGCCATACCAGGCGGTTGCGTGGGCAAAATATCCCCGGCATAAGCATCGGGCAGTTGAGGGGAAATGAGCGTGACGAAGCGGTTCGTGAGCATCGGCGAGGCGATGATCGAGATGTCGGGCGGCGAGGAGGGCATGTACCGCCTCGGCTATGCCGGCGACACGCTGAACACCGCCTGGTACGCCAAGGCGCTGCTGCCGGAGGGCTGGGAGGTCGACTATGTGACGGCCCTCGGCGACGACCTGTATTCGGCTGAGATGCGGGCGTTCATCGACAAGGCCGGGATCGGAACCGGGCGGATCCAGACCATCGCTGGGCGGCGGCCGGGGCTCTACTTGATCCACCAGGAAAAGGGCGACCGGCACTTCACCTATTGGCGCGGGCAATCGGCAGCGAAACTGCTGGCCGACGATGTCGAGGCGCTGGAAGCGGCGGTGGTGGGGGCCGAGACGGTGTATTTCTCCGGGATCTCGATGGCGATCCTCGCGCCGCGGGCGCGGGGCAAGCTGATGCGCACGATCGTCAAGGCGCGGGATGCCGGGGCGACGGTGGTGTTCGATACGAACCTCAGACCGGCGCTGTGGACCTCGCCGAAGATCATGGCCTCGACCCTCACGGCGGCGGCGGCCATCGCCGACATCGTGCTGCCGACGCATACGGACGAGGCGCCGCTGTTCGGGGACGCTTCGCCCGAGGCGACGGCGGAGCGCTATCTGGCGCTCGGGGCGCGCGAAGTGGTGGCGAAGGATGGCTCGAAGCCGGCCTTCGTCGCGACGGCCGATGGAGTGCGCCAGTATGTGGCGGCGCCCAAGGCCGAGAAGGTGGTGGACGCGACCGGCGCGGGGGACTCGTTCAATGGCGGGTATCTGAGCGGACGGGCGCGGGGACTATCGCCGGTGGAGGCGGCGGAACGGGCGCACCGGGTGGCCGGCGTGGTGATCGGCCACAAGGGCGCGTTGGTGGCGCCGGAGTTGGTGCGGGGGGTTTAAGGATCGTGGAGCGCGGTTATTCGAAAGACGTCCTGCTGGATTTGACCGTCAACGGATGGCGCCCATTCCTGGTCACTCTGACCATCGTTGTGATCGTCTTCGGCGCGATGGCGATAACCGGGGGCTCAAACCCGTTGTTCGTCTTCTGGCTGGTGCTGGTGCCAACAGTGTACCTGATGGCTACATTGTGGGCTGCAATTGGCTATGCGCTGTTCAAGACGGCGGATGGAGGGTTGCCGCGGTCAAACGGAAGCCTGCTGCTTTCGATTGTGGTGCTGCTGGTGCCCAGAGAACTGCTGAAGTAGAGAGCATCGGCGCTGCGCTCAGCCAAGTTCCTCAGCGAGTCCGATGAGCAGCCCGCCGGGGCCGCGGATGTAGCAGAGGCGATAGACGTCCTCGTAGTTGACGACTTCGCCGACGAGCTCAGCGCCGCGTTTTCGGAGCTTTTCGAGCGTGCCGTCGATGTCATCGATGGTGAACATGACGCGGAGATAGCCCAGGGCGTTGACCGGGGCGTTGCGGTGATCGGCGACGACAGGCGGCCTGAGAAAGCGGGATAGCTCGAGCCGGCTGTGGCCGTCCGGGGTGCGCATCATGGCAACCTCGACGTGCTGGTCGCCCAGTCCGGTGACACGTCCGGCCCATTCTCCCTCGATGGTGGCCCGGCCTTCCAGCTCGAGGCCGAGCTCGCGAAAGAACTCAATCGTCGCTTCGAGGTCATCGACGACGATGCCTACGTTGTCCATCCGTTTGAGCGCCATGGGTCCGATCTCCGAGGTGTCGTCTGGGCGTAAGTTCAGGGGGAAGCTAGGCCCTGAGGATCTTCTCCATCGCCTTGCCCTTGGCGAGCTCGTCGATGAGTTTGTCCATGTAGCGGATCTCGCGCATGGTCGGCTCCTCGATGTTTTCGACGCGGACGCCGCAGATGACGCCGGTGATCAGCGAGCGGGCGGGGTTCAGTTGCGGGGCCGAGGCGAAGAAGGTTTCGAGGTTCGTCCCGTTCGCCATCACATTTTCCAGCGTCTGCTGGGTGTGGCCGGTCAGCCAGCAGAGGATCTGGTCAACCTCGGCCTTGGTGCGCCCCTTCTTTTCGGCCTTGGCGATATAGAGCGGATAGACGCTCGCGACGCTGATGCCATAGACGCGATGGTTCATGGGGCCTCCAGGGGCCGCCAGCTCGAACAAGCCGACCGTGCCCTCGATAGAGTGTTGCCGCGATCCGCGGATACTTCATATCCGTTCGTCATCAGCAGTGTGCCCCCTTGACCCAGATTTGCCCAGTCGATGGGGTGGAAGAAATCGTGGCGGGGAAGTTTCGTGGACCTGTCGAATTTCACCCCGGCCGTTCGACTGTGTGTGAACGTAGGGCGATTGGCCTGCCCGAAGCGAGTTCGAGGAGACAGACATGACGCAGTATCTGGTCGCTATTCACCTGCCCGACGATTACGACTCGGCCGCCGAAGACCCGGCGACGCGTGCTGACATCAGTGCGCTCAACGAGGAAATGATCGCCGCCGGCGTCAGGGTTTTCGTTGGTGGGCTGGAGCCGCCCAGCAGCGCAAAATCGCTGCGGGTGAGGGCGCCCGGGGAGGTGCTCGTCACGGACGGGCCCTATATCGAGAGCAAGGAGCACGTCGGCGGTTTCTGGGTGCTGGAAGTCGCCGACCAGGACGCGGCGCTGGAGTGGGGGCGCAAGGCCGCGATCGCCTGCCGGGCGCCGGTCGAGGTGCGCGAGTTCGGGCGAGGCTGACCCGGCCTGGGTTCTAGACGCGTGACTCGATGATCAGCCGCACCCCGAGCACGCCGATGAAGGCGGCGGCGGCGCGATCGACCCAGAGTTTGGCGTTGAGGTAGATGGCGCGGGGCCTCGATGCGGAGAAGGCCACTGCGACGATGGCGTACCACAGGGTTTCCTGCAGGAAGATCAGCGGTGGCAGGGCCCAGTAGAGCCAGGGCTCGGGGTTGGCCGGGAGGAGCGCGGCGAAGACGGCGCCGAACACGGCGACGATCTTGGGATTAGAGAGCTGGGTGAGCAGGCCGAAGGTGAAGGCCTTGCGCGGGTTGGCGGCGGCGGCGCCGCCGGTTTCGACGGTGATGGGGTCCTTGGCGTGGCTCCAGATCTTCCAGGCGAGATAGAGCAGGTAGAGCCCGCCGGCGACTTTCAGCGCAGTGAAGAGCAGGCCGCCATCGGCCATCAGGGTGCGGAGGCCGAGCACGGCGAGCGCGCCGTAGAGCATGGCCCCTACCCCCATGCCGAGCGCGGCCGCGAGACCCTCGTTGCGCGACTGGGCGACCGCGGTACGGACGACGAAGACGAAGCTGGGACCCGGGCTGATGGCGCCGAGCAGCAGCGCGCCCAGAATGGCGAAGAGGGGGAGGAAGTGGTCCATGGGGGCCTCGCGCGGTTGAACCGGGCGAGTTGAACGGGAGTTGCCCCGCCGGGTCAAGCCGGGCGGGGCGTGGGGGTGGTCTTGAGTGTGGCCAGCGGCCCTTACATCTTTTCTTCCTTGATCGGCGTGCGGCTGACGATCTCGCGATCGCAGGCGTCGTAGGTGATGTAGTAGGGGACGAAGACGTGCTCGGAGTTCTTCTTCTTGGCGGAGAACAGGTAGATGCCCTCCTCCGCTTCCTTCTCGAGCTTTTCGATCATCTTGTAGTTGCGCTTCTTGAGGTAACGGACCGCCTGCTTGACGCTCTGGCAGTCGTAATCGTCGTAGTCGTCGTGCTCCTGGAGGATGGGTTTTTCCTGCAGCCCGCCGGCCATGGCCGAGGGCGCCGAGACGGCGACCAGCGAGAGGGCGAGGGCGGCGAAGGCCGGGCGGGCGAAGCTGTTGAGACGTGCGAACATTGGTCCACTCCATGAAGCAGGCACCTGTTGCCTGCGGGTGAGAGAGGACTAGCGGCCTCCGGCTGAACCGATATGGACCCGTCGGTTCAGTGGATATTCATAAGTCGTATTATGACATTGCAGGCTGCGTCGAGGATCAGAACATGCCGTCGCCGGAGTTGATGTACTCGATCTCCTCGGGGGTGGAGGTGCGGCCGAGGGCGGCGTTGCGGCGGGGATAGCGGCCGAAGCGGGCGATGCAATCGCGGTGGAGGATCTCGTATTTGAGGGTGCCTTCGTCGCCGAGGCGCTCGAACAGGCGGATGGCCTCGTCGTGCACGGAGAGATCCTCGGAATGCATGTAGGGCATGTAGATGAAGGTGCGACGGCGCGGCTCGACGCGCATGTCGTCGCCGGTGGCCACGGCTTCCTGCGCGAGGCGCAACGCCATGGGGTCGGAGGCGAAGGCTTCGGGCTGCTTGCGGTGCAGCTGGCGGCAGAACTGATCGAGCACGATAACCTCGGCGAGGCGGCCGGATGGGGTCTGGCGCCACCAGGCGGCTTCGCCGCGGGCGACGGCGGCATAGGTGTCGCTGAAGCGGCTGGCGAGGACCGCGTCGAACTCGGGCTTGCCGCCAAACCAGTCGGGCTCGCCGTGCTCGACGAACCAGAAGTTGAGGATTTCGTCGGGGCTGGTCATGCGGTCATCCTTGGCAGACGGCCCCCTCCCGCCCTCCCCAATGAAGGGGGAGGTGAAGAAAGAGGTTCACAGTTCATTGTCCATGCATTGGGCATGATGTCACCGGCCGCACGGCGCTGGAGTATGTGGGGCAGCACTGAGGAGATTTCTATGCGGCTGGTAAAGCTCGATACGCCCGATGGCATCATCTACGTCAACCCCGAGCACGTGGTGGCCGTGGTGAAGGGGCTGCGCGACACCAAGATCGACACGGTGTCGGGCGTGCATGTGGTGAAGGACCCGCCGGAGGTCGTGGCGCGGCTCCTCGGGATGGAAGAGATCGAGCTCGATGTGACGCCCCGGATGATCAACCGGAGCTGACCGGGCGCGCGCGGTCGTATCTCGCGTCTCGGCGGGAACCGCCGGACCGTGGCCCCCCATCATTGATCCCTCCCCACAAGGGGGAGGGAGAGGCAAGAGTTGAGGCGGCTATGGTCGCCTCTAAGTGACGCCCTGCCCTATACCGTGACGATCGCCTTGATGACGCCGGTGCGGTCGTGGGCCCAGATGGGCATATCTTCGGGGACGCGGTCCATGGTGGTGGCGTGCGTCGCCAGCTTGTCGGTGGGGACCTTGCCGGCGCGGATCGAGGCCATGACGTGCTCGAAATCGGCGCGGATGGCGTTGCGGGAGCCGCGGATGGTGAGCTCGCGCCGGTGCACTTCGCTGTCGGGGAAGACCAAGTCGCCCTTGATGACGCCGACCAGGGTGTAGGCGCCGCCGTTGCGGGTGTGGAGCAGCGAGGCGTTCATGGCGCGAATCGAGCCGGTGGAATCGAACACCGCGTCGAAGCCGCTGGCCTTGATGGCGGTGAATTCGGCGCCTTCGAGCTCGGCGGGAGAGAAGGTGCGGAAGCCCAGCGCGCGGGTGGCCTCGATCTTGTCCGGCGCGGCATCGACCACGGTGACATCGGCGCCGGCGATTTGCGCAAAGAAGGCGACACCGAGTCCGATGGGGCCGGAGCCGACGACGAGGGCCCGAGAGCCCGGCTTCAGTTCGGTGGTGCGGCGGATGGCGTGGGCGCCGATGGCGAGGAACTCGACCATGGCGGCGTCGCGCAGGCTAAGGCCGTCAGCCGGATAGAGGTTGGTGGCCGGCATGACGATTTCTTCGGCCATGCCACCGGGGGCGTGGACGCCGATGACCTTGAGGGTCTCGCAGCAATTGGCGCGGCCTTCGAGGCAGGCGGGGCAATGGCCGCAGTTGAGATAGGGGTTGATGACGACGGGATCGCCGGCGGCGAAGGCTTCGCCGTTGGGATCGACGACGGTGCCCGAGAGCTCGTGGCCGATGACGCGGGGGTATTCGAAGAAGGGGAAATTGCCTTCGAAGATGTGGTAGTCGGTGCCGCAGATGCCGATGTGGCGGATGGCGACGCGGACCCAGCCGGGCTTCAGCTCGGGGCGGTCGATGTCAATCAGCGCCAGCTGTTCGGGCGCGGTGCAGGATATAGCTCGCATGGGGTCTCCTATTGGGGGCAATCATAGCGGCGCGGGGCTGAGACTCCAGTACGCAAAAAGTCCCCCCCTTTCGGTTTCCAAGGCTTGGCGAAGGGCCATGCCGAAGAAATCGCTTTCTCCCCCGCAAGGGGGCGATGGCCGACTGAGAGGGCGGTGTGCTAGCAGCGTGGCGCAATTTATCGGGGTGTTTCAGCGTGAATTTTGCGAGCGATAACTGGGCGGGGGCGACGCCCGAGGTGATGGCGGCGTTGGTGCGGCACAATCAGGGGTTCTCGCCGGCCTATGGCGGCGATCCGCTGAGCGTCAGCGTAACGCGGCGGTTTTCGGAGCTGTTCGAGCGCGAGGTCGAGGTGTGGTTCACGGCGACGGGGACGGCATCGAACTCGCTGGGCCTGGCGGCGCTGAGCCGGCCGGGCGGCGTGGTGTTCTGCGCCGAGGATGCGCATGTCTACGCTGACGAGAGCGGCGCGACGGAGTTCCAGTCGGGCGGGATGAAGCTGATCCCGGTGCAGAGTCCGCTGGGGATGATCGACGCTGGGGCGTTCGAGGCAGCGTTGGGCAAGCACCCGGAGGGCGGGAGGAGCGTGCCGGTGGCGGTGAGCCTCACCAACGCGACGGAATGGGGCACGGTTTACGCAGTGGATCAGGTGGCGGCGCTGGCGGGAATCGCTCGGGCGCGCGGGCTGAAGGTGCATATGGATGGAGCTCGGTTCGGCAACGCGGTGGCGGCGCTCGGGGTGACGCCGGCGGAGCTGACCTGGAAGGCGGGGGTGGATTTCCTGTCGTTCGGGGCGACGAAGAACGGCTGCTGGGCGGCGGAGGCGATCGTGGTGTTCACGCCAGGGCTGCTGGGGGATTTCGAGGCGCGACGGCAGCGGGCGGGGCACACGTTCTCGAAGGCGCGGTTCGTGGCGGCGCAGTTCGAGGGGTATCTCGAGGATGGAAACTGGCTGCGCTGGGCGACCCATGCCAACGGGATGGCGGAGCGGCTGCGGGTTGGGTTGCGGGCGAGCAATGTGGCGCGGCTGGGATGGGAGAGCCGGATCAACGAGGTGTTCGCGGTGATTTCGAAGGCGGCGTTGGCGCGCGTGCGGGCGGCGCGTGGGGCGGCGCATGAGTGGCCGGCGGAGGCACTGGCGGAGCGGCCGGGAGCGGACGAGGTGCTGGTGCGGTTGGTGACCAGCTGGGCGACGACCGAGGATGAGGTCGAGGGGTTTTTGGGGGTGCTTTAGCAACCCCTCTTCATCTCTCCCCTTGCGGGAGAGAAAGCGATTTCTTGGGCTTAGCTTCTTGGCTAAGTCCTAGAAATTGCAAGAGAGGGGATCCTGGAAGGCACGTTGGCTCCGCACCCCCTCTCTTGCGAAATCTAAGGCTTAGCGAAGGGCTAAGCCCAAGATTTCGCTTTCTCCCCCGCCAAGGGGGAGATGGGCTGGGCGATATCTAGCCCAAGACGACCTTCACGAGATTTCCTGCCGGGTCCTTGGTCTCGAGACCCTCATTCGTGTCGGTCGATACGGCGTTGATCGAGGCCAGCCTCGTGCGGACCGCATCCAACGCTGCCTGGTCCGGCACCACCACATGGAACCACCGCAAGCCTGCCGTGCCCTTCGGGGCCTGCGCCGCGTTGGGGCCGGCCCAGACGTTGAAGGCGATGGTGTGGGGCGGGTAGTCGAGGCCGAGGTCGCCCATGCCGAAGCGGCGCATGATGAACAGGCCGCCGAAGCCGAGGCCGTCGCGGTAGAAGTGCATGGCCTGCTCGAGATCGTTCACGTGCAGATGGATGTGGCCGATGCGGGTGCCGGCGGGCATCAGGGCCGGGACGCTGTTGACGTCATCGAGTTCGGCGAGCAGGTCGTCGACATCGATGGCCTCGCGGCCGGAATGGGGCGAGCCGTCGATGGTGCGGACGTAGACGCCCTCCTCGGCAGTGCCGATGCGGCCGCGCCAGGGGGTCTCGAAGGTGATCTCGATGCCGTTATTGTCGTAGTCCCACAGGTAGATCGCCTCGGAGACGAGGTGATCGGTGGGCGAGATACGGACGCGGCGGGTGAGCGCGCGCACCACCATCTCGGCCAGCGTCTTGCGGGTCGGGACGTGGATGGCGACGTGGTAGAGGCCGAGCGTGCGATCGGGGAATGGGTTGTTGGCGCCCAGCTCGAGGGTGATCAGCTCGCGGCCGGCAGCGCCCAGGTGCAGGGCTTCGGCGTCCTCCGAGATGAGCTCGAGGCCGACGACATCGCGCCAGACGGCGAGCGCCTTGTCGCGATCGGTGACGGCGATGCGGACCGGACCGAGGTGAGTGGCAAGCGGCAGCGTGGGGGTGGAGCGGACGCTGACCTGGGATTCGACTGTGATCATGATGGGGTCTCGCAAAAGAACCATTGGATTGACCCTGATATGGATGATGCGGCCCGGCAAGCCAATGTGGTCGCGGGGGCGAACAGTCGATACTGAAATGCAATAATGGATGGAAATTGGGTGGGGATTGCCGACCTTTGGAGCGTAGGACACCCCCCCCTTGATCCCTCCCCACAAGGGAGGGAGACGTTGTGGCACGGGCCGGTGCCCGTGGCCGCCCCCTCCACCATGCTTCGCATGGTCCCCTCCCCCCGCCATGCGGGGGAGGACCGGAGAGTGCCCGTCAGGTGGCGACGGTCCGGCGGCGGTATTCGCTGGCGGCGTAGACGAGGAGGGCTGCGACGATGAGGCCGCCCACCAGTTGGGACCAATCCACCCCGGCGAGGAAGCGCGGGATCATCACCGAGGCGTTGAACGCGGCGTCGTTGAAGACGGTCGCCTCAAACTGCATGTTGTCGGTGCCGAACTTCAGCCGCTCGCCCAGATAGGTCAGGAAGTAGCCGGCGCGCGGACCGTTGTCGCCGATGACCAGGTTCTCGGCGAGGCCGATGAGCCCCGGGATCAGGAAGGCGAGCGGGATCGACCAGCGGCGGAACACCGTCGAGAGCGCACCGACCCAGGCGAAGAACGGGGCATACCAGAGCAGCGCGGTGACAAGGCAGACGAACGCGAAGCCGCCGATTTGTATGGCACTCCAGAGGAACTCGAAGACGCTGGGCACGCCGAGCCGCGGCAGCATCAGCGCAGTGACCATGGTGACGACGTAGATCAGGACGCCAGTGAGCAGGTACGCACCGAAGATCATGGCCGGCAGGATGGTCATGCCGGCGAGCGACTTCGACGCCAGCATCTTGAAATCGGTGACCGGCATCGACTTCCAGAACAGCATGGCGTTGTTCCGGCGATCGGCGCTGAAGGCATCGGCGTAGTAGAAGAACAGCGCCGCGAGCAGATACATGCACCAGAGCAGGCCGACCGCGAGGAAGCCGAACTCGAAGAACTTCAGCGCGGAGGGAACGCCGATCTCCTGGTGGAGCTGGAAGCGGTTGGAGGCGATGCCGAGCACGAGCATCAGCGTCATGATGCCGAGGATCAAGGCCGGGGCGTAGAAGAACGCGCCGCGGTGCTCGAGATACTCGCGCTTGATGAGGGCAACGAGAGACTTCATTTGGCGGGACCGCGCTGCATGAGGGCGACGAACAGGTCGCTGAGAGTTGGGGTGGAGACATCGCCGAACTGGGCGAGCCGGTCGCGATCGACGCCATCGAAGACCATCGCGGTCTGGCCGAAGCGGGTTTCGCTGTAGATCGGGCCGAGCGCCGTGGCGGCCGGAACCTGTTCGGGGCGGACGAGCACCTGACTGAACTTGGTGCTGACCGTTTCCATCTGCATGTGGAGGATCAGGTCGCCATCTCGGATGAACATGATGTCGCTGAGCATGAACTCGATCTCATCGACCTGGTGGGTGGTGATGAGGAGCGTGCGCTCTTCAGTCATGTAGTCCTCGAGCAGGCGCCGGTAGAAGCGCTTGCGATAGGTGATGTCGAGGCCGAGGGTCGGCTCGTCGAGGACCAGCAGCTTGGCATCGATCGCCATCACCACGGCGAGGTGGAGCTGGGCGATCATGCCCTTCGAGAGGTTCTTGATCCGCGCTTCCATCTTGACGTCGGTGCCCTCGAGGAAACCGCGGGCCTTCGCCTGATCGAAGTTGGGGTGGATGTTGGTGAGGAGCGCGAAGAGTTCGCGCACCCTGAGGAACCGCGGCAGGCTCGCGACATCGGAGATGAAGGCGACGTTCTTCATCAACGAGGCGCGCTTCTGGTACGGATCCTCGCCGAGGACACGCACGGTGCCCTCGTAGGAGGTGAGGCCGAGCAGCGCGTTCAGCGTGGTGGTTTTGCCGGCGCCATTGTGACCGACGAGCCCATAGATGCGGCCGGCTGGGATATCGAAATCGAGCCCGTGGAGGATTTCGGTGCGGCCGAAATGCTTCTTGAGGCCGCGCGCCGAGACGATCGGAGCAGCTGTGGTTTGAGCCAGATCATTCATCTTTACCGCCTTGCTTCAACAGTTGATTGGGATCGAGATCGAGGGCCGCCATGCGCGCCATGACGCGCGGCCATTCCTCGGTCAGAAATTTCTGGCGCTCGTGGGCGAGCAGCCGCTGGTGGCCGCCTTCGGCCACGAACATGCCCATGCCGCGACGTGACTCGACGACGCCGATATCGACGAGCGACTGGTAAGCGCGGGTGACGGTCAACGGGTTGACCGAGAGATCGGCGGAGATCTGGCGCACGGAAGGAAGCGCCTCGCCCTCCTTGGCGGTTTTGCTCAGGATCATGTCGGCAATCCTTTCGCCGATCTGTACGAAGATCGGCTGGCTGTCGTTGAATTGGCTCATGCGTGATGCCTTGGTAGTGTGCTAGTTATGTAGCACACCATTTCGGTGGCGCAAGCAGAATCTTCAAGGGCGGGCTTCTGACGTCTTGGTCACGCTCTTGGCATTGTCGATCCGGAGCGCGTAGTTTCGACAGCGCCGCGACAATAACGCCTTGTGTCACCGGCGGTTTCTGGGGGGCGACGTGCGCATTCTGATCACCGGCAGTGCGGGGTTCATCGGCTTTCACCTCGCCCGGCGGCTATTGGCCGAGGGGCACGAGGTGATCGGGCTCGATGCGCTGACGCCGTATTACGACGTGGGGCTGAAACAGCAGCGGCATGCGATTCTGGAGGCCGAGGCGCGGTTTCGGCCGGTGATCGGGCGGCTGGAGGACGATGCGGCGGTGGCGGCGGCGTTCGCCGATGCGCCGGAGGTGGTGGTGCATCTCGCGGCACAGGCGGGGGTGCGCTACAGCCTCGAGGCGCCGTTCAGTTACACCGAGAGCAATGTGACGGGGACGCTTGCGATCCTCGAGGCGGCGCGGCGGACGCAGCCGAAGCACCTGCTTATCGCGTCTTCGAGTTCGGTCTATGGCATGGCGGGGAAACCCTCGCGCGAGACGGATGTGACCGACCGGCCGGTGTCGCTTTATGCGGCGACCAAGAAGGCGACGGAGGCGATGAGCCATTCGTATGCCCACCTGTTCGGAGTGCCGACGACGTGTTTGCGGTTCTTCACGGTCTATGGGCCGTGGGGGCGGCCGGATATGGCGCTGTTCAGGTTCGCCGAGGCGATCGCCAAGGGTGAGCCGATCAGCATCTACGGCGAGGGGCGGATGCGTCGGGACTTTACTTATGTCGAGGACGTGGCGGCGGCGGTGGGGCGGTTGATCGGGCGGGGGCCGGTGCAGGGTGAGCCGGTGGCGGGGGACTCGCTGTCGCCGGTGGCGCCCTGGCGGGTGGTGAACATCGCGGGTGGCCGGCCTGTGGAGCTGATGCGGTTCGTCACGGCGATCGAAGCGGCGATGGGGCGCGAGGCGAAGAAGGAACTGCTGCCGATGCAGCCGGGGGATGTGACCGAGACGGCGGCGGATGTGAGGTTGCTGCGGGCGCTGATCGGAGAAGTGCCGGGGACGAATGTGGAGGATGGGGTGTGGGCGTTTGTGGAGTGGTTTCGGGGGTAGCGGAGCTAGTAGCTTGACCTCGCCACAACCTCGGCCGTCATCCCGGCGAAAGCCGGGACCCAGTGCGCTGAGCGCTCCACCAATACAATCGCGCCGACCTTGCTGTGATGGACCGGACGGGTTTCGTGCCGGCCCAACCGTCCGAGCAGTGGGTCCGGCTTTCGCCGGGATGACGGCCGGTGGGGTGGCGAGACGGTGCCCAACAACAGAAAGCGTCACTCAACCGAACGGAAAATCGCTTGAGTGCTAACGACTCGCCGGCACTGACATGTTAGAGGCAAGTATTGCTTTCGGCTCGACCTGAGCCGGCCCACCTTCGATTTTCGGATTCCCAAATTGACGGCCACAGCTTCGGCACCGGCGACTTCGATCGCCAGCAAGACCACGCTCTCGATCATCGTCGCGGTGTCGGTTTGCCACCTGATCAACGACGTGATGCAGTCGCTGCTGACCGCCATCTACCCGATCCTCAAGGAGAATTACGGCCTCGATTTCGTGCAGATCGGGCTGTTGACCTTCACCTTCCAGTGCACCGCGTCGCTGCTGCAGCCGGCGATCGGCATGTACACCGACAAGCGGCCCCTGCCCTATTCGCTGCCGGTCGGCATGGCATCGAGCCTTGTCGGCCTCATCATCCTCGGGTTCGCGCAGAGCTACTGGCTGCTGCTGCTCGGCTCGGCGTTCGTCGGGCTCGGCTCGGCGATCTTCCATCCGGAGAGCTCGCGCGTGGCGCGGCTGGCTTCGGGCGGGCGGCATGGCTTGGCGCAGTCGTTGTTCCAGGTGGGCGGCAATCTCGGCTCGGCGATCGGACCGCTGCTCGCGGCCTTCATCGTCTTGCCGCGCGGGCAATCGAGCGTCAGCTGGTTCGCGGTGGGCTCGCTGCTCGGCATCTTCATTTTGTGGCGGGTCGGCAACTGGTACGCGGCGCACCGCAAGGCCAATGCCGGCAAGGCGCCGGCGAGCACGACGCTGCTGTTCGACAAGCGCACGACGGCGATCGCGCTCATCGTGCTGACCGTGCTGACGCTGACCAAGAACGCCTACATGGCGGGGCTTTCGAGCTATTACACGTTCTTCCTGATCGACAAGTTCCAGGTCGGGGTGCAGGACGCGCAGCTGCTGCTGTTCGTCTATCTCGGGGCGTCGGCGCTCGGCGTCTTCCTCGGCGGGCCGATCGGCGACCGGTTCGGCGCGAAGTTCGTGATCTGGTTTTCCATCCTCGGGGTGCTGCCGTTCACGCTGGCGCTACCCTATGCCGACCTCAGATGGACGGTGATCCTGACGGTGCTGATCGGGCTGATCTTCTCGTCGGCGTTCTCGGCCATCGTGGTGTTCGCGCAGGAGTTGATGCCGGGCCGGGTCGGGATGATCGCCGGGATCTTCTTCGGCTTTGCGTTTGGGGCGGGCGGGATTGCGGCTGCGGCGCTCGGGGCGCTCGCCGACGTGGCGGGGATCCAGTACGTGTTCTGGCTATGCTCGTTCCTGCCGCTGGCGGGATTGCTGACGGTGTTCCTGCCGGAGATGCAGCACAGGGTTCGGTAGCCGACTGAGGCTTTGCCCGCCCCCTCCACCAGCTTCGCTGGTCCCCCTCCCCCGCCACGCGGGGGAGGATCAGGAGAGGCTGGTGCTTTTGGCTAGATCTGCAGCAGAGCCACCGGCTTCTGCAGCTTGAACACCGTACCCGTCGCGGTCAGCGTTCCATCGGCTCCCACATCAAACACCACCAGGTCTTCGCTCTCCTGGTTGGCGACGATCAGGTGGTTTTCCAGAAGCAGGAAGAAGCGCGGCCAGTTGCCCCCGCAGGGGATGTTCTGTTTGAGGCTGATGCGGCCGTCGGCGGCGATGGCGAAGGCAGTGATCGAGTTGTGGCCGCGGTTCGAGACGTAGGCGATGGTGCCGGCCGGATTGATCTGGATGTGCGCGCCGGTCGACTCGCCATTGAAGTCGGCGGGGAGCGCCGAGAGCGTGTTGAGCGCGGTGAGCTTGCCGCCGGGCTGGCGGGCGAGCGCGGTCAGCGTCTGGGCGTATTCGGTGAACAGGTAGGCGAACTTGCCGTTCGGGTGGAACGCCAGGTGGCGCGGGCCGGCCCCTTTCGGGGTCTGGAACGCCGTCTCGGGGCCACCGAAGGTGCCCGTCGCGGCGGCGTAGGCGAAGCTGCGGACTTCGTCGTGGCCGAGATCGACATTGTAGAGGCGATTGCCTTCGGGGGACCATTGTGTCCAGTGGGCGTGGCCGGTGTCGTGGGCCTGCGTGCCGCGGAGGACCGGTCCGGCGGCGAGAGTGCCGGTGGGGCCGATGGCGTACGTGGGCACGGAGTCATCCCCATAATTGGCGACGGCGAGGCGCGTCGCGTCGGGGCTGAGACTGAGGTAGCAGGGGTAGTTCGCGCCCGTCGGCGTGTAGCCGAGCGGAGTGACCGTCGCGAGGTCGGGCGAAAGCGTGAAAGCGCCGACCATAGCCGCCATCTCGTCGGTGACGTAAACGGTGCGCGTCGAGGGCGCGAAGGCGATCCAGGAGACGTCGGGGGTGCCGGGGAAGCTGCGGACGAGCTCGATGTTGCCGGTGGCGGTATCGAAGCTCAAGAGCTTCAAGCCTTCGCCGTTCGGGCCGGTATAGGATCCGGACAGCAGGGAAATCTTGGTCACGCGGCACTCCTCCTCGCGCTGGACGCGGGACGGGGAGCGCCGCGTTCACGGCAAGCTTCTTACGAGACTCGCCGGCTGAAAGCTATTGCGGCGCCTTGGGCCGTTTCGGGTCGTAGCCGACGCAGGTGGTGATGCCTTCGTCGCGCGAACAGGTGACGTTGTAGCCGCCCGATTTCGAGCAAGTGCCGGTGTTGTCGTCGTGCGACTCGTAGGTGCCGCCGATGCTGGCGCAGTTGGCGCCATACTGGCCGAGGCTCAGGGTTTTCGAGGTCTGGTAGACGTTGTCGGTGGCGCCGACAGCGGTGGCGAGCCCGAGTGTTGCAACAAGAACAAGAAGCGTTTTCATGATCCTAGTCCCTCGTGAAGCCCGCGCGGGGTGCGCGTCGGGCTTGAGGGTGCGCTTGCTGCACTGTCGTGACGGTGAACGGGTCGTTCAGGCCGCCGGTTAGCGCGCCCGGTCCCAGCCTTCGCGCATCAGCTTGAAGCCCTTTTCGTACACCTCGGCTTCGCTGCCAAACAGCGGGCGCCAGATCTTGGTGGCGGCGGCGAGGTCCGGGAGGGCGGAGCCGAAGGCTTCGATGGTCATCCAACCGTCGTAGCCGGATTGCTTCAGGGCATTGAAGACTGACCGGAAATCGATGTGGCCGGCGCCGGGGACGCCGCGGTTGTTCTCGGTGATGTGGACGTGGTTGATCTGCCCAATGGTCGAGGCGATCAGGGGCGGAACCGAGTTTTCCTCGATGTTGGTGTGGAACGTGTCGAACAGGTAGCCGTAATTCGGCTCGTCCACCCGGCGGACAAGGCTTGCGGCCTGCTCCATGGTGTTGAGGAAGTAGCACTCGAACCGGTTGAGCGGCTCGACAGACAGCGCCACGCCCTGCTGCGCGGCGTACTGTGCCGCCTGTTTGTGGACGTCGGCACACCAGGCAATCTCATCGGCGGTGGGGCCACGGCCGGAGAACTCGCCCAGCGGCTGGTGGAACGGGCCGCAGACGAGCGTGGCGCCGAGAGCCGCCGTGCAATCGGTCAGCCAGTTGAGGTGCGTGAGGGCGCCGGCGCGCTGCACATAATCGGGGGAGATGGCGTTGCCGCCGGCCATGACGCCGACGCCGGTGGCGCCGAGGCCGACATCGCGGAGGCGGCGGCCGAGCTTTTCGTAGTGGTCGGGCGTGCCTTCGAACATCGGGACTTCGACGCCGTCATAGCCGGTGGCCTTCAGGCGCTCGATGATGGGCCAGTGCTCGTCGGTGACGTGCGTGGTCCAGAGGAGGAGGTCGAAGCCGAGTTTCACAGGTTCACCCAGCTGCCGGATTTGCCCGAGCTGATGATGGCGTCGCAGAGTTTGTTGGTTTCCAGCGCGTCGCGGAAGGTGGGGGCGGCGGGTTTGCCTGTCTTGAGGCCTTCGAGGAAATCGGCAGCGGTGTGGGTGAAGCTATGCTCGAAGCCGATGATCAGACCGGGGACCCACCACTTGCCGAGATAGGGGTGATCGCCGTCGGTGACGAGGATGTTGGTCCAGCCGCGCAGGCGCCCCTCGGTGGAGTGATCGAACCACTGCACGCGGTTCATGTCGTGCAGGTCCCAGGCGAGCGAGCCCTTCTCGCCGTTGATCTCGAGCGTGTAGGCGGCCTTGTGGCCGCGGGCGTAGCGGGTGGATTCGAACGTGCCCAGCGCGCCGTTGGCGAAGCGGGTGAGCACGGCGGCCGCATCGTCGATACCGACGGTTTGCTTCTTGCCGGTGTCGGCGTGGGTGCGCTCTTTGACGAAGGTTTCGGTCATGGCGGTGAGCGAGGAGATGCCGCCGTTGATCCAGGTGGCGCTGTCGAGGCAGTGGGCGAGGAGATCGCCGGTGACGCCGGAGCCGGCGGCATTGACGTCGAGGCGCCAGGTGCCGGGGCCGCCCTGCGGCACGTCTGGCGAGATGGTCCAATCCTGCAGGAACTTGGCGCGGTAGTGGAAGATGCGGCCGAGCTTCTGCTCAGCGACGAGCTGCTTGATCAGCGAGACGGCGGGGACGCGGCGGTAGTTGTACCAGACGAGGTTGGGGACGCCGGCCTTTTCCACCGCATCGACCATCGGCTGACCCTCGGCGGCGGTGCGGGCGAGCGGCTTTTCGGTGAGCACCATCTTGCCGGCCTTGGCGGCGGCGATGGCGATCTCGGCGTGGAGGTCGTTGGGCACGCAGATATCGATGGCGTCGATGTCCTTGCGTTCGACCAGGGCGCGCCAGTCATGCTCGATGCTCTCATAGCCCCACTGCTCGGCGAAGCGGCGCACCTTGCTGTCGTTCCGCGCGGCGACCGCCTTCAGCACCGGGTGGTAGCCGGTATCGAAGAAGTGGGAAACGGAGGCCCAGGCGTGCGAGTGGCAGCGTGCCATGAAGCCGTAGCCGACCATGCCGATGTTGAGTTGTTTGGTCATTGGTTCCTCGGTCGTGAGGGGGGATGCGCGGGAATGACAGCGGTCTGGGAGGCGGCCGGGCTATTCCCGCCAGCCGTGGGCGTCGCGGACTTTGAGCATGGCGCCGAGGACCTTGTTCCAGGTCTCCTGCTGCTCCATCACGGCGTTGGGGAACATGCAGCCGTCCCAGCAGATGTGGCGCATCTTTTTGGTCAGTTCGCCCTTGTCGTCGCGCAGCCAGTAGCCGGCGTGCTTGGTCACATCGAGCCGGCCATTGGGGTCGTCGATCTGGCAGTGGCGGCCGGTCTTTTCATGGTCGCCGGAGCCGAAGGTGGTGCCGTCGTTCTGGGCGACGTGGAAATCCAGCGTCCAGGGGCGCAGGGCGTCGGCGACCTTGTGATAGGCGGCGTCGAGCGCGGCCTTGTCGCTCCACTCGAAATCCTTGGGCAGGATGCGGTCCTTTTCGGCGTTGGCGCCGAGGACGAACAGCATGGAGTGGGCCATGTCGGCCTGGTAGCCGACGACGCCCGGCATGCCCACCATTTCGAGCAGCTTCACGTTCTCGCGCCAGGAGTGCATGCCGCCCCAGCAGATCTCGCCTTCGGCGACGATGTACTCGCCGTAGGATTGGGCGATGCGCCCGGCTTCGCGGAAGGTCTCGGCGATCTTCTTGGTGTTGCCGACCGGGTCGGCGTCCCAGGCTTCGACGCCGGTGGAACTATCGACGCGCACGCCGCCGGTGGGGCGGATACCGAGTTCGCGCATCTGCTTGCCAATGCGGCAGGCCTTTTCGACCTGGGTGAGGAAGCGCTTCACGTCGTCGGCGTCGCCCATGGCCGATCCGCCGCCGGCGCCGCCCCAAATTGGCGCGACGAAGCTGCCGACCTTGAGGCCGAAGCTGGCGATGTGATCGCTCATGCGCTTCACATCGTCTTTCGAGCTGTCGATGGAGATATGCGGGTCGGCGAGCCAGAGGTCGACGCCATCGAACTTCTGCCCGTCGACTTCGGCGTTGGCGGTGAGCTTCAGCAGCGTATCGAGGGGGATGATGGGCTCGGAACCCGGGGCGCCCTTGCCGACCACGCCGGGCCAGGTGGCGTTGTGGAGTTTCGGGTAGTTGTTGGATGCCATGGTCCCCTCCCCCGGGGATTATTGATCACTGAAAAGACTGAGCGTGGGGCACCCCCACCCTTGATCCCTCCCCACAAGGGGGAGGGAGACGACTGAGAGATCGTGCCTCACCAACCAACCGTCCGAGGCTTGCGCATCCCTCCCCCTCGTGGGGAGGGATTGAGGGTGGGGGTGGGAAGCCACGATGCTCATGGCTACGCCGCCTTGTGCCTGAGGTTGAGGCCGGTTTTGGCGTCGAACAGCATCACCTTGTCCGGGTTCCAGCTGAAGCGGACGGCTTCTTCGACCTTGACGTCGACGCGGGCCGGGACGGCGGCGCGCATCAGGTTGTCGCCGACGCGCAGGGTGACGATCTTTTCGATGCCGTGGTTTTCCACGTCGTGGATGCGGGCCTCGTTCGTGGCGCCGGAGGCGACTTCGACGTCTTCGGGGCGGATGCCGAAGGTGACCGGGCCCTGGACCGGCGCAGCGGCGTTGATCGACATCTCGAAGCTCTGGGCGACGCTGGCGAGATTGCCGGCGAGGCTGCCGGGCAACAGGTTGATGGCGGGCGATCCGACGAAGCTCGCGACGAAGGTGTCGCGCGGGTTGGTGTAGACCTCGCGCGGGGTGCCGACCTGGACGATGCGACCCTTGTTGAGCACGGCGATGCGGTCGCCCATGGTCATGGCCTCGACCTGATCGTGGGTGACGAAGATGAAGGTGGCGCCGAGCCGCATCTGCAGGTCTTTGAGCTCGGAGCGCAGCGACTCGCGGAGCTTGGCGTCGAGCGCCGAGAGCGGCTCGTCCATCAAGAAGACCTGCGGCTCACGCACGATGGCGCGGCCGATGGAAACGCGCTGCATCTCGCCGCCCGACAGCCGGTCGGTCTTGCGCTCGAGCAGGTGGGTGATGCGGAGGGTTTTCGACGCGTAGTCGATGCGCTTTGCGATATCGGCTTCGCTCATCTTGCGGACGCGCGAGCGCAGCGGGAAGGCGAGGTTGTCGCGCACCGTGAGGCGCGGATAGAGCGAATATTGCTGCAGCACCAGCGCGACGTCGCGCTCGGCCGGGCCCCAGTCGTTGACGTTCGCCTGGTTGATATGGATGGCGCCTTCGGTGGGCTTTTCGAGCCCGGCGATCATCCGCAACGTGGTAGTCTTGCCGGCGCCGGTGGGGCCGAGCAGCACGAAGAACTCACCGTCGCCGACGTCGAGATCGAGATTACCGACGGCGGTGTGGGTGCCGAATTTCTTGGTGATGTTTTCGAGGCGGATGCGGGCCATGTCAGTTGCCTAGCCGGATGTCGAGCGAGGCGCCCGATTTGGTGTCGAAGAAGTGCGCCTGCGCCGGATCGATGCGGGCGAAGACGGTGGTGCCGGGCTTGTCGACATAGCCGGAGGTGGTGCGGGCCCTGAGGGTCTTTTCGCCGAACTTCAGGTCGATGATGTCGAAGCCGCCAAAGGGCTGGATGATGTGGGCCTCGGCAGGCCGGTAGCCCGGCTTCTGGTCATGGCTGACAATGACGCCTTCGGGGCGCACGCCGAGGGAAAGGTCGCCAGCGGCCTTCTTCTGCTCGAGCATGCCGAGCAGTTCGCGCGGCAGGTCGAAGCTCGCGTCGTCGAGCGCGATGCGGGCGTTGCCGTCGGCCTCGCTGACCTTGGTGGCGGCGATGTTCATCACCGGCGAGCCGATGAACTGGGCGACGAACAGGTTGGCCGGGTAGAGATAGACCTCGGTGGGGGTGCCGACCTGCTGCAGCACGCCGTCGTTCATGACGACGATGCGATCGGCCAGCGACATGGCCTCGACCTGGTCGTGGGTGACGTAGATCGAGGTGGAGCCGTTCTCGAAATGCAGGCGCTTCAGTTCGATGCGCATAGTTTCGCGGAGCTTGGCGTCGAGTGAGCCGATCGGCTCATCGAGCAGCAGCGCCTTGGGGCGGCGCACCAATGCACGGCCGATGGCGACGCGCTGCATGTCGCCACCGGACAGCGCCGACGGGCGGGCATTGAGTAGATTCAGGATGCCGAGCGACTTGCCGACCGAGCGCACGGTCGAATCCACCACATCCTTGGCGGTGCCGACGGCGCGCAGCGGGAAAGCGAGGTTCTCGTAGACAGTGAAATGCGGATAGAGCGCGTAGTTCTGGAACACGAAGGCGATGTCGCGCTCGGCGGCGCGGAGGCCTTGGATGGGCTTGCCGTCGAGCAGGATATCGCCCGAGTCGATCTCCTCGAGGCCGGCGATGGCGCGCAGCGTCGTGGTCTTGCCGCAGCCGGACGGGCCGAGGAAAACCACGAACTCCTTGTCCTTCACGGTGAGGTTCACGTCCTTGATGACGTGGACCGGGCCGAAGTGCTTGTCGATGTGACGGAGTTCGATCTCAGCCATGCTGCGTGCCTCCGTGGACGGTGTCGACCTCGTCGATCAGCTTCTTGTCGGGCGGCGGAATGTGGACGGAGAAATTGAATCCGATGAGGCCGACCAACATGACCAGCACGCTCCACTGGTGCAGCACCTCCAGCCAGGGCTGGCAGAGAAACAGGATGCCGACGACCATGAAGGTCATGGAGCCAGGGTTGAGGATCTTCTGGTTGAAGTCGCGAATGTTCACTTGCGGATCGCCCCGAAGCTCATGCCACGCAGCAGGTGATTGCGAAGCAGGAAGGTGAAAATGGCGACCGGGAGCAGGAAGAGCACGGTGCCGGCGGCGATGACCGTCCAGTCCTGCAAGCCCGTGCCGATCTGACTCGGAATGAATGGTGGCGCCGTCTGGGCCCGCCGGTTGGTGAGGATCAGAGCGAAAGCGTATTCGTTCCAGGCGGTGATGAAGCAGAACACGGCGGTGGCGGCGATGCCCGTCGCGGCCTCGGGCAGCACGATCTTGAAGAAGGCCTGCATGCGCGTGTAGCCGTCGACCAGCGCCGCTTCCTCGTACTCCCTGGGAATTTCGTCGATGAAGCCTTTCATCAGCCAAACCGCGAACGAGACGTTGAAAGCGGTGTAGAGCAATATGAGCCCCAGATGCGTGTCGTTGAGCCCGACGGCGCGGTACATGAGGAACATCGGGATGGCGACGACGATCGGCGGCAGCATGCGCGTCGAAAGGATGAAGAACAGGAGGTCCGCCTCACCCTTTACGCGGAAGCGCGAGAAGCCGTAGGCGGTGATGGTGCCCATCGAGACCGCGAGGATGGTCGAGGTGATGGCGATGATCAGCGAATTGACGAAGCGGTCGGGATAGGCCGAGTAGACCACGTCGCCCTGGCCGTTGCGCGACAATCGCTCGCCGCCGGCGAGCACGAGCTGCTCCCACCAGGGGGCGGCGTCATAGGTGGCCTGGTCAACTGGCGCGGTCAGCTGGGCCCGCTTCACGAACAGTTTCACGAACGGCGTCACCTGCGGCTCGAACACGACGGTGGGCGGCACGGTGGTCGAGAGCAGCAGCGGCTTGAAGGCCGTCGAGGTGATCCAGTAGATCGGCGACAGGAAGATCAGCGTAATGACGATGACCGCAGCAATGGCGAGGCGGTTGCCGATACGTCCGGCACGCGTTGATACGACGGCCATCTCAGCGCTCCTTCGCCTTGTTGAGGTACTTCACGTAGATGTTGGTGATGCACAGCACCATGATCAGGATGATGTAGGCGAGCGCCGAGGATGGCCCGGTCTGCCACTGCTGGAAGGCCATCTTGTAGAGGCGCGAGGAGATCAGCTCCGCCGCCGGCTGGCCGGTCATCACGAAAGCGATGTCGAAGGTCTTGAAGGCTTCCATGGTGCGGAAGATCACCGCAATGAGCAGGATCGGCGCGACCAAAGGCAGGGTGATGCGGAAGAAGGTGTAGAACCGGCCGGCGCGATCGATCGAGGCGGCCTCGTAGAGGTGCTTGGGCACGGCACTGAGACCGGCGAGCGAGAGCAGCATCACGAACGGCGACCACATCCAGATGTCGGTGATCGCGACCGCGTAGAGCGCGAGGTTGGGGTCGGTGAGCCAGGCCACTTTGCCCAGGCCGAGCACATAATTGAGGATGCCCCACGAGGGATCGTAGATGAGCTTCCAAAACAGGCCGACCACGACCGGCGAGAGCATCATCGGCAAGAGCAGTAGCGTCGTGATGAAGCCCTTGAAGGGAATGGGGCGGTTGAGCAGCAGCGCCAGGCCGAAGCCGACGATGAACTGGCCCGTGACCGAGACGATGACGTACCACAGGGTGGTCGTGAAGGTGCGCCAGATCACCGGATCGGCGAGCACGTCGGCATAGTTCTTGAAGCCGACGAAATTGGCCGCAGCTTTGCTCGATGCCTTGAAGTCGGTGAAGGAGAACCCGAGCGAATAGAGCAGCGGGAAGACATTGAAGACGATCAGGAACCCCACCGTCGGGATGATGAACAGGTTCCGAATGGTGATGTCGCTCCATCCGCGCGTCGCTGCGCGTGTCTTTGGATCGAGCGTTGTCATCAACTTATCCAAGGCCAGAGTCCCCCGCTTGAGAATCCGGGGAGGCGGGCAAGCGCCGCCTCCCCGGACGTTTCGTCACCCGTCACTGGGCCGCGTAGCCGGCCGACTTGAGCGTATCGACCCAGGTGGCCGCCAGCTTGTCGAGGGTCTCCTTGGCCGTGCCCTTTCCGTCCACCACATAGGGGTAGAAGGTGTCGGCGGCCTCGGTGAGGAGCTCGGCATATTCAGGCAGCGCCCAGAAGTCGCGGACCTTGAACATGGTCTGGTAGAACGCCTCGTTGTACGGCGTGGCGTTGCGGAACTCGGCGCTCTCGAGAAGCTTGGCATCGCAGGTGTAGCCACCGAGCTCGGCCCAGCGCTTCTGGGTCTCGGGCTTGATGAACCACTCGAGGAACTTCACCGCCGCTTCCTTGTTCTGGCTGTAGCTCACAACCGAGATGCCCTGGCCGCCCAGCGCGGCGAAGTCATCGCCGTTCGGGCCCTTGGGGTTGGCGAAGAAGCCGGTCGACTTGGCATAGGGATTGGTGGCCTCGTTGATCAACGAGGGGAAGAAGGCGAAGTAGTTCATCGCCATCGCCGCCTGGCCCTGAGCAAACGCCGTATTAGTTTCGACGAAGAACGCGTTACCCCAGCCCGGCGGGTTGTAGGTAAAGAGCTTGCGATAGTCCTCAAGCGCCTTCACCGCCTTGTCGGAGTTGAGCTCGCCGGTGACCTTGTAGTTCGCGTAGTCACCGAACGAGCCGCCATAGGCGAAAACCGAGTTCTCGACGCCCATGACGATGGCATCGCCCGCATTCATCGTGTAGATCGCGGCCCCGTACATATTCTTGTCCGGGCGCGTGAAGAACTCGGCAATGTCGAGCAGCTGCTGCCAGGTCTGCGGAACGGCAAGGTCGTAGCCGTACTTGGCCTTGAACGCGGCCATCTCGTCCGGATTTTCGAACCAATCCTTCCGATAGGCCCAGCCGAGCGCGTCGCCTTCGAGCGGAACGGCCCAATATTTGCCGGAACCACCCGGATACTCCGAGTAGTACTTCATGGTCGCCGGAGCCATTGCCGTAGTCAGGTTGTGCTGAGCGACGAAGTCCGTCAGGTCGACATAGTGTCCCTGCGTCGAGCCTGCACCCAGCCACTGGCTGTCGCCGACCACGAGGTCATAGGCCGAGCCCTGGGCGTTGAATTCGGTGAAGGCCTTGGTCTGGAAGTCCGGCCACGGAACGGTTTCCACGGTGACCTTTGCATCCGGGTACTCGTTGACGAGTTCCTGCAGATAGTTGGCCGGATCCCATTCGGCCCACAGGATGGTCAGTTCCTGCGCCAGCACAGATGTGCTCGACGCAAGCATCAGGCCCAAACCGGCCAGTATGCCCTTGGTAACAGTGCGCATTATGGTCCTCCCTCTAGCGCTTCCGACGGCCGGCATATGCGGCACCGACCGAAGCCCCTCCTCCGTGCCGGGGGCCTTCACAGCAGCGAACCGGCCAAAAGCTCTCCCAAGCTTCGGCGACCGGCCGTTCTCTCGCGACGTTCGGGACCCCTCCCTCATCACCGGGACTACAGCGCTGGCCTCTCCCAAGGCCCGCGCGGTCACCAGTTATGGCGCTCCTCCAAGCGCCCGTCGCACTTGATCTTCCTCCTGATCGACGTGCGTCAAAACTACAAATTCAACGTTTTATCAGTCTCGTCAAGCTAACATGCTAGCATTTATGCAAGTCGTGACCCGGTTTAGGAAAATAGTTTCCCTCACCGGCTCAGGCAGCGGACTCCGCGACGGCAGCGCGGACTAGCGCGGTGGCTGCCCAGGTCGCGACTTCCGTAGTCTCGTCAAACTCAAGCCCCCACAAGTCTTTGAGAACAATGAGGACTTCCAGACCGTAGACCAGGGACAACGCCTTGGCGAGTCGCTGGAACTTGGCGTCTGGCAATTTATTCTTGAGCGGCGCTATCGCCATTTGCAGCAGCTCGACCCGATGGCCGCGCTTGAACGGCGGTTCGGCGCCGAGCGTACCGGCGCGGCGCTGCGCCCACTGCTCGAGCGACAGCTTCAGGGCCGCCTTGAAGGTGGCCTCGAACTCGGCGACGCGCGGCATGGTGAGCGCGAGCAGGTCGAGGACGCGGGTCTCAGGATCCTCGCTGGCGCTCTTCCAGTTGAGGATCGGGCCGAGGCCTTCGTCGACCACGGCGTGGACCAGGGCGGCCTGGCTCGGGAAATAGCGATAGGCGGTGGCGCGCGACACTTGGGCGGCCTCGGCTACGTCGCTGACGGACGGGGTCTGGCCGTTCTGCATCAGGGCGATGGCGGTCTCGAGCATGAGTTTGCGAGTGCGCGCACGGGCGCCTTTCGGCTCGGAACTCTGCTGCTCATTGGGCTGTGAGACGTCCATATCGAAATGATACGCACATCTCAAAATGCTTTGCAATGGCGGCGGGGCTCTGCCATGACATGGCGGCGAGAGCATCGACGGGGTGACCTGAAACGGTGTCGGGAGGGGTGCGATGAAGCGCATCTACGTGGTCGGGACAGCCGACACAAAGGGCGAGGAACTTGCCTTCCTCGCGGAGAGAATTCGCGCGCTTGGCGCCGATCCGCTGGTGGTCGACGTGGGGACGCGCGCGCCGACGATCCCGCCCGAGGTCGGCGCGGCCGAGGTTGCTAAGTTCGGCGCGCCGGACCTGCTGGAGGGCAACGATCGCGGCGTCGCCGTGGCCGGGATGGCGGAGGCCTTCGCACGGTTTGTCATAACACGTGATGACATCGGGGGAATGGTGGGCATCGGCGGTGGCGGCGGCACCTCGATTGTCACCGCCGGCATGCGCAAACTGCCGATCGGACTGCCGAAAGTGATGGTCTCCACCCTCGCCTCGGGCGATGTCGGGCCCTATGTCGGGGTGAGCGACATCGTGATGATGCCCTCGGTTACGGACCTGGCCGGGCTCAACCGGATATCACGTGTTATCTTGTCGAACGCAGCGCTCGCTGTCGTAGCGATGAGCGCCAATCCGACGATGGTGGAACCCTCCACCAAACTGGCCGTGGGGCTCACCATGTTCGGGGTGACGACGCCGGCGGTGACGCAGATCGTCGAGTTGCTGACCGGGGCCGTCGAGCCGCTGGTCTTTCACGCCACGGGTACGGGCGGCAAGACTATGGAAATGCTGGTCGATTCCGGCCTCGTCGGCGGGCTGATCGACGTCACCACGACCGAAGTCTGCGACTATCTGCTCGGCGGCGTGCTGCCGGCCGGGCCCGAGCGGCTCGACTGCATCTCGCGGCGAGCAGTGCCTTATGTCGGCTCGGTCGGGGCGTGCGACATGGTCAACTTCTGGGCGCCCGAGACGGTACCAGCGCACTATGCGGACCGCCTGCTCTACTCGCACAACGCCAACGTGACGCTGATGCGCACGAGTGTCGACGAGTGCCGGGCGATCGGGGAATGGATCGGCGGCAAGCTCAATGCTGCCATCGGGCCGGTGCGGTTCCTCATTCCGCTGCGCGGGGTCTCGGCGCTCGATATCGAGGGTGGCGCGTTCCGCGATGCGGAAGCCGATGCCGAACTGTTCGATGCGATCGAGCGGACCGTGCAGTGGGGCGACAACCGGCAGTTGATCCGGCTCGACTGCCATATCAACGATCCCAGCTTCGCCGAGGCGGCAGTGCGCGCCTTTCAGGAAATCACGTCATAGGAGACAGCATGGCTGCCATCGCGCGCGCCGAAATCCTCAGGAAATTCCACGATATGGTGGCCCGCGGGCAGCCGATCGTGGGCGGCGGGGCCGGCACCGGCATCTCGGCCAAGGCCGAAGAAGCCGGCGGCATCGACCTGATCATCATCTACAATTCGGGGCGCTATCGCATGGCCGGGCGCGGCTCGGCGGCGGGGCTGCTCGCCTATGGCAACGCCAACGAGATCGTCAAGGACATGGCGCGCGAGGTGCTACCGGTGGTGAAGCGCACGCCCGTGCTGGCGGGGGTGAACGGGACGGACCCGTTCGTCTTGATGCCGCAGTTTTTGGCGGAGCTCAAAGCCATGGGGTTCTCGGGGGTTCAGAACTTCCCGACCATCGGGCTGTTCGATGGGGTGATGCGGGTGAGCTTCGAGGAGACCGGCATGGGCTATGGGCTCGAGGTGGACATGATCGCCGAGGCGCACAAGCTGGACCTGTTAACGACGCCGTATGTGTTCAATCCCGACGAGGCGGTGGCGATGACCAAAGCCGGGGCGGATATCATCGTCGCGCATATGGGGGTGACGACGGGTGGGGCGATCGGGGCGAAAGCGGCAAAGACGCTGGAGCAGTGCGCGGCGGAGGTCGAGGCGATCGCGGCGGCGGCGCGCGGGGTGCGAGGCGATGTGATCGTATTGTGTCACGGCGGGCCGATTTCGATGCCGGAGGATGCGAGGTTCATCCTCGACCGGGTGAAGGGGTGCCATGGGTTCTATGGCGCGAGCTCGATGGAGCGGCTGCCGGTGGAGGTAGCGATCAAGGCGCAGGTGGAGAGCTTCAAGGGGTTGCGGACGGGGGCGTAACCCGGGCGTTTGAGCGTAACGCACCCCCCACCCTAGCTTTGCTACGGCCCGTTGGGCCTAGCGGCGCTACCCTCCCCGCAAGGGGGAGGGTGGAGCGTGGGGCGCTAGCAGTCGTCTCCCTCCCCCTTGCGGGGAGGGATCAAGGGTGGGGGGTGGGGAGCCCCGATTTGGAGGAGGAACAATGACCGAGAACAACTTCGTCTATCCGCGCGATGTCAGCGCGTTCGGGTTCGATTGGGGAAAGCTGTCGCTCACCGTGGCGCCGGAGGTGAATGGGGCGAAGCGGTTTTCGGGCGGGGTGGTGGATCTGCCGCCGGGCCAGGGGCATAGCCGACACAACCATCCGGGGGCCGAGGAGATCATCTTCGTGATCTCGGGCGAGGGCGAGCAGATGGTGGAGACGCCCGAGGGCGTGCCGGTGGTGCAGAAGGTGGGGCCCGGGTGCACGGTGTTCGTGCCGGAGGACCGATTCCACTCGACGCTCAATACCGGGACCGGACCGATGCAGCTGTTCGTGGTCTATTCGCCGGCCGGACCGGAGCTCGGATTGCGCGATTTGCCGGATTTTCGGCTAATCCCGAAGGGAGAGTAGTGCTAACGTTTCCACTTCCAAGTAACACTGCCACGCTTTACCCTTCGACAGGGCGCGGAGACTCCGCCTAGGAAGCGGAAATGGAACAAGTTTTGTCTCGCCGCCTGGTGGCGGTGTTGTGTGCGGACATAGCGGGATACAGCGCCCTGATCGGCGCTGACGAGTCCGGCACCGTCGCTGCGCTGAAGGGACATCAGACGGCAGTACTGCAGTTGCTCCAGCGCTATGGCGGTCGCGTCGTCGACCTCGCCGGCGATGGCATCGTCGCGGAGTTCAGCAGCACCGTGGGCGCCGTGGAGGCCGCCGTCGCCATGCAGGCGCTGATGGCGGAGCGGAACGCCGACGTGCCGGTCAACAAGCGCATGATCTTCCGCGTCGGGGTCAACCAGGGCGACGTGGTGCACGACGACGCCCACATCTACGGCGACGGCATCAATGTCGCGGCGCGGCTGCAGCAGATTGCCGAGCCGGGCGGGGTCTACGTTTCGAGCAAGGTGTTCGAGGAAGTTCGCGACCGGATGAAGACCGGGTTCCGCGACCTGGGCGAACGAGAGCTGAAGAACATCGCGCGGCCGGTGCGGGTGTTCGAAGTGGTGACCGGCAACGCCCGCAGCACGAAATCGCCGGAATTCGGCCCGGTGACGCCGCGGCGGCCATCCGTCGCCGTGCTGCCGTTCGCCAATATGGGCGGCGATGCCGAGCAGGAGTATTTCGCCGACGGGGTGGTGGAAGACATCATCACCGCGCTGAGCCGGTTCCGCGATTTCGCGGTGGTCGCCCGCAATTCGAGCTTCGTCTACAAGGGCCGCGCTGTCGACGTGCGGCAGGTGGCGCGCGAATTGGGGGTGCGCTACGTGCTCGAAGGCAGTGTTCGGCGGGCCAAGGATCGGCTGCGGATCACAGCGCAGCTGGTGGACGCGGCGACGGGCGCACACCTCTGGGCCGAGAAGTTCGACGGCAAGCTGGACGACGTGTTCGAGTTCCAGGACCAGATCACCAGCAAGGTGGCGTCGCTGGTGGAACCGACCATTCGTTGGGCCGAGATCGAGCGCTCGCGGCGAGAGCGGCCGGACAGCGTCGAGGCGTACGACCTCTATCTACGGGCGCTGCCGATGCACCTGTCGCAGACGCGCGACGCCAATGCCGAGGCGATCGCGCTGCTGCTGAAAGCGATCGACCTCGAGCCGAACAACCCGACCTACCTGGTCTATGCCGGCAACGCCATGCTGCACCGCTCGACCATGGGTTGGCCGGCGATCGGCAATGACGACACCGCGCTCGGCATCGAGCTGGTGGAGCGGGCGCTGGCCAATGCGCGCGACGACGCGGTGGCGCTGTCGCTCAGTTCCATGATGCTGATCCATAACCTGCGCGACTACGATCGCGGGCTGGTGCTGACGCAGCGCGCGGTGGAGACCAACCCGAACAACCTGACGGTGATGATCTTTGCCGGCATCACCCACCTGCATCTCGGCAATCTCGATGACGCGATCGCCTTCAGCGAGCACGCCATCCGGCTCAGCCCCAGCCTCGACGGCGCGCACTGGCCGCTGACGGCAATTGCACACGCGCAACTGGTGAAGGGTAACTACGAGGAATCGCTGAACTGGGCGAAGCGCTCGGTTTCGGCCAATCCGAGCTTCGTCTGCACCTACTGGATGCTGGTCGCGGCAAACGCGCATCTGGGGCGGATGGATGAGGCGAAGCGGCACCTCGCAACACTGAAGCGATTGTCGCCGGGGGTGACGGTTGCCCGGGTATGGGCTGCGCAGCCGCAGAAGGATGCATCGCGGCTCGAAGCGATGCTCGAAGGGCTGCGGCTGGCCGGCCTGGCCGAGGAATAATCACGCCAAAAGGCGCCCGCGGGCCAAGACCCGGCATACGGTCACAATAGCTTCATATGGAACGGGCACCCCTCCCGCTAGCAATCCATGGGTGCCCACGATGAACGACCAAGAGACCAAGACGCCGGCCGAACTCGAGCGGATCAAGCAGGCGATCGCCGACGATTTCGACGAAGAGCTGGAAATGCAGATGGAGGACGACCGGCTTGACGAGCTGGTCGCCGAGGGCATGCAGGGTCCGGCGGCCGATACGATCGACCGCAAGGTGTATTTTCGCGAGCTGTTCCGGCTGCAGCATGAGCTGGTGAAGCTGCAGGACTGGGTGGCCTACAAGAAGCTCAAGATGGTGGTGATCTTCGAGGGCCGCGACTCGGCCGGCAAGGGCGGCGCCATCAAGCGGGTGACGCAGCGGCTGAACCCGCGCGTGGCGCGCGTCGTGGCACTGCCGGCGCCGACCGAGCGCGAGCGGCACCAGTGGTATTTCCAGCGCTACGTGCCGCACCTGCCGACGGCGGGCGAAATGGTGCTGTTCGACCGCTCCTGGTACAATCGGGCGGGCGTCGAGCGGGTGATGGGGTTCTGCACGCCGGACGAGCTCGAGGAGTTCTTCCGCACCGTGCCGGAGTTCGAGCGCATGCTGGTCCGCTCGGGCATCATCCTCGTCAAATACTGGTTCTCGATCACCGACGAGGAACAGGAATTCCGCTTCCAGATGCGGCTGCATGACCCGCTGAAGCAGTGGAAACTCTCACCCATGGACCTCGAAAGCCGGGTGCACTGGGAAGAATACACCAGGGCCAAGGAAGAGATGTTCGATCGCACGCATACGGCGGAAGCGCCGTGGTGGGTGGTGCAAGCGGTGGACAAGAAGCGGGCGCGGCTCAACTGCATCGCGCACCTGTTGAGCCAGGTGAACTACGAGGATGTGCCCAAGCAGGAAGTTGAGCTGCCGGCGCGCGTGCGGCACGCGGATTATGTGCGGCACGCGGTGAAGCCGGAGCTTTATGTGCCGGAGACGTACTGAGGGGGTGACCCCACGCCCTTACCTCAGGTGTCGGCGCCTGCGTCCGCTATGCGCCAGACGCGGTCATCCGTCAGTGCCCGCTGTGCGCTAGCAGGCACACCCACCCTTCGCATCATGGGACGCCCTCACTGACGAACGCGGATGATCGTCTTCCCTGTGCGTCGCTCGGTCGGGTTGAAGGCCGCGACGGCGTCATCGAGGGTCGAGACGTTGCCGATGTTCGTTCGCAGCCGACCATCTCGCACCCGCTGCGCGATCTGTGTCAGTTGGCCACGATGGGACTCGACGACGAAGTCGATCGCCAAACCATCGGCGGGCCGCGCCTCGGCCGGCCCGACAATGGACACCAGTGTTCCTCCGGCTCGAACCAGGCCCGCGGACCGCTTCCCGATGTCGCCGCCGATAAGGTCGAACACCAGATCGACTCCGCCGATGTCTTCCAGGACATCGTTCTCCAGATCGACGAACTCCTGCGCGTCGTAGTCGAGCGCCTTCTGGCGGTCGGCCGCGCGACCGGTGCCGATGACATAGGCGCCGAACTCACGAGCGAGCTGCGCCACCATTGACCCGACCGCGCCAGCGGCGCCGTGCACGAGGACGCTCTGCCCCGCGCGTAGGCGGCCGTGCTCGAAGAGTCCCTGCCACGCGGTCAGGCCAGAGATCGGCAGGCTCGCCCCCGCTGTGAAGTCGAGGTCGCCCGGTAGCGGCGCGAGGTTACGCGCCTCGACGGCCACATACTCAGCCAGCGTGCCGTCGCGATGCCAGTCCGCGAGGCCGAACACCCGCTGTCCCACCGACAGCCCCGTCGTGCCATAACCGAGGGCAGTGACCACTCCGGCCACCTCGTGCCCTGGGATCGACGGCGTCCGTTCACGATCGGCGCGATCGGTCCAAGTCGAGGGCCACGTCAGCTCAGTCGGGACGAACCCTGACGCATGAACCTGAACGACGACGTCATTTATCGCTGCCCGCGGCGCGGGCCGCTCCACCAGCTTCATCCCGGCCGTTCCTGCGGCCTGGTCCGTGACCACGATCGCCCGCATTGGAGCTATCTCCTCGTCATCTATCTCAGCGGATTCGACTTCGTGTATATGCCGATCTGGGGCTGCCGGGAGCGTCAAATGAACGTCCGCTTCGGGCCAGAAGCGGACACCCACACCCTGCGCTCGGGCGTAGGCGTTGTTGCTCGAGTGGCCTCGCCCGCGCCAGCCGGATGCCGATTGCGCGTCGTCTGATGTCGATTCCCCGGGAACCAGCTCGACCATCTGCTGTGAGAACCACAGGAGATGGACATGGACTGGACGCGGATCGGCGGGCAGTGGCCCGAGGACGAGGCGGTGGATCGGCTCGCCGCCATGCGGGCGTGGCAGTTTGGGGTCGAGACGCGGATCGAGGCGGCGGATGACGACCTTCACCAACTGGCCTGCTTGAAGGCAGCGGAAGCGAGGGGTAACAGTCGTCCCTCAATTATTGCGAAGGTTTTCCAATGGCTCTGGGCAACTCCCCCATCGACCCCGTCAAACTCGACAAGCTCGCGGAAGTCGCGATCAAGGTGGGGCTTCAGCTCCAGCCCGGACAAGACCTGGTCCTGACCGCGCCGATGGCGGCGTTGCCATTGGTGCGCAAGATCGCCGAGCACGCCTACAAGGCGGGTGCCGGCGTGGTGCAGCCGATCTTTTCGGATGAGGAGATCACGCTGAACCGCTATCGCCACGCGGCCGACGCCAGCTTCGACAAGGCGCCGGGCTGGCTGTTCGAGGGCATGGCCAAGGCGTTCGACGGCAACGCGGCGCGGCTGGCGATCTCGGGCGACAACCCGATGATGCTGGCGAACGAAGACCCGTCCAAGGTGGCGCGCGCCAACCGCGCAACGTCGATGGCCTACAAGCCGGCGCTGGAGAAGATCACCGGCTTCGACATCAACTGGAACATCGTGTCGTACCCCAATGCCAGCTGGGCCAAGCTGGTGTTCCCGGACGACGCCGAGGACGTGGCGGTGAAGAAGCTGGCCGACGCGATCTTTGCGGCAAGCCGGGTGGATGTCGAGGATCCGATCGGCGCGTGGAAGGCGCACAACGCCAAGCTGAAGGAGCGCTGGACCTGGCTCAACGGGCAGCAGTTCGCCTCGCTGCACTACACCGGGCCGGGCACCGACCTGACCATCGGGCTCGCTGACGAGCATCGCTGGAAGGGCGGCGCGTCGGAAGCGAAGAACGGCATCACTTGCAACCCGAACATCCCGACCGAGGAAGTGTTCACGACGCCGCATAGCCAGCGCGTCGAGGGCTATGTGCGCTCGACCAAGCCGCTGAGCCATAACGGCACGCTGATCGCCGATATCGAGGTGAAGTTCGAGGGCGGGCGGATCGTCGAGGCCAAGGCGTCGAAGGGCGAGGCGGTGCTGCAGAAGGTGCTCGATACCGACGAGGGCTCGCGCCGGCTCGGCGAAGTGGCGCTGGTGCCGCATTCGTCGCCGATCTCGAAGAGCGGCATCCTGTTCTACAACACGCTGTTCGACGAAAATGCCGCCTGCCACATCGCTTTGGGTCAATGCTACGCCGACTGCTTCGTCAACGGCACGAAGATGAGCCCCGACGAGATCGCCAAGCGTGGCGGCAACAAGAGCCTGATCCATATCGACTGGATGATCGGCTCGGACAAGATCGACATCGACGGCATCAAAGCAGACGGCAGCAAAGTGCCCGTTATGCGCAAGGGCGAGTGGGCCTGAGATACATAGGTTTGCTGAGGACTACATTCAGCGAACCTTAACCACCGGGGAAGTTGCCGGTGCGGCGGGGGTCATTCGCCCCCGATCCGTTGATGCGATTAATCTTTTGGCCGACTTCGGTGCTTAGCATGCGGCCGAGGCTGAGGATCGCATGCGCAACAGAGGCACTGCGTCGACGGACGCGCCGCGAGGACGGAGCGCAGAGGCTGCCGCCGAGACGCTGCGGCAGATCGGCAGTGCGACCGGCATTTCCGTGTGGACCTGGCACGGGGTGACTGACCGGGTCTTTCACCCGGCCACCGGCATCGGCGAGGCCGCCAGCAACCAGGGCGTGCCGCTGACCGACATGCTGGCCAGGCTGCATCCGTCGGATCGAGCGCGGGTGCGGCGGCGGCTGCATGCAGCATTGCGGAGCGGCAAATCCGGGACGTTCCGGTTTCGCGGCCTCCCCGACGGCGACCTGACCCTGCAGTTCAGCGCGGCGCATTTCCCGCTCGGCCCCGACGAAGTGCAGGTCATCGTGCAGGACGTGACGCGGACCACGCTCGCCGAACAGGCACTGCGCGAGAGCGAGGATCACTATCGCACGGCGGTGGATCTCAACCCCGAGGTGATGTGGCTGGCCGACCCGGAGGGCAACATCATCGAGTTCGGGCCACGCTGGCTCGAGATGGTGGAACTCAATGCCGAGGGGACGCTGGGCCAGGGCTGGGCCAATGCACTCCACCCGGACGACCTGGCGCCGACCATCGCCGAATGGACCCGCTCGCTCCAGAGCGGCGATCCCGTAGATCTCACCTATCGCATCCGGCTCAAGAGCGGCGAATACCGGTGGATGCGGGCGCGCGCATCGCCCCGCCGCGACAAGCTGGGCCGGATCCTGCGTTGGTATGGCACGCTGGAGGACATTCACGACCGACGGATGGCCGAGGCGGCGCTGCGGGAAAGCGAAGCGTTCGCGCGCTCGATCCTCGAGGCGAGCAATATGGCCATGGAAGTGCTCGACAAGGAGGGCCGGCTGATCTTCATGAACGGCCCGGGCATCCGGATCATGGAGGTCGACGACTTCGAGGCGATCAAGGGGCTCCCGTTCGAGCGGTTCTGGCCGAGCGAGGAGAGGCGGGCTATCCAGGCGGCGATCGCCGCGGCGCTGCAGGGCGAGACGGCGCGGCGCACGCTGTTCGGCCCAACCGCCAAGGGCAAGCCGCGCTGGTGGGATATCTCGATTTCGCCGATCCTCGACGGCGACGGCAATGTGGCGCGACTGCTGGCGCTATCGAGCGATGTCACCGAGGCCAAGCAGAATGAGGCCGAAGTCGTCGCCAGCGCTACGCGGCTCGACTATCTGGCGCGGCACGACACGCTGACCGGCCTGCCCAATCGCATGCACTTCCAGGAAGGCATGGACCTGGCGCTGCTCAAGCTGCTCAACGGGATCACGCTGGCGGTGCTGTCGATCGACCTCGACGATTTCAAGCTGGTCAACGACACGCTCGGGCACCTGGCCGGCGACATGCTGCTGCGCGAGGTGGCCGGACGGCTCGACCGCTGTGCCGGCGAGCGCGACCTGGTGGCGCGGCTGGGCGGCGATGAATTTGCGCTGCTGCTGGAAGTGAGCCAGCCGGAGGACGCCGCCGCCACCGCGCAGGCGATCCTCGCGGCGCTGGCGACGCCGTTCGAGATCGACGGCGAAACGGTGAGCGTCGGCGCCAGCATCGGCATTGCGATTGCGCCGCGAGATGGGCGCGATGCGGACAGCCTGCTGCAATATGCCGACGTGGCGCTGTATCGCGTGAAGAGCGACAAGGGCCGGGACTACCGTTTTTTCGAGCCGTCCATGGACCAGGAGCTCCGAGCGCGGCGCGAGATGAAGCGCGACCTGTCGCTGGCGCTGGGGCGCGGCGAGCTATCGGTGGTGTACCAGCCGCAGATCGATATCGGCAGCAACCGACTGACCGGCTTCGAGGCCCTGCTGCGCTGGGACTGCGCGGGGCGAGGCTCGGTGTCGCCGATGGTGTTCATCCCGCTGGCCGAGGAAAGCGGGATCATCGACGCGATCGGGGCGTTCGTGCTGCAGCAGGCGTGTGCGGAAGCGGCCCGCTGGCCGGAGACCGTGTCGCTGGCAGTGAACCTGTCGCCGGCGCAGTTCCGCAACCGCGCGGTGGTACAGGCGGTGGCCACCGCCCTGGAGCAGACCGGTCTGGCGCCGGAGCGGCTGGAGCTCGAGATCACCGAGTCCGTGCTGTTCGACGAGAGCGCGGAGGCGCTGGCGGCGCTCGAGGAACTGCACCGCATGGGCATCAGGGTGGCGCTGGACGATTTCGGCACCGGCTACTCGTCGCTGAGCTATCTGCGCCGCTTCGCCTTCGACAAGATCAAGATCGACCGCTCGTTTGTCGCCGACCTGCCGGGCGCCGAGGACTCTGCGGCCATCGTTCGGGCGATCATCGGGTTGGGGCGGTCGCTGAAGACGCGGGTGACGGCCGAGGGGGTGGAGACCTGGGAGCAGCTGCTGATGTTGCGCGCCGAGGGCTGCAACGAAGCCCAGGGCTACCTGTTCAGCAGGCCGCTGCCGCAGGCCCAGGCGCGCCGCCTGGCCGAGACCGGATTGGTGGCGCAGCCGCGGGCCGCCGCGGAGCAGCGCCAGCACGGCTGATACGAACCAATACTTAACTGCCGCAAGGCTAGCTTTCGGCTGCCACCATTCCTGCCCGTTACGGACCCCTATGTTCGACAAGCAGTTGATCGCCACCTCATCGCAGTCGCTGGCTGACGTGGAACCCATTCCGGCATTGACCGACGCGGACCGCGCGCTCCAGCTTTATGAGCTGCACGAAGGCTACGGACAGTGGAAGGTGATCTTCCCGGGCACGGTAGTGCTGTCGGACCGGGTCGCCGAAATGTACGGCCTCGTGCCCGATGGGTCGGTGCCACTGCAGGACATGGTGAAGCTCTATGTGCCTGAAGATCGCGGCAAGCTGCTGACGCTGATCGCCCAGGCACTGCAGGACCGGCGCGGCTTTCGCTGCCGGCTGCGGATCGAGCGGCGCGACGGCGCGCTGAGGATGATCGAGACCATCGCTGACCTGAGGGTGCGCGACGGCCGGGTAATCGAGCTGTTCGGCGCCAGTCGCGACGTGACGCAGGACATGGAGCGTGAGCTGCAGGTGCAGGGTCGACTGAAGCTGGTGCAGGACCTGGTCGCCGACATGCCGGCGCCGATCGCCGTGCTGGACGAGAAGCTCCGCGTGCTCGACTGCTCCGTGTACTGGCTGAAGGCGCACCGTTTCGTCGAGCGGCGCGAGGTGATCGGCAAGACCATCGCCCAGTTGTTCCCCGATACGCCGCCCGAGCAGATCGCTGAATATGAGGCGGCGCTGAAGGGGCAGACCGTGAAGACGCGGCGGACCTTCGCCAGCCCGACCAGCGGCGCGGCGGTGCAGTTCGCGACTGTGCTGACCCCCTGGTACGTGGCCGATCGCAAGGTCGGTGGCATCACGGTTGTCGTGGGGTGGTCGGAGATTGCCACCACCAAGCGCGCCGGCCCCGCACCCGCGCCCGTCGAGGACTTCGACGGCTCACTGCTCGATATGCTGAAGAACGTGAGCTGACGGGGCTGAGTTGAGGGGCCGGTGGCTGTGGCCCCCCCGCACCGGCTTGCGTCATACGCCCTTTTCCCCGATTGAAGCGGCATGAAGCTGCCGCCCCTCCCCATCGATGAGGCCCTGCCCCGGCTGACGGCTGCGCTGGAGGCTGGACCCTATGCCGTGCTGGTGGCGCCGCCAGGGGCCGGTAAGACGACGCGGGTGCCGCTGGCGCTGCTCGATGCGCCGTGGCGGGGTGACGGCCGGATCGTGATGCTGGAGCCGCGGCGGCTGGCGGCGCGGGCGGCGGCGCGGCGGATGGCGCAATCGCTCGATGACGAAGTTGGCGGCGTGGTCGGCTATCGCGTCAGGCTCGACGCCAAGGTGACGAAGCGCACGCGGATCGAGGTGGTGACCGAGGGGGTGTTCACCCGGATGATCCTCGACGATCCGGAGTTAACGGGCATTGCCGCGGTGCTGTTCGACGAGTTCCACGAGCGAAGCCTTGATGCCGATCTCGGGCTGGCGCTGGCGCTGGATGCGGCGGCGTTGCGCGACGACCTGCGGGTGCTGGTGATGTCGGCGACGATCGATGGGGCGCGGGTGGCAGAGCTGCTCGACGGAGCGCCGGTGATCGTCTCGGAGGGGCGGGCGTTTCCGGTGGAGACGATCTGGCGCGACCGCGATCCGCTTTTGAAGATCGAGGATCAAGTGACGAGCGTGGTGCTGGAAGCGCTGCGGGCGCAGCCGGGTTCGGCGCTGGTGTTCTTGCCCGGGCAAGCCGAAATCGGGCGGGTGGCGGAGCGGCTCGCCGGCCGAGTTGCGGCGGATGTGGATATCGCGCCGCTTTACGGTCAGCTGACGCCAGAGGAGCAGGATCGCGCGGCGCAGCCGGCACCGAACGGGCGGCGCAAGGTGGTGCTGGCGACGTCGATTGCGGAGACGTCGCTGACCATCGAGGGGGTGCGGATCGTCGTCGATAGCGGGCTCAGGCGTGCGCCGGCCTACGAGCCGGCGACTGGGCTATCGGTGCTCGAAACGCGGAAGGTGTCGCGGGCCTCGGCGGATCAGCGGCGGGGGCGTGCGGGGCGTGTCGAGCCGGGGGTGTGCTACCGGTTGTGGGGCGAGGGGCAGAACGCGGCGCTCATGGCGTTCGATGCGCCGGAGATGCTGGAGGCGGACCTTTCTGGGCTGGCGCTGGACCTTGCCGGCTGGGGAGTGAGTGATCCGGCGCAGCTGAGGTTTCTCGATCCGCCGCCGGGGCCGGCTTGGAACGAGGCGGTGGGGCTGCTGAAGGGGCTCGAGGCGCTGGGCGATGACGGTCGGATCACCGCGGAGGGCAAGGCGCTGGCGCGGCTGCCGCTGCATCCGCGGCTGGGGCACATGATCCATCGGGCGGCGGAGGAAGATGACGCGCTGACGGCGGCGCAACTCGCGGTGCTGATCGGCGAGCGCGGGCTGGGCGGCGATGACACTGACCTGACGCACCGGCTCGAGCGGTTCGGGCGCGAGCGCGGCAAGCGGGCCGACGAAGCGCATGGGCTGGCGCGGCGCTGGGCCGGGATGGTCGGCAACACTGGTTCCGGCGGCGAGGTGGGACGGCATTTGGCACGGGCTTACCCGGATCGCGTGGCGCAGCAGGCGGGCGCGCGGGGACGGTTCCGGCTGGCCAACGGGCGGCAGGCGAGCCTCGAGGAGAGCGACGGGCTGGCGAGCGCGCCATATCTTGTGGTGACCGACATCACCGGCGCGGCGGCGACGGGCCGGATCCGGGCGGCGGCGGCGATCGAGCGGGCGACGATCGAGGAACTGTTCGCGGGCGAGATCGTCGACGAGGTGGCGATGGCGTTCGATCGCGCTTCGCGCAGCGTGCGGGCCCGACGTGTGCGGCGGCTCGGGGCGCTGCGGCTGGATGAGGCGCCGGTGGCGATTTCCGATCCGCTGGTGGCGGCGGGGGCGCTGGCGGAGGGGATCGCTGGGCTTGGGGTCGGCATGTTGCCGTGGACCAAGGAGCAGAAGGCGCTGCGTGAGCGGGCGAGCTATCTGCGGGCGACGCTGGGCGAGGAATGGCCGGACCTCTCGGATGCGGGGCTGGCGGTGGATATGGGCTGGCTGGTGCCTTCGATCACCGGCAAGACGGCGCTGGCGGAGATCGGGGCGGACGACCTGGGCGGGGCGCTCGAGGGGCTGCTGCCGTGGGCGCGGCGGCAGGAGATCGAACGGTTGCTGCCATCGCATTTCAGCGCACCATCGGGATCGCATCTGCCGATCGACTACGGGGCGGAGAACGGGCCTGCCCTGGAGGTGCGGGTGCAGGAGCTCTTCGGGCTGGACCGGCATCCGAGTGTTGCAGGTGGGAAGGTGCCGCTGCTTTTGGTGCTGCTGAGCCCCGCGCATCGGCCAATCCAGACGACGCGCGACCTGCCGGGGTTCTGGCGCGGGAGCTGGAAGGACGTGGCGAAGGACTTGAAGGGGCGATACCCGCGGCACTATTGGCCGGAGAATCCGCTGGATGCGGCGGCCACGGCGCGGGCTAAGCCGCGGGGGACTTGAGCTAGCGCCCGGGCGCGACCGCCAAGCGCAGCACAGTATAGCGCTCTCTCACCACCGTCGGCTCGAAGCCGCGGGTTTCGTAGAGCGAACGCGGGCCGCGGAAGTGGCCGGCGTCGTTCTGCTCCGGGGTATTGTGCGGGTAGGCCTCGACCCAGCCGGCGCCGCGTTCGGCCGCGTCGGCAATCACGCGATCGAGCAGAGCAGACGCAATGCCGTGCCGCCGATATGGCGGGGCGATGACGAAGCACGAGACGCCGATGACCCGGGCTGGCTCCGGCCCCGCCGGATCGACATCGCGATAGAGGCCATAGTCGGCGCGCAGCGAGGCGTTGACCCAACCGGCTGGCCGGCCATCGACGTAGGCGAGATAGCCGAAGGTGCCGCCACCGCGGAAGCGTTCGGCGAGGGTTGCTCGGGACTGGCGCCACGGGCGCTCCGGCATTTCGGGTGGCGCCGGAATATGCGGTTCGAGGCAATAGCAGGAGGCCCAGTCCGGATTACCGGCGAAGGCGTCGTGATCGAAGTAGCGCAGCCAGTCGTCGATGCGGTCGGTGGTGACCGCATGCACGGACACCTCCCCGATCTCGGGCAGCCGCTCGGTGTCGCCGCCGAGCCGGTCCACCGCTTCGGCGAAGTTGCGGGCATAGTTGCGGACCGCCTGCTCGGGGTAGGACCACGCATGCACCTCGGTGCCATGCGCGACGAAGGCGTCCTCGACGGCATCGGCAGTTGCGGCCTCGATTAGGGTACCGCACTCGAAGCATCTGGCCTGCACAGGCTCCTCCTCAGCAGAACCGGCACACTAACAACAGACCTTACGGCCCGGCCGTTCGCAACACCGCCAAAAACTCCGCCCCGTAGCGCTTCAGCTTGCTCTCGCCGATGCCGTTGATGGTGCCCAGCTCTGTCATCGTCTGCGGGCGTTCCAGGGCCATGGCGCGGAGCGTCGTGTCGTGGAACACGACGTAGGGCGGCACTCCCTGGGATTTGGCGATGGCGGCGCGTTCTGAACGCAACGCCTCGAAGAGGGACTGAGCCGCGGGCGGTAGCGCCACGGCGTTCTGCAGGGCACGGCGAGTTTCGGTGGCTTTGCGCGGGCGGTCGCGGCGGAGGGTGATCTTGCGCTCGCCCTTGAAGACGGGGCGGGATTCCTCGGTGAGGCGCAGGGCGCCGAAGGCGTGGTCGACGATGATCAGGCCCATGGCAGTTAGCTGGCGGAGCACCGATTGCCAGGAGCGCTGGTCGAGGTCCCTGCCCTGCCCGAACACCGGCTGGTCCTGATGACTGAACTGGGTGACCTTGTCGGTGACCTTGCCCATCAGCACATCGATGATGTGGCCCGCGCCGAAGCGCTGGCCGGTACGGTAGACCGCGGCCATGGCCTTGATGGCGGCGTCCGAGCCGTCCCAGGTTTCGACCGGCACGAGGCAGGTGTCGCAGTTGTTGCACTGGCCGGGATGCGCTTCGCCGAAGTGGGCGAGGATGGCCTTGCGGCGGCATTCCGGGGTTTCGCAGACGGCGAGCAGCGCGGTGAGCTTCAGGCGCTCGACGCGCTTCACTTCGTCGGGGGCGTTGCCCTCGTCGATCATGCGGCGGCGCTGCGCCACGTCGGCCATGCCGTAGCACATCCAGGCTTCGGCCGGCAGTCCGTCGCGGCCGGCGCGGCCGGTCTCCTGGTAGTAGGCCTCAATCGATGACGGGAGATCCATGTGGGCGACGTAGCGGACGTCGGGCTTATCGATGCCCATGCCGAACGCCACGGTGGCGACGAGGCAGAGGCTGTCCTCTTTCAGGAAAGCGTCCTGGTTGGCAGCGCGGTCGCGGGCGTTCATGCCGGCGTGATAGGGCAGCGCGCGGATGCCCTCCTTGTTCAGCCATTCGGCTGTGGTGTCGACCTTGGCGCGGCTGAGGCAGTAGACGATGCCGGAGCTGCCGTTGTGGCGGGCGAGGAAGCTCTTCAGCTGCGAGCGGGCGTTGTCGCGCTCGACGATCGAGTAGCTGATGTTGTGGCGATCGAAGCTGGTCGTGAAGATGCGGGCGTCGGTGAGGCCGAGCCGCTCGATGATATCGTCGCGGGTGGTTGGGTCGGCAGTGGCGGTGAGCGCGATGCGCGGCACGCCGGGATAATCGGCGGCGATCGAGGCGAGTTCGCGATATTCGGGGCGGAAGTCGTGGCCCCACTGCGAAACGCAATGCGCCTCGTCGATGGCGATGAGCGAGATCGGTACGCCCTGCATCATCGACTTGAAGCCGGGAAGCACCAAGCGCTCGGGCGCGACATAGAGCAGGTCGAGCTTGCCGGACTTGAGATCGCGGAAGGTGCGGGAGGATTCCTCGGACGAGATCGATGAGTTGAGCGTCGCGGCGTTGACGCCGGCCTGCTTCAGCGCCTCGACCTGATCGCGCATCAGGGCGATGAGCGGCGAGACGACGATGCCGACGCCAGGGCGCGCCAGGGCCGGCAGCTGGTAGCACATCGACTTGCCGGCGCCGGTGGGGAACAACACCACCGCATCGCCGCCACCGGTAACGTGGCGGACAACGTCCTCCTGCTGGCCCCGAAAACTCTGGTGACCGAATACGGTACGCAGGATTTCAGCGGGGTCGCGCGCCGGCGTGTCGAAGAGCGACTCAAGCATGGCGGCATAGAGCCGGGACCCGGGGGGTGGGGTCAAGGGTTTGTTAAGAATGTGAGGGGGCGCCGTCGCTCATCGCGCACCCCCTCCGAGCTTCGCTAGTTCGCTGCGCTCACAAGCTACGCTTGCTTCCCCCGTCGAGGGGGAGGTTGGGGGCCGGTGGGTGGGCAGGGACGGTGCCTCACCCGCCGGCCTTTCCGTCACTTCACGTCGATGAACGCGAGGGCGGTTTCGGCGAGCTTGGGTGAGGTCATCATGGTGTAGTGGGTGACGCCGGGGAGGATGGCGAGGCGGTTCTGGTTCATGCCCGAGCTATCCCACAGGGCATCCTGCAGGCCGCCGCCGAGCAGCTCGAAGAACTTCGCGGCGTGGCTGGTGCGGACGGCGTCCCAGTCGCCGTAGACCAGCTGGGTGGGGACCTTGAGGTTGGGGATTTCGGCCGAGAAGTCATAGTCCTTGCCCATGTACTGCATCTGGTCGAGCAGCTTGGGGAAATTGGTCGCGGGGTCGGCGTTCACGGCTGCGAAGGCTTCGTAGAGCGGCGTGCCCTTCATGCCTTCGGCGAGGCTCGCGTTGAGCCCGCGCATGCCCTGCTGATTGTAGTCGTGCCAGCCGGCAAAGGCGAAGGGGGCCGACGCGATGACCAGCCGCTTGACCAGCTCGGGGTGAGCGAGCGCGAGGCGGAGGCCGATGGTGCCGCCCATCGAGTAGCCGACGACGTCGACCTTGTCGTAGCCGAGCGACTTAATGACCTCGGCGACATCGGCGGCCATGTTGTCGAAGCTCATCGGGCGGTCGAGCGGGCCGGTGCGGCCGTGGCCCTGCGCCTCGATTGCGATCACCTCGTGGGTTTTGGCGAGGGCGGGGAGGACGGGGCCGAAAGTCTCGATCGTCATCAGGCCGCCGTGCAGAAGAACCAGCGGGGATCCGCTGCCATAGGTGGCGTAGTAGACCTTGCCGCCGTTGACGGGAACGTAGCCGGACTTGGTGGGGGTGGGCATGGGAGCAACTCCTTGTTGGGCAATCGATGAAGTAGCCGGCGACGCGAGAGCAAAGCTGGCGAGGACGGCGATGGCAAGGACAGTTCGGCGTAGCATTGGAAGTCTCCGGGTTGGATATGGCTCCGCCGGTCCCGCGGGAGTGCGGGTTGGTGGAGGGTGATCACTGAGGTTTTGGCCGCCCCCTCCACCAGCTCTGCTGGTCCCCCTCCCCCGCCACGCGGGGGAGGATCGGGGAGAGGCTGGTGGCTTAGGTCGTCAGCATTTCGATGGCCTTTTGCACGCGGCGGAGGCGGGTGTCGGGGGCCTTGGCGCCTTCGATGGCGGTGACGTGGGCCTTCTTGTGGCTGGGGGCCAGCTTGTTCCAGGCGGCCAGCGCGACGGGGTCGGCGTCGAGGGCGGCCTGCAGGTCGCCGGGGGCTTCGACGATGCGGGGCTGGTCGTCGAGGGTCAGCTCGACCTCGTGGGTCTCGCTGCCTTTTACGCCGGTGATGCCGCGGATCTCAGCGCTGACGCCGACCAGCAGCCTGTCGCCCATGGTGGCGACCTTGCTGCGCCAGGTGTGGCCGGCGAGGGTGACGACGACCAGCGGGTTCTTGCCGCCGCCGAGCTCGTCGCGCACCGCCGATGGCACGATGATGCCGGTGTTGTTGCCGGACTGCAGGATGGTGGTGGTGAACTTCATCTGGGTTCTCCAACGGTGGCGAGGTGTGCAGCGAGCTTGTCGAAGCTCTGTTCGGTGCCTTCGCGGAAGCCACGGCGAACGACGGCGTCCTTCTGGTCGGCAGTGTCGAAATAGGCGTTGAGCGTCAGCCGGGTGCGGCCGTTGCCGATGTCGTCGAGGGTGATGACGCGGACGAAGCTCGGCGGCGGGTTGTCGCCGAAGATCTTCGGATCGGCCGCTGCGTTGCGGTAAACGATCCGCTCGGGCGGCGTCACCTCGATGAAGACGCTGTCGGTCGGCAGCTCCTTGCCGTCGGGCGCCCGCATCACGTTGTGCCACTTGCCGCCGACGCGCAGATCGATCTCGCAGACCGGATTGGTGTAGCCCTTCGGGCCCCACCACTGGCTGAGATGATAGGGATCGGCGAAGGCCATCCAGACCAGCTCGCGCGGGGCATCGAACTCGCGCTCGAGTTCGAGCCGGCGATCGGAGGGCGTGGCGGCAAGCGAGTCGATCATTTCGCGGTTTCCTGCAGCTCGGCGAGGAGCTGGTCCATGACCATGAAGCCGTGGCGCATCCCGACCTCCATGCCCGAGGCGACCATGCCGTCGCGATCTCCGATGTTGTCGTAGTTGGAGACTGATTTGTAATGCGTGATCGCGCCGTCTTCCTCGAAGGTGTGGGTCTCGACCACAACCTTGCCGACGAACATGTTCTCCATACCGAAGGTCCAGACGAACTTCTCCGGCTCGTTCACCTCGCGGTACTCGCCGATGAAGATGTAGACGTTGCCGCTGGGGTCGTGGGACTCGACGCGCCACTTGCCGCCGGGGCGGACATCGAACGAGGTGATGATGTTCTTTTGGCCCTCAGTACCCCACCAGCGGGCAACGTGCTCCGGCTGGGTCATGACCTTCCAGACGAGGGCGCGCGGGGCGGCGAAATCACGAGTGGCAATGACGATGGGCTCGTTCGCCGGGGCTTCGATCTTGAGGTTGTCGAGTGCCATTTTCAGCTCCTTGAGTTTCATCAGGTAGGCGTCGAGGCGATCTAGGCTTTCTTGCCAGTACCGCCAGTAAAGTACGAACCAGTGTTCCGTTCCGGCGCGTTGCCTTTGCCGTTGGCGCAAGGCTTCGCCGTCGCGCTGCCGGCGGTAGTCCGAGAGCGCTATGACCTTGGGTCGCTGCATTGTTGTTTCGGCCTGACGGCCCCGGGCTAGTTCCGGGAGCCGCCGGGGTCGCCCTTCTGTAGTTCGGCCAGGTAATCGCCGAGGCGATCGAGGCTCTCTTCCCAGAAGCGGCGGTAGTTCTCGACCCAGTCCGCGACCTCCGCCATGGGGGCCGCCTCGAGCTTGCAGGGACGCCACTGGGCTTCCTTGCCGCGGGAGATCAGGCCGGCCTTTTCCAGCACCTTCAGGTGCTTGGACACGGCGGCCATCGACATGTCGTAAGGTTCGGCCAGCTCACTGACCGTCGCCTCGCCCAGCGACAGCCGGGCGAGGATGCCGCGGCGGGTCGGGTCGGCGAGTGCGGAGAGCGTGGTGGACAGGTGGTCGGTCATTCTCGTTGGTCCTCAGGCGGCGAAGCGGATGGCGTCGGCGCCGGTAAAGAAGTCGATCAGCACGGGGGCAACGATCTCGGCTGCCGCGTCGTGGCTCTGGCCGGGCAGCGAGGCGAAGCGGGCGCCGGGGATGGTCTCGCGAGCGAGGCGCACCGGCTCCTTCAATTGCTTGAAGGTCTTGTCGCCACTCATGACGATGGTCGGCACGCGAATGGAGCGAGCGACGTCGGTGGGGAAGCCGTAGCCCTCCATGACAGCGGTGTCGTGCGGCAGGCTGGGGGCGTTGTGCAGCATCGCCTTCCACGCGGGGTTGAGCCGCATCAGCGGCATCATGATCGCGGGCATGCCGATCATCTTGACCATGAAGAACTTGGCGAGGTCCGCCCGGCGATCTCCGGCGACGAGACGCTCGACTTCCGCCTGGTAGCCCTTGGGCATCGGCTTGCCACCGGGCACGTCGGTGAAGGGAGGCTCGAACAGGGCGAGGCGATCGACCGGCAGGCCGCGGGCGGTGGCGAACAGGGCCAGCGCGGCGCCGGACGAGGTGCCGTAGAGGCTGGCGGAGCCGCCGGCGATGTCGATCAGCGCGGCAAGATCCTCGTATTCGCGGTCGGGCGAATAGTCAGTCGAGAGGTCGCTGTCGCCGCGGCTACGCCGGTCATAGTTGTAGACGGTGAAGTGCGGAGCGAGCAGCGGCGCGAGCTTGGGCATGGGGCCCATGTTGCGGCCGCACCAGGCGCCATCGATGAGGATGACGGCGGGACCGGAACCGCGCACGTCGTAGGCGATCTTCGTGCCGTCCCTGGAGGTGAAGGTGTTCATGGCGATTACTCCTGCTGGAACGCCGCGGTGGCGCCGAGGGTGAAGAGGTAAAGATCGAGCTTGTCGCTGCCCTGGCTGACCGTGGTGGCGAAGCCCTGCTTGACGGCCTCGTCGCGGGCAAGCAGCGAGGTGAAGCGGACGGTTACGGTGACGCTGGTGCGGCCGCCCTGCTCGCTAAGGAGCATCTCGGTGACCATGACCGCGGGCGGCAGGTCGTCGCCGAAGCGGTAGCTGTCGGGGGCATCGCGCCAGACCAGCCGGTCGACCGGGGAGATCTCGAGATAGGCGCTGGTATAGCCGTACTCATTGCCGGAGGCGAAGCGCATCACCTGCCGCCAGGCACCGCCGACGCGGAGGTCGACTTCACTGACTGGATTGGTGGCGCCCTTGGGGCCCCAGAAATGTACGAGGTGCTTAGGCTCGGTGTAGCAGCGCCAGACCAGGGTGCGCGGCGCCTCGAAGCTGCGGGCGATCACGATCACCGGATCATTGGCCGGAGTGGTGATGGTCGACACCTTGGTCGGTGGGGCACCGGTGAGTTCAACGCAGTCCATTGCTCAACCCTTCAGTTGATAACTTACTGGTTGAATACTCCTCCCAATGATGGTTGTCAACCGATCGGTTAAGGAAAGTTCAGGCGGGGAGGAGAGCGGCGGAAAGCAGCTTGATCGAGCGCAGCCGGTTGTCCGGATCCGTGGGTCCCATCTGCACTGCGTCGGGGAAGCGCAGTTCGAGCTCGAGCTTGCCGTCGGCGGGAGCCGGGATCGGCAGGGAGACATCCTGCGGCGTGGGAGCATCGAGTGTCACGGTATCCAGCAGGGTGCCGTTGGCGACGATCTCGACGCGCTGGGTGGTGAGCTGGCCGTCCTTCTGCACGGGGACCATGCTGAGTTTCAGGGTCAGGCCGTTGGCCGGCTCGGCATAGGCGAAGCGCAGGCGGGCGCTGGTGCCGACAGTGTGGGTGCCGTCGCCGGTGGGTCGCTCCCAACCGCAGACGCGGATCAGCTTGGCGGCATCCCTGCCCTCGGGGGTGAAGGGGACCACGGTGCCGAGGGTGTAGGTGCCGATGACCGGCTGGTTAAGGCAGGTGGTGGTCTTGTCGATGTAGTAGGCGCGGTAATCGGGCGTGACGTTGGGGTGCAGCATCAGCCAGAGCACGACGAGCTCGAACAGCGCGAGTAGGCCGACGAGCAGATAGGCGCCGAGGCGAAGGGGGTTAGACAAGGCTGAGATACCCCGTGAGCCAGCCGATCGTGGTGAAGTAGCCGGCGGCGAGGAGGCCAAGCAGCGCGATGGCGAACAGCCAGCGGCGGCGGGCCAGCAGTTCGGTCAGCATTAGCGGCATCGGCGCCAGCGCGGCGGTGAAGCGGAGCACCGAGGCCATGCCGGCGAACAGCGGCAGGGTCAGGCAGATCAGCGCATAGACGGCCATGCCGTAGCGCTTCTTCACCAGCAGAATGATGGAGAGGACGTAGCCGATGATCGTCGCCACGGCGAGCTGCTGCGATGGAGTGGGGATCCAGCCCTCCTTGGGGAAGCTGGTCAGCGCGTTCCAGACAAACACCAAGGGGTTGCCGGATGGCCGCGACCATGCGCGCTGCACATGGCTGAAGGCCAGGGCGTCGCCGATGTGGAAGTGGAGGTAGGCCATGTAGGCGAAGAGGCCGAGCGGCGCGACGAACAGCGCGAGCAGATGCGTGGGTTGCTTCAGCACGGCCGGTACGAAATCGCGCCAGCTGCCGCCGGCGGCGCGGTGCGACTGCCAGATCTGGATGAGGATGGCGAAGACGATGAACACGCCGACGATGCGGGTGGCGGAGAGCAGCGCGGCGAAGAGGCCGGCGAGCAAGAACTGCTTCTTCTGCAGCGCCGCGAAGACGCAGAGGGTCAGCAGCAGGAACAGCACCTCGGTGTAGAAGGTGGTGAACCAGATCGAGAACGGCCCGGCGAGGAGGAAGGCCGCGAACAGGGTGTAGGCGCGCAGGTCCCTGCCGAGCAGCGGCCAGGCGACGCGGGCCGAGACGATGCAGAGGAGGATCGAGAGGCCGGTAGCGGCGACGATGGTCTCGAGCCCGGTCAGGGTGCGGACGATGGCGACGAGGATCGGATAGAGCGGGAAGAAGGCCCAGTTGCCGGCATTGATCATCGTCGGCACCGGGAACGGATCGTAGCCGGTCTGCGACAGCTTCACGTACCAGGCGCAATCCCACCGGCACATGCCCTGGGCGAAATTGGCGAGCGATGCGTCATGGACGGTGGCTGCAAAGGCCAGGTAGCGGATCGCCAACCCGGCGATCGCAAAGGCGAGCGGGATGAGCACCAATACAAGGCCTAGGGGTAGCGTTCGCGCGGGGCGCAACGCGACGGCGTCGCTCATCGGCTAAATCCGGGCAGGGAAACTGCCAGAACTCGTAACGCAATGCGGCGAAATCATATCCATTCCGTCGGTGCATAGCTCCTATGCGACAACTTTCGGCGCTCAACGGCGTTGCGGAATTCGTGTTTGGTGTCCCGATCCCTCCATAGCGACTGTGCATGTATTCTATTTCTCACCATCGGCTCGGTCGGCGAGCCTTTCTCCGAGCCGCCGTTGCCACGGCTGCGCTCCTGTCCACCACCTCCCTCACCCGCGTCGCCTTCGCTCAGGAGAGCGCAGCGGAGGCCTTCGACTATGAAGTGCTGACCGAACGCATGCGGGCGAAGGCGGCCGAGCCGTTCAATGCGGCGGTGCCGGAACTGCCAAAGCTGTTCGCGGGGCTCGACTACGACGGCTACCGCAAGATCCAGTTCGACGCGCAGCACGCGCGCTGGCTCGACAACAATTCCGGCTTCCAGGTGCACGCCTTCCCGATGGGCTGGCTGTTCAAGGAGCCGGTGGGCGTGTTCGAGGTGGTCGACGGCCAGGCGACGCCGTTCGGCTTCTCCAACGCCGATTTCATGTTCTATGACGCGGCGATGGGCGAAGAGGCCGCTGCCGAGGCATTCCCCGGCATCGCCGGCATGCGCATCAACTACCCGGTGAACGAACCCGACAAGATGGACGAGCTGGTCTCGTTCCTCGGCTCGAGCTACTTCCGGGCACTGGGACGCGGCAATATCTACGGGCTCAGCGCCCGTGGCCTCGCCATCGACTCGTGGCAGGCAGGGCCGGAGGAGTTCCCGCGCTTTTCGGCGTTCTGGCTGGAACGTCCGACCGAAGGCAAGCCGCTGGTCGCCTATGCGAGCCTCGAGGGTCCGAGCGTCACCGGCGCCTACCGTTTCGAGATCACACCGGCCAGCGACGCGGCACAGGAAACGGCGATCGACATCACTGCCCGGCTGTTCTTCCGCGCCGACATCGGCGAGATCGGCATCGCGCCGCTGACCTCGATGTTCCTGTTCGCGGAGGCCAACCGCGCCGGCTTCGATGACTTCCGGCCGCAGGTGCATGACAGCAACGGCCTGATCGTCGAGCGCGACGGCGGCGAAGTGTTCTGGCGGGCGCTCAACAACACGGCGCAGCTGGGCAACTCGTACCTGTGGGAGAACAACCCGCGGGCGTTCGGGCTCTACCAGCGCGACCGCAGCTTCGAGACGTACCAGGATGCCGGTGCGCATTACGAGCGCCGTCCGTCCGCACGGGTGGAACCGGTCGGCGACTGGGGCCAGGGCAGCGTGCGGCTGATCGAGGCGCCGTCGCGGCTGGAAGCCGAGGACAATATCGTGGCGTTCTGGATCCCGGCCGATCCGATCAAGGCCGGCGACGAACGCGAGTTCCACTACCGGCTGATCTGGGGCGACCTCTTGCCCAAGGCCGATGCGCCGCTGGCGCATGTGGTCGAGACACGCGCCGGCCAGGGCGGCGTGTCGGGCGTCGCGAACGACGTGAAGCTGAGGAAGTTCGTCATCGACTTCACCGGCGGCGAACTCGTGGAGATGCCGGCCGAAGCCAAGCTCGACGTGGTGGCGACCGCCGCCGGCGGCGAGATTACCTCGACGGCGCTGTCGAAGGTCGATGCCAACGGCGTGTGGCGGCTGGCGCTCGACGTGATGATCGACGGGCAAGGCCCGGTGGAACTCAAGGCCAATATCGTCAGCACGGGCCGGACGCTCAGCGAAACCTGGCTTTACCAGTGGAGGGGACAAGCATGAGGCACGACCGTTCTGGTGACTTCTCGGGCGCGCTTCCTGATGCCCCCCTCGCGATGCCCAAGCAGGTGCTGGAGCGTCGGCGGGGCTCGATTTTCATGGTGTTGCGCCAGGCGTTCGCCGCGGCGTTGCCGCGGTTCTGACGGCAGGGAGCCTCACCCCATGCTTTCCCCCGGTTCCTGACAGATGGCGCAAGCCCGTCTCACCCGCTCGCTGGCGCTCGCGGCGTCGGCGCTGCTGAGCCTTGGCGGCGGTTGGCTGTACGTGCAGTTCATCGGTGCCGACGGCACCAGTGCGCTGGACGTGCTGCGCACTGTGCTGTTCACGCTGGTCGGGTTCTGGCTGGTGTGGGGAGGCGTCGCCGGTATTCTCGGCGTGCTGGCTCCGCCGAAGCGGGTGCCGACGGCAGTGGCGCGGCCCGACGGCATGACCGCGATCCTGATGCCGGTCTACAACGAGGACGCCGCCGCCAGCTTCTCGCGCGTCGCTGCGATGAACCGCAGCCTCGTCGCGCTCGGCATCGCCGATCGGTTCCATTTCGCCGTGCTGTCAGACACCAATTCGCCGGAAGTCGCGGCCGACGAGGTCATCTGGTTCGAGCAGTTGCTGCATGAGCCGCAAGCCGAAGGCCGGGTGTTCTACCGTCGGCGCGAGCGGAACATCGGCAAGAAGGCCGGCAATATCGAGGACTTCATCTCGCGCTCGGGCGGCGCCTATGACTATGCATTGATCCTCGATGCCGACAGCCTGATGGATGGCGCCACCATCGCCGCGATGGCGAAGCGGATGGACGACGATCAGCGGCTCGGGCTGCTGCAGACAGTGCCGCAGGTGATCCATGCGCAAAGCCTGTTCGGCCGGCTGATGCAATTCTCGTCGGCATACCTCTCACCCTATTTTGCGCGCGGCACGGCGCTGATGCAGGGCGAGGAAGGGCCGTATTGGGGGCACAACGCCATCGTCCGCGTTTCGGCCTTCGCCGCGAGTTGCGGGCTACCGGTGCTCTCGGGCAAGCCGCCGGCGGGCGGGCACATCCTCAGCCACGACTATGTCGAGGCGGCGCTGTTGTCGCGGGCCGGCTGGAAGGTCGAGGTCGATCCGTATCTGGGCGGCTCTTACGAGGAAGGCCCGGAGAACCTGATCGAATATGCCAAGCGCGACCGCCGCTGGTGCCAAGGCAACCTGCAGCACCGCCGGGTACTGGCCGCGCCGGAGCTGAAGTTCTGGAGCCGGTTCACGTTTGTGCAGGGCATCATGGCCTATGCCGCCTCACCGCTGTGGCTGGCGCTGCTGGCAGCGAGCATTCTCGCCGCGGCGTTGCCCAGCCGCTACTGGTGGCGCGACAACGAGACCGGCATCTGGGTGCTCGCCGTCGCGGTGGCCGTGGCGCTGCTGCTGCCGAAGTTCCTGATCCTCGCCCGCTCGACGCTCGGCCGCCGCAACCAGGGTTTCGGGGGCACGATCAGGGCGGCGCTGTCGGTGATCAGCGAGGTGCTGCTTTCGACCCTCCTCGCGCCGATCATGCTGTGCTTCCAGAGCAAGGCGGTGATCGAGATCCTCCTCGGGCTCGATGGCGGCTGGCCGGCGACAAACCGGGACGAGGGCCGGGTGAGCTTTTCGACAGCGTTCGCCGCGAGTTGGTGGGTCACCGTCGCCGGCGCGGTCGTGCTGGCCATCGCCTCGGCCTTTGCCAGCGAGCTGGTGCCCTGGCTGTTGCCCGTGGCGCTGCCCGCGATCGGTGCACCGTTGCTGATCGCCGCGACCTCGCGCGGCGTCACCAGCCGCAAGCCGATCCTCTTCACCACCCCGTCCGAAAGCGCGCCGGCGCCCGTCATCATCGAGCAGCAGCGCATTTTCCTGAGCTGGACGCAGCAGGGCCCTGCCCCTGCCGAACCCGCCATTGCCGGAACGACGCCTGTCCATGCCTGAGACCCTCGCCACGCTGAAGCGCGCGCCGCTGCTCGAGCGCCTCAAGGCGCTGGTCGGCCTGCCAGCGCTCGACCGCGAGATCGCCGCGACGCCGCCGGTGGGACGTGACCCGCGGCTCGACATGTTCCGCGGCCTGGCGCTGGTGATGATCTTCATCAACCACGTGCCCGGCACTTTCTACGAGACCCTGACCAGCCGAAACTTCGGCTTCTCTGATGCCGCCGAAGCGTTCGTGTTCATGTCCGGGCTGGCAGCGGGGCTCGCCTATTCCGGCCGCTTCGCCAGCGGTCCGCTATGGCCGGCGATCGCCAAGGTCTGGGCGCGGGCGCGGCAGCTCTATTTCGTGCATCTGAGCATCACCCTGATCGCGCTCGCGATCTTTGCATCGGCGGCGCTGTATTTCGGGCTCGACGAGGTACTGGAGAAGAACAACATAGCGCCGATCTTCGGCTTCCCGCTGCAGACCATGATCGGGCTCCCGCTGATGACGCATCAGCTGGGCTATCTCAACATCCTGCCGCTCTACATCATGCTGTTGCTGGCGACGCCGCTGATCATCGGGCTCGGCCTGCGCTGGCCGGTGCAGACCATGCTCGGCTCGATCGCGCTGTGGGTGCTGGCGGGGCAGTTCCGGCTGAACCTGCCGAACTTCCCCACGCAGGGCGGCTGGTTCTTCAATCCGTTCTCTTGGCAGATCCTGTTCGTCGTCGGCCTGCTGTCGGGAATGGCGATGAAGCAGGGGCGCCGTTTCGTGCCGAAAAGTCCGCTGCTGTTCGGGCTCTGCGCGGCGTTCCTCCTCGTGGTGCTGCTGTGGGTGAAGGTGCCGCCGCTGGGCGATGCGGGGCGAAACATGCTCGGCTTCCTCAGCCGACTCGGGCTGCCGTTCTACGTCACCTGGTTCGACAAGACCTTCCTCGCGCTGCCCCGGCTGTTGCATGCGCTGGCGCTGTTCTATGTGCTGGCGTCGCTGGGCGTGATGTACCGGGTCGCGCAATCGCGTTTCGCCGCTCCGCTGCGGCTGATGGGCCGGCAAGGACTTGCGGTGTTCGCGACCGGCACTGTGTTGAGCCTGTTCCTCCAGGCCGTGAAGACCGGCACCAAGGGCGGCCTGCTGCTCGACACGCTGCTGCTCGGCGGCGGGTTGCTGGCGCTCGTGGGGCTCGCCTATGTGCTGACCCGCACGCAGGAGATGACGCGCGCGGCGACCCGCGCAGCATCCTGACACAACTGTCACATTTCTGAGAGCGCCCACAACAGTTGCAAGCTTGCGCCTTGCCGCGCGGTCGCGGCTGGGACTAGCCTACTAGTCGAGGGAGGGGCCAGCCCACTCGAGCGCGGGAGCGTTTGGTGACCCGACGGCGACCACTCTATAGCCGGTCACAAAGGCCGCGGACCACGGCGGGTTCAGCTTGGGTCGCGCCGGATGGCGTAAGTCCCGTCTATGTCGATCTCCCAGATGAAACGACCGGTCCGACGCTTCGGCGCCGCCTCGCTGCGTGGTGGAGCAAGCTCTATCAGCAGCATCAGGGTCCGGTGCTGGTCGGACTCGGCGCGCTGGTCACGCTGCTGCTGATTGGCGCCTACGACCTGATTGCCCCCGACCCACAGCGCATCAGCGACTGGCAGTTCATGACCGCCGTCAACAAGGTGGTGGACGAGCGGCCGCCCGGTGCATCGATCGAGTCGGTCGCCTATGCGACGGTTATCCGCTCGGTGGTTCGGGTCGATGGCTACGAGGATGCCACGGACAATCCGTCAGGCGCCAAGCCGGAGAGCGAGAAGGCTGAGCTGCCGGCGGAAGGCAAGGTGGAAGAGGACTTCCACGAGCGCTTCACCGCGGTCGGCACCGGCGTCGTCATCGACGACATGGGCACGATCCTCACAAATCTCCACGTCGCCGGGGCGGCCAAGAACCTGCGCGTGCAGTTCTGGGATGGCACCGAGTCCGAGGCGATGATCGTCGGCGCCCGGGCCGATAGCGACCTCGCCATCATCCGCCCCCGTGTGCTGCCCGATGACCTGCAGCCGGCAACGCTCGCCCCGAGTGCCGGACTCAGTCCTGGCGACGCGGTGGTGGCGGTGGGCTTCCCGTTCGGCATCGGTCCCTCGGCTTCGGCCGGCGTGGTGTCCGGGCTCGGCCGGGTGCTGGCGGAAGAAGGCCAGCCCAAGCTGCAGAACCTCATCCAGTTCGACGCGGCCGCCAACCCGGGCAATTCCGGCGGGCCGCTGGTCAATGCCGATGGCGAAGTGGTGGGTATCGTCACCGCCATCCTCAACCCATCCGGACTTCGCACCTTTGCCGGCATCGGCTTTGCCGTGCCGATCGAGAACGCCGCCGCGGCGGCAGGAGAAAACCCGCTGTAACTGTACTCGAACCCCGACGGAGAAAATGGACGACACATCGAAAGACTCAGGCGCCGCCGTCGCTTCGCTGATGGAGCAGGTGCTGTACGAGGTGAAGAAAGTCGTGGTCGGGCAGGACCATTTTCTCGAACGGGTGCTGGTGGCGCTGCTTGCCAAGGGGCACCTGCTGGTCGAGGGCGTGCCAGGCCTCGCGAAGACGCTGACGGTCAACACGCTGGCCGACGTCATCCAGGGCAGCTTCAAGCGGGTGCAGTTCACCCCTGATCTCGTCCCATCCGACCTCGTCGGCACACGCATCTACAGCCAGAAATCCGGTGACTTCTCGACCTCGCTGGGACCGGTGTTCTGCAACCTGCTGCTGGCCGACGAAATCAACCGCGCTCCGGCCAAGGTGCAGAGCGCGCTGCTCGAGGTGATGCAGGAGCGGCAGGTCACCATCGCGGGCGAGACCCACAAGGTGCCCAATCCGTTCGTCGTCATGGCGACGCAGAACCCGATCGAGACCGAGGGCACGTATCCCCTACCCGAGGCGCAAGTCGATCGGTTCATGATGAAGGTCCTCGTCGGCTATCCGAGCGAAGAGGAGGAGTTCGTCATCGTCTCGCGGGTCACCGGCCTCATGCAGGCGGTGGCGCGCGTGGCGACCACCGAGCAACTGGTCGGGCTGCAGGCGAAATGCCGGCAGCTGTTCGTCGATCCGTCGCTGATCCAGTTCGCGGTGAAGGTGGTGAGCGCCACGCGCAACCCCGCGTCGGCGGGGCTCGGCGAGATGGAGCGGTTCCTCACCTATGGTGCCAGTCCGCGCGCTTCCATCAACATGATCGAAGCCGGCCGCGCCCTCGCCTTCCTCCGCGGCCGTGAATACGTGCTGCCCGAGGACGTGCTCGATGTCACCCCGGACGTGCTGCGGCACCGGATCGTCCTCTCCTACGAGGCGATCTCGGAGTCGATCACGCCCGACCAGATCGTCGGCCAGATTCTCAAAGCCGTTCCCGCACCCGAGAAACCCCTGGAGGCGCATGTCCGCATCGCCGCAGCAGGCTGAGAAGCTCCTCGGCCGCCTCGAATGGACAGTGATCCGCAAGCTCGACGGCTTGCTGCAGGGTGACTACCGTACGCTGTTCCGCGGCTTCGGCCTCGATTTCGCGGACCTGCGCGAATACCAGACCTACGATGACGTCCGGCACATCGACTGGAACGTCACGGCGCGCACGCAGGTGCCGCATGTGCGAATCTACAACGAGGACCGCGACGTCACCGCCTGGTTCCTGCTCGATCTCAGCCCCTCGGTGGATTTCGGCTCGGACCAGGTGACCAAGCGCCAGATGCTCACCGAGTTCACCGCCGTGCTGACCCGGCTGCTGACGCGACAGGGCAACAAGGTCGGGGCGATCCTGTTCAATGGCCAATCGGATTTCATCGTCCCGCCGCATACCGGCAGGCGGCATGTGTTGCACCTCGTCGACAAGGTGTTCGCCAATCCGCGGCTGCTGCGCTCGCCCCAGACCGATCTCAACGCCTTCCTCGCGCGGGCGGCCTCGGTGATCAAGCGGCGTTCGATCTGCTTCGTGGTCTCCGATTTCATCTCGAAGCCGGGCTGGGAGCGCGGGCTGTTCCAGCTGAGCCGGCGCCACGAGGCGGTGGCGGTGCGGTTGCTCGATCCGCTCGACATGGCGCTGCCCGATGTCGGCATGCTGCTGTTCCAGGACGCGGAGACGGGCGAACAGCTGTTCGTCGACACCGTCGACAAGGGCTTCCGCCGCCGCTTTGTCGCAGCGGCGCAACGCAACGAAGAGGCGCAGATGGAGGCGTTTGCCGCTGCCGGCCTCGATGTACTCGAACTCTCGACTTCCGACGATCTGGTCGATGCGCTGCTGCGCTTTGCCAATATGCGCAAGGTGCAGTCGCGACTCGGCGGAGGCGGCAATCTGCCCGCGATGGCGGGCGCGTAACTTAGACGACGGGTGACGACATGACCTTCATCTGGATGGACATGCTCTGGTTGCTGGTGTTGGTGCCGCTGTTGATCGGCGCCTACATCTGGCTGATGCGGCGCCGGAAGAAATCGGCCCTGCGCTACGCCAACCTCGCCATAGTCAAGCAGGCGATGGGCAAAGGGGTCGGCTGGCGCCGGCACGTGCCCCCGGCGCTGTTGCTTGGGGCGATCACCGTGCTGATCGTCGCCGTGGCCCGCCCGGCTGCGGTGGTGGAACTGGCGTCATCGCGCGCCACCGTGATCCTCTCGATGGATGTCTCGGGCTCGATGCGGGCCCGCGATGTCGAGCCGTCGCGCATCGTGGCGGCGCAGGAGGCGGCGAAGGCCTTCATCAAGAACCAGCCGGCCGATGTGCAGATTGGAATTGTCGCTTTCGCCTCGGCCGCGGTGCTGGTCCAGGCCCCGACCATCGACCGCGAAGCGCTGTACCAGGCGATCAACAGCTTCGACCTGAGGCGCGGAACGGCGGTGGGTTCGGGCGTGCTGGTGGCACTGGCGACCATCTTCCCCGACGAGAGCTTCGACACGGATGGCGACCAGCGCGACCAGCTCGGGCTACCGAGCTTCGGCCGCACGCTCGGCGCCGCGGGCGAGCCGGATGGCCTCTTGAGCGCGACCGGACCGCTGGAAAAGCACATGCCGGTCGAGCCCGGCTCCTACGACAGCGCGGTAGTGATCCTTCTCACCGACGGCGCGACGACCACGGGCCCCGACCCGATCGCTGCGGGTCGCCTTGCCGGGGACTATGGCGTGCGGGTGTTCACCGTCGGCTTCGGCTCGGCGACTGGCGATGTGGTGGATTTCGGCGGCCGCTCGATGCGGGCGCAGCTCGACGCCACCACGCTGCAGGCGATCGCCGATGCTACCGAAGGCGAGTACTACGAGGCGAAGAGCGCCGCCGACCTTGCCGGGGTCTACAACTCGCTCTCCACCCGGCTGATCAGCGAGAAGAAGCTAACCGAGATCGCCTTCCTGTTCGCCGGGGTGGGTGCGCTGCTCGCCATCGCCGCGGCAGGCCTGTCGATGCTGTGGTTCGGCCGCGTCGCCTAGCCGGACTGAGCCGTCACCGCCGATCGCAACCAGCACCCGCTGCCGTCCGCGACGGCCGGCGAAATTGTGGCGCTTGCGCGTCCGCATAATTATGATAATCACAGTCATGTTTTAATGTTTTTGGCAGACGGCCGGGATGGCCACGATGCGAGTTGAGGATTTGCGGGACATGACCGCTTCGCCCGATACGGCGGAAAAGCCGGAACTACCCGCCGGCCAGCCGAGCTTCACCACGGAGCAGCTGTTCGGTAGCGCGACCGAGATCGGCATCGTGCACCAGGGCTCGACCTACCGGCTCCGCATCACACGCCAAGGCAAACTCGTCCTCAACAAATAGGAGCCGCCATGCGCTTCACGATTGCATGCTTCTTCACCACGCTGTCGCGCCGCCACCTCGCGGAGTTCGGCGTCTGATGGAAACGGTGGTCGAAGCCCTGGAGCCGGTGGCGGCAGCACACGACATGTCGATGTTCGCGCTGTTCTTGCAGGCGGACTGGGTGGTGAAGTCGGTGATGCTGGGGCTGCTGTTCGCCTCGATCGCCTGCTGGGCGGTGATCTTCGCCAAGGCCGCCGCCTATGCCCGCGCCAAGCGCGAGATGGAGGCATTCGACAGGATCTTCGCCTCGGGCGAGCCGCTGACGCAGATCTACGCGCGGCTGAAGGATGGCCCGCGCACCGGGCTTGGTGCGCTGTTCGCCGCGGCGATGGAGGAGTGGAACGGCAGCCATGCCGAGAACGCCGCCAATTCTGGCGGCCTGCAGGCGCGGCTACGCATCGTGCTCGACACCACGGTGGCGGCGGAGAGCGAGAAGCTCGACCGCAGCCTGTCGCTCCTGGCGACGGTGGGGAGCGCCGCGCCATTCGTCGGGCTATTCGGCACGGTGTGGGGCATCATGAACGCCTTCACCTCGATCGCGGCGGCAAAATCCACCGGCCTTGCCGTGGTGGCGCCTGGCATCGCCGAGGCGCTGTTCGCCACGGCGCTTGGGCTGCTCGCCGCCATTCCGGCGGTGATTGCCTACAACAAGCTCAGCGGTGACGCCGGGCGGCTGATCGGCCGGCTCGAAGCATTCGCCGACCGGGTCTCGGTGCTGTTGTCGCGGCAGCTCGATGCGCGGGGGAACGCCTGATGAGCATGTCGCTGCAGAGCACGCGCGGCAAACGCGGCCGGCGTGGCGCGATCAACGAGATCAACATGACGCCGCTGGTCGACGTGATGCTGGTGCTGCTGATCGTGTTCATGGTGACGGCGCCGCTGCTCACCTCGGGTGTGCCGATCGACCTGCCGCAGACGAATGCGCCGGAGATGAAGGTCGAGGGGTCGGAGCCGCTGACCATTTCGGTGACGCCGGAGGGCCAGATTTACCTCGGCGAGGACGAGATCACGCTCGAAACGCTCCTCGACTCGGTCGGCGCGGCAGCGGGCGAGGCTGGCACGCAGCCGAGGCTCTACATCCGTGGCGATGCCACCGCCGATTACGGCTTGATCATGCAGGTGATGGGCGATTTGAGCCGCGCCGGATACGCCCGCATCGGGCTGATCACCCAACAGCGCGAGCAATAGGATGAGGAAAGCCGCCCTCGCCTCCGTCAGCATCCATGTCGGCCTGATCGCGGGGGCGTTCCTGCTCCTCAATCTAGAGCCGGCGGTGGACGAGACGGCGGCAGAGTCGGTGAGCGTCGACATCATCTCGATGGACGCCGTCACGGCCAACCCGACCGAGGAAATCACCGAGGCGACGGAGACGCTGGTTTCGGCCGGCGGCGAGGTCGAGGCGGAGGAAGTGCCGGAGACGGAAACCGAGCCGGTCGAGGCGGCTGAAGCTATGCCGGCCAAGGCCGTCGTAGCTGTGGCGGCGCCAGTCGAGGTGGCGCAGGTCGAGCCGTCGGAGAGCGAAGAGATTGCGTCAGCGGAGGTGCTGACGGCGGTGGATTCGATGGCACCCGCAGAGGCGGTGATGCCGCAGGTTGCGACCGCAACGATCGTCGCCGATAGCGTTGTCCCGTCGCTGTCCGATCCGCTCGAGGCGGTGCGCACGGCAACGATCGGCGAGCTGACGCCGGAGCCGCCGATCCAGCAGATTCCGCCGGCGCTGACGAAGCCGGTCGAGGTGGCGGAACCGCCGGAGACGGCGAGCCTTACGCCGGTGGTCGAGGAAGAGTTGCAGGTGGCACCGATCCCGAAGCCGCGGATCGTGCGCAAGCCGGTCGAGGCCAAGGTTGAGCCGCTGAAGGAACAGCCGAAGAAAGAGCCGACCGAGAAAAAGCCGCCATCGAAGCAGGCGAGCCTCGGGAACGGTGGCGCGGCCGATGCCGACAGCGCCGCCAAGAAATCCGGCGGCGGCGCCGGCAAGAAGAATGATGGCGGCAGCGCCGCCGCCAGCAAGTACCCCGGCCTGGTGCAGTCCAAGGTGACCCGCGCGGCGAAATATCCGTCCAAGGCAAAGGGCGACGATGGCGAGGCTTTGGTGAGCTTTACGGTCGGCGCCAGTGGTAAGGTGGTGAAAGTCGCGCTTGCCCGCAGTTCGGGGAACGATGCGCTCGACAATGCCGCGCTGGCGGCAGTCGACCGCGCTGCGCCCTTCCCTCCCATTCCCGAGGCAGCGGGGCGATCGACGTGGTCGTTCACGGTGCCGCTCTATTTCAAGAAGTGAGTTCGATAATGACCGAAGAAAAGAAGAAGGACGTGCTGCTCGAGACCACCGCCGATGCGGTACGCGAGGCCAAGACGCTGATCCGCACGGCGCGGTCGGGCTCGATTGCGACGCTCGAGCCGGGCACCGGCTGGCCGATCGCCACCCGAGTCGGCGTCTCGACCGATTTCGACGGCGCGCCGATCATCCTGATCTCGAAGCTCGCCGCCCATACCGGCGCGCTCCTCGCCGATCCGCGCTGCTCGCTGCTGATCGGCTATCCCGGGAAGGGCGATCCGCTGGCGCATGCCCGCGTCACTATCGCCTGTGAGGCCCGCGAAGTGGAGCGCGACAGCGAGGAACACGTGCGGCTCGACACACGCTACCTGATCCACCAGCAGAAGGCCAAGCTCTACTCGGGCCTCGGCGATTTCCGCTACTTCCGGCTCGAGCCGAAGAGCGCCTCGTTCAATGCCGGCTTCGGGCGCGCCTATGCGTTGACCCGCGAGCACCTGCTTAACGCCAACCCGGCCAATCCGGAGCTGGCGATGACTGAGCCGGGCGCCGTCGAGCACATGAACGACGATCACGGCGAGGCCGTCGGGCTCTATGCCGAACACTTTGCCAAGGCGCCGGCCGGCAAGTGGCGGCTGATCGGCGTCGATGCCGAGGGCATGGACCTCGCCGATGGAGACGATATCCGCCGCGTCTGGTTCGAGACCGAGCTCACCTCGTCCAAGGACATGCACACGACGCTGGTGAGAATGGCCGGCGAAGCTCGCCGGGCCCTGAACCGGCCGCTCAAGGACGCGAGGGTTGCTTCGTGAAGCATCTGATCTCCGCCGCGCTGATGCTGATGGCATCGCCGGCGCTGGCGCAGCAGGCGACGCTCCCGGGCGGCGCCTCGGCGCTCAACGAGGCGCATGGCAGCTGGACGGTGAACTGCACGCTGGTCGAAGCCGGCAAGGATTGCGCCTTCTCCCAAGCGGCAGGCAACCCGCAGACCGGCAGCGCGCTGGTGGCGGTGGAGCTTGCGGCACCCGCGGGCAACAAGGCCGAGGGGATGCTGCTGACGGCGTTCGGGCTACGGCTCGATGCGGGCGTGCAGCTCGGCATCGACGGCCAGCAATTGGGCCAGGCGCGGCCCTTCCTCACCTGCGTGCAGACCGGGTGCCTTGTGCCGCTCGATTTCGACGAGGTGGCGCTCAGCGCCATGAAGGTCGGAACGACGCTCGAAGTCACGGGTGTGAAGGTCGACGACGGCCAGCCGGTGACGGTGACACTGTCGCTCGCGGGCTTCACTGCCGCCTACAATCGCACGGCGGAGCTGGCGCAGTAGCATTTAATCTTGACTCATATACTCACCTTTAATAGAGCGTGAACGGATGGCCCGATCGGGCCATGAACAGCAAGCCACGCGGCGAGCGGCGCGCCGACAGCCAGCCAACATCTTCGGTTTCTTTCGGGGGCAGGCATGTCTTATCGGCCGCATGGCGCGAGCATTTTCGCGCGCGCATTTGTGTCACCTTGGCATCTCGTCGGCGTCAGCACCCTGACGCTGCTCTGCGCCATTCCGCAGCCGGTCGCGGCGCAGGAGCTGACCGAGGCGCAAAGCACCATCCTCAAGCGCATCGTGGTCGTCGCTTCGCGCGGCAGCAAGAACGTGCTCGACGTGCCGCAGAACATCGCGGTGATCGATGCCAAAACGCTGGAAAAGCACGTGGTCCGCGATATCCAGGACCTGGTGCGGTATGAGCCGGGCATCGCGGTGACGCGGCAGACCTCGCTCACCAATCCGTTCAGCCAGCTCACCGCATTCAACATCCGCGGGGTCGGCGGCAACCGCGTGCAGATGCTGGTCGACGGCAGCCGCGTGCAGGAAATGATCACCGACGGCAGCCGCGATTTCCTCGATCCGTGGAACATGAAGGCGGTCGAACTGGTGCGGGGGCCGAACTCGGTGCTGACCGGCTCCGACGCGCTGGGCGGCACGGTGTCGTTCCGGACGCGCGATCCGGCCGACCTGCTCGAAGGGCAGAACAAGCCGTGGGCGGTTGAGATCAAGACCGGCTGGGACAGCTACGACAACAGCTTTCGCAAGCAGGTGACGGGGGCCTACGATTTCGGCGACCTCGAGGTGCTGGCGAGCTTCGGGCACATGAGTGCCGAAGAGCCAAAGCTCTCCAACGCGGATCCGGACGGCGGCATCTGGGGATGCACGCGCCCAGCCTATTTCCGCTGCAACGTGCTCTTCCCGGCCGACACGAGCATCTACAATGGCCTGCTGAAGGCGGTCTGGACGCCGAGCGACGCGCACAAGTTCACCGGTACGTTCGAGCTGTTCGACGAGAACACGGTGATCGACCAGATCTGGGATTCGGGCTCGACGCAGGGTGCGCCCACCACGACGGCCTACAACTCCGAGAGCTATATCCGCCAGGTCGACATGACCCGTTATCGGCTGGCGCTCGAACATGAGTGGCAGGTCGGCGCGGACTGGCTCGACACGGTCAAGTGGAACGTCTCGTACTCGCCGCAGCGGCAACTCAAGACGTCGGACCAGCGGCGCACCTATTCGAACCGCGTCCAGGACCAGCACCAGATCCGCGACTACGGCGAAACCTTCCTCGAGGGCGATCTGCAGCTGACTTCGTCGTTCGGCTGGGGCGACACCTCACACACGCTGACCTACGGCTTCGACGGCGATATGACGATGACGCAGTACGAAGGGACCAACTACACGTACCGCTCGGATACCGGCGTCACTACCATCACCCCCAACCAGGGGTTCAACTTCCCCGAAGTTGAGACGGTGCGGGCCGACATCTACCTGCAGGACGAGATCAAGCTGCTCGATGAGCGCCTGACGCTTACTCCCGGCGTGCGGCTCGCCACCTATTCGATCGATCCGACCGGCGATGAGGACTACGTGCCGCTGCCCGGGTTCGAACCCGAGGTGCAGGAGAGCGTGCGGCTGATCAAGCGGATCGGCGCGGTCTACGAGCTCGACGACAGCTGGTCGGCTTATGCCGGCTATGGCGAAGGGTTCAAGATGCCGACGAGCCAGCAGCTGTTCGTTTCGGTCAACGACCCGTTCACCGGCAACCAGGTGATCCCGAACCCGGACCTGAAGCCGGAGGCGGTGGCGAGCTACGAGGCGGGTATCCGCGGCGAGTTCGAGCGGGGCTGGCTGTCGGTAGGTGGCTTCTACAGCGAGTACACCGACTTCATCCGCAGCTTTGCACCGGTGGCCGGCCAGCCGGCGAACGTCGTCACCTACGACAACCTCGACACGGTGAAGCTCTGGGGCATCGAGGCGAGCGCCGAGTTCGAGGTCTACGAGAACCTCTTTGCGTCCGGCGCCCTCACCTATTCGAAGGGCGTGCAGATCAACGACGGCGCTGCTGAGGTGCCGTTCGACGGTGCCATTCCGCTGACCGTCGTTGCAGGGCTGCGCTACGAGATGCCCGACCAGGGGCTCGAGTTCGAGGTCATCGGCACGTTCGCCGCCGGGGTTACCGAGCGGAGCGATCCCAATGCCTTCAAGCCGGATGGCTACTCGGTGTTCGACGCCTACGCCAAGTGGGAGCCGACCGACAATATCGAGCTCACCGCGGGCATCCAGAACACCCTCGATACCCGCTACTTCCCCAACACGCTGACTGGGTACGCCAACACGCCGGCCTCGTCGGCAGTTGCCAACCAGAACCCGCTCGAACTGCAGGTTGCACCGGGCCGTACCTTCAAGATCGGCGCCAAGGTCACGTTCTAAGCACCTACTCCGCGGGAGGGCCCCGTCCACGGCTCTCCCGCCTTCTTTTTCGGAGATTTCGCATGACCCGCGTCCTTGGTCAGTTCTGGCGGTTGTTGAAGCTCTGCATCGGCGGGCGGGGCGGAAAACTCGGGCTGGCGCTGTTCGTCGCCGTGGTGGCGCTGAAGCTGGGCGGGGTCTACGCAACGCTCCGCATCATCTCCTGGACCAAGGATTTCTACTCGGCGCTGGAAGCGGTAGATGCCGGCGCTGCGCTGACCCAGATCGGGGTGTTCGGCATCATCGTGCTGCTCAACTCGATCCGCGAGCTCAGCGCGCAATATCTCAACAAGCTGGTGCTGATCCGCTGGCGCCGCTCGCTCACCGAGGCGGTGCGCGACCAATGGCTCGCCGACAAGGCCTATCTCGGCATAGGCGACAGCGGTGCGGGGTTGGACAACCCGGACCAGCGCATCGCCGATGACTGCCGGCTGTTCATCAACGGCATGCTGAGCGAGGCGCTCGACCTCATCACTAACATCGTTGCGATCTTCTCCTACGTGGCGCTGCTCTGGCAGCTCTCGTCCTTCCCGCTGTCGCTGGCCTTCATCGGCATCGACTTCGAGATCCCGCGCTACATGCTCGTCGCCGCATTCGTCTACGTCGCGCTCTGCTCGCTGCTGACGCATGTGCTCGGCAGCCCGCTCAAGAAGCTCTATGTCGAGCAGCAGCGCCGCGAGGCGGACTTCCGCTTTGCGCTGGCGCGGATGCGCTCCAATGTGGACGAGATCGCGCTGCTCAATGGCGAGGAAGCCGAGCGGCGGACGCTGGACAGCCGCTTCGGGGCGATCATGGGCAACTGGCGCAGGCTGATCAACCGCGAGCTGATCCTCAGCTGCTTCACCTACCCCTACCAGCACACGGTGCTGCGCATCCCGCTATTCGTGGCGCTGCCGTCGTTCCTCGCCGGGGCGGTCAACTTCGGCGGGCTGATGGAAGTCAGCTCCGCCTTCTCCAGCGTCGTCACCACGCTGTCGTGGTTCATCTTCTCCTACCGCGACCTCGCGGACCTTGTGGCCGCATCGTCGCGCCTTGACGGGTTCCTGCGGGCGACCGACAGCGGCGCGGCGGGCGAGGCCATCGTGCAGCGGGGCGATGGTCCGCTCAGTGTTTCCGGGCTCAGCCTCAGGCTGCCGGATGGCCGGCCGCTGCTCGATGTGGGCTCGCTCAGGGTCGAGCGCGGCGAGACCGTGTGGGTCGCGGGCCCGTCGGGGCTGGGCAAGACCACGCTCGTCAAGGCGATTGCAAGGCTCTGGCCGCATGCCCAGGGCCGGATCGTGCTGCCTGCCGGACCGGCGCTGTTCCTGCCGCAGCAGGCTTATGTGCCGCTCGGCTCAATCCTCGATGCGGTGGCCTATCCTTCCAGCCCGGAGGCCTTCACGCTGGAGCAGCTGAAGGCGGCGCTCGAGGCGGTGGGGCTCGGACATCGGCTCGATGTGATGTTCGTCGACGACGAGACGGCCAGCGGCGATCTCTCCGGCGGCGAGTTGCAGCGCCTGGCGCTGGCCCGGCTGCTGCTGCAGCGGCCGGCCTTCGCCTATCTCGACGAGCCCACCAGCGCCATCGACGTGACCTCGGAGACCGGGCTGTTCGAGATGCTCCGCCGCGAGTTGCCTGACACCGCCTTCGTCATCGTCGCGCACCGCAAGCCGCAGGGCCTGGGAACGCCGCGCATCATCGAACTGGGCACCGCTCCGACGCCTGCCACGCTCCTCGAACCCGTACTTGCCTAAGGATAGTTCAATGCTCGACAAACCGACCACCCTGCCCCGCACCCGCCTCGAGGCCAGCGCCCGCGACGTGCTCGCCACCCTCCCCGCCATCGGCAAGCTGATGGTGACAGCGCGGCACCTCGGCGCGACGCACGAGCGGATCGGCGCGGTCGAGACCGTCAGCTTCGAGGACGGCTGGGCGGTGATCGGCGGGGCCGAGCACGAGAGCCGGATCGAGCTGGCTGGTATCGCCGAGATCATCGTCGACCGCACCAGCGTGATGAGGGACAAGGCGTATCCACGCATCGACCTCAACCGCGCCGATGGCAGCTACATCTGCGGCATCGTCGGCTTCGATGGGATCGAGCCGTTCGACGCCGCGGTGGCGCCGCTCGGCGTAGGCACGGCGATCGAGGCGAAGCCCGATACGCCGCCGGGTGAGCGCATCGAGGCCAGCGAGACCGATCCCGGCCGTTTGCCACTTGAGGACGCGCAGGCGGCGCAATCGCCGGTGGTGATCGGCTTCCGCCGCCCCGGCTTCCAGCAGTTCTGGCGCGGCACCATCGAGACGGTGAAGCCGGCCATGGGCTTCATCAACGTGATGCGCTCGGATTTCCACCTGCACCTCAAGGCTGGTGCAGTGGCCGAGTGGCACCGGGATTCGGTGACCGGCGAGCGCGAGGCATTCAACGCCGACGGCGAGCCGCTGGGCCTGACGCTGCTGCGCGTCAACTGACGGGTTAGCCCAAAGCGCGATTGCCGTTCCGGGACGGATCATCCTATTGAGGCGGGCCCGACGGCCCACCGGCCGTCACTACGCTCAGGGGAGCCAGCATGATCTACGAGTTGCGCGTCTACACCTGCCTGCCGGGGCGCTTGCCCAACCTGATGCGGCGGTTCAAGGACCACACGCTGGGCATTTGGGAACGGCACGGCATCGAGCAGGCCGGGTTCTGGACGACCGTGATCGGCAATTCGAACAACGATCTGACGTACATGCTGCGCTGGAACTCGATGGCCGAGCGGGAGACCAAGTGGGCGGCGTTCGTGGCCGATCCGGAATGGCATGCCGCGCGGGACGCATCGGAAGCGGATGGTCCGCTGCTCGCCAATGTGTCGAGCCAGTTTCTGACGCCGACGGGGTTTTCGAGCGTGAAGTGATGGCGCGGCCGGTGCGAGCCGACCCCCACCCCTGTCCCCTCCCCCTGAACAGGGGGGAGGGGGACGCAACCGAGATGCTGGTGTTTTCGTCTCCCTCCCCATTCTTTGGGGGGAGGGACAGGGGTGGGGTCAGCCCGCACCAGCCGCACCAGCCTACCGATAAGCCGGCAACCAGTTGCCATGCGCCTCGATCAGCCGATCCACCAGGCTCCAGATCTCGTCCAGCGATAGCTCAGCCGCCGTGTGCGGATCGAGCATCGCCGCGTGGTAGATGTGCTCGCGCTTGCCCGTCACCGCCGCGGCTACGGTCTGCCGCTGCACATTGATCGAGAGCTGCATGATCGAGGCCAGATGATCCGGGATGCGGCCGATGCGGGTGGGCTGGATGCCGTTGCGGTCGACGTGGCACGGCACCTCAACCACCGCATCCTCGGGCAGGTTGCTGATCAGTCCGCGATTGGGGACGTTGCCATAGATCAGGCCACTCTCGCCTGATGTCATCGAGCGGATGATGCCGGCGGCGTACTCGTTGGACTGCTCCACCTCCAGCGGAGCATCGCCCTCGAGGTCGCGGCGCAGCTGGTGCCATTCGGCGATCTGATCCTCGCAGCGGTAGAGATATTCGCCGAGGCGCAGGTTGTACTGGTCGAGCAGATCCTGGCGGCCACGCTTGATGAACCAGGAATTGTACTCCGAGAAGTGGACGCTCGACTCGGTGACGAAGTGGCCGACGCGTTTCAGCATGTCGAAGCGCACCCGGTCGTCGTCGGGGATCGGGCCGTTCTGGGCGATGGCCTTGAGGCGCGGATAGAGGTCCTCGAACTCGCCATCCGGCAGCACCCTGCCGAACTTCAGGTAGAAGGCGACGTGGTTGATGCCGGCACAGAGATAGCTGAGATCGGCCGGGTTCTCGCCCAGAAGTTCGGCCAGCTGATGCGAGGTTTCCTGCACCGAGTGGCAGAGACCGACGGTCTTGATGTGGGGGAATTTCTCCTTGATGGCCCAGCAGTTGATGGCCATCGGGTTGACGTATTGCAGCAGCGTCGCGTGCGGACACACCGCTTCCATATCGCGGCAGATGTCGAACAGCACCGGGATGGTGCGCAGCCCGCGGAAGATGCCGCCGATGCCGAGGGTATCGCCGATCGTCTGGTTGAGCCCGAAACTGTCGGGCACCTTGAAATCGGTGACGGTCGCCGGCTTGTAGCCGCCCACCTGCATCATCAAGATGACGAAATCGGCGCCCTGCAGCGCATCGCGGCGGTTGGCCGTGGCCTCGACCTTGAGGTTGGCCAGCCCCAGCGTCTGGCCAATGCGGTTGGCGACGACCACCGAGGTCGAGAGCCGGGTCTCGTCGATGTCGTGGAGGCTGATGGTGGCGTTCTGGAGCGCGGGGTTCGACAGAACATCGCCGAGGATCGACTGGGCGAAGACGGTGCTGCCGGCGCCGATGAGACAGATTTTGAGCATGAGTTTTCCTTCATCGCGAAGCGATGCTGAGCGGTTGCGGGGGAGGTCGGGGGCTACTTGATGCCGGTCGCGGCGAACCCCTGGATGAACTGCTTCTGGGCGAAGAAGAACGCCACGATGATCGGGGCGATCGAAATGATCACCGCCGCCATCATCAGCGCCCATTGCGCGCGATAGAGCCGCTGGAACAGCGCCAGCCCCACCGGCAGCGTGGTCTTTTCGAGATCCGATGGCAGATAGATCAGCGCGCTGAACAGATCGTTCCACGAGCTCATGAAGGCGAAGATGGCGAGCGCAGCCAACGCGGGCTTGGCCAGCGGCAGGTAGATCGAGAAGTAAATGCGGAACAGGCTGGCGCCATCGAGCCGCGCCGCTTCGAGCAGCTCGATCGGGATAGTGCGGAAGTACTGGCGGAGGAGGAACACACCGAAGGCACCGCCGAGGAAGCTCGGCAGGTAAAGCGGCACGTCGGTGCCGTAGAGACCGAAGGTCTTGAAAATGAGGAACTGCGGGATGACGGTCATCTGGTAGGGCACCATCAACGTCGCGAGCAGGACGAGGAACAAGAGGTCGCGGCCCCTGAAGCGGACGATGGCGAAGACGAAGGCGCCCATCGAGCAGGTGACCACCTGGCCGATGGTCGAGAGCGCGGCGATGCGGAACGAGTTCCAGACGAGGTGCTGGAACTCCATCAGCTCCCAGGCCTTGCCGAAGTTCTCGAAGGTGATCCGCCGCGGGATCAGGTCGCGGGTGAACTGGTCGGCAGCCGGCTTCAGCGCTGTCGACACCATCCAGACGAAGGGTGCGACCATCAGGAGGCCGCCGGCCATCAGCACCAGGTAGAACCAGATGTTCTCGCGCAGGTGCTTGGCGAGGAACGCCGTGGTTGGCAGCTCGGTGACCGGGGCGGACGCGGTGACGACGCTCATTGGTGCTGCCCCCAGCGCTTGTTGAGCCGCGAGTAGATGAGCGTCAGGCCGAGGACGATCACCGCCAGCACCACGGACTGGGCCGAGGCATTGCCCATGCGGAAGTAGTTGAAGCCCTCGCGGTAGATGTTGAACACCAGCATGGGGAGGCTCGAGCCGCCGTTGCCGGTCTGGGTGAGGATGTAGACGTAGTCGAAGGCCTGGAAGGCGTGGATGGTGCAGAGCACTGCCTGAAAGAAGATCGAGGGCAGCAGCATGGGCACGGTGACGGCGAGGAACTGCTGGAAGCGGCTAGCGCCGTCGATGGTCGCCGCCTCGTAGACATCGCGCGGGATGGCCTGCAGGCCGCCGAGGAAGATGATCATCCCCTCGCCGATGGCGCCCCAGACGTTGACGATCACCACCGAGTAGAGCGCCATGTCCGAGCCGAGCCAATGCACTGGATCGCCGCCGAGGGTGGTGATGATGGCGTTCAGCACGCCCTTGTCCTTCGAATAGATCCAGGTCCAGACGAGGCCGACGGCAGTGGGCGAGGTGACCACCGGGATGAAATAGATCAGCCGGAACAGGCTGACGCCGCGGATTCGCTGGTTAAGCAGCACCGCCACCACCAGCGATATGCAGAGCGTCGCCGGCACGTAGATGACGGAGAACGCCGCGGTATTGCCGAGCGCCTTGAGGAAATTGCGATTCTCGGGCAGCGCCAGGTAGTTCTCGACGCCGACCCATTTGGCAGGGCTCAACAGGTCCCACTCGAAGAGACTGATGCCGATGGTGGCGGCGATCGAGCCGAAGGCGCCGAGCGCCAGCCCAAGCAGCGTGGGCAGCAACAACACGATGACCCAGAACCGCTCGGCACCGCGTGGCGATACTCCGATCTGCGTCATGCTGCCCTGCCCTTGCTTGCCCATCAGCATCGTGAGACCAACCCGGGCGTCCGGCAAGCCGGTGGAGATCGCCCGGGTCCCCTGGCGGGATTACTGGTTGTTGGCGAGCGCCGCGTCGGCGTTCGGGACAATCTCGGCCAGCGCGTCGTCGATGGTCATCTCGCCGTTCCAGACCAGCGCGAGGGTGTCGCCGACAGCGGCCGACCATTCCTCGTAGCCGCGGAAGCTCGGCTTGGTGTGGGCGTATTCCAGCGCATCGAGGAACACCTTGTGGCTGCCGCGCGCCTTCTGCTCGAGGAACACCGGGCTGCTGGCCACCTTGTCGATCACCGGAATGGCGAAGCCGAGCTCGGTGAGCTTGCTCTGCCCCTTCTCGCTGATGACGAACTGCACGAACTTCCAAGCTTCGTCGGGATGTGCGGTCTTGGAGCTGATGACGATGCCGGCGCTGTTGACCAGCGTGGCGCGGCCGGCCGGGCCCTTGGGGAACGGCGCGACGTCCCAGTCGAAAGCTAGATCGGAATAGGCCGGCACCACCCAGTGGCCGGAAAAGGTCATCGCCGCGACGCCGGCGAGGAAGCCGTCGCTGCCGTAGCTCTCGAGGTCCTCCTGGCTCATCACCGAACTGTCGTTGAGGCGGAAATCGGCGAGGAACTTCCAGGCTTCAACCGCGGGGGCCTCACCGAGCAGAGTCGTCTTGTAGTCGTCGCTGATCGGCGCGCCGCCATAGCTGTAGACCACCGGGCCCCACATCGGCTCCATGTCCCAGAGCTCCGTGCCGAGGCCCCACTGGTCGGTCTGGCCGTCGCCGTCCTTGTCGATGGTCAGTTTCTTCGCCGCGGCGCGGAGATCGTCGAGGGTCCAGCTGTCGTCGGGATAGGCAACGCCGGCCGCGTCGAACATTGCCTTGTTGTAGAACAGCACGATGGTCTGGAAATCGCGCGGCAGGCCGAAGGTGCCGGCGCTCAACTGATAGGCTGCGAGCGGGCCGGGATAGACGCCGTTCAGTGTCTCGGGCGCCGCCGCGAGATAGGGCGACAGATCGAGCAGGCTGCCGCGCGACTGCCAGTCGGGGTAGAGCGGCGCATCCATGGCGAAGACGTCGGGCGGGTTGCCGCCGACGGTGGTCACCCGCAGCTTGTCCCAGTAGCTGTCCCAGTCGGAGACCTCGACCTTCACCTTGATGTCGGGATTGGCGGCCTCGAACTTGTCGACGATCGCCTCCCACACGGCGATCTCGGGCGGATCGCCCCACATCATGTAGGTGAGGTTGGTCTCGGCGAGGCCCGCCGTGGCCGACAACGCGAGCGCGGTGAATGCGGTGGCCGAAAGCAGTGCCTTCATGATGCTACCCTCCATCTGTTTGCCGGAGGGCGCTTTCCCTCTCGCCGTCCGGCTGTAGGGGTACTGTCCGGCAAAGCGGGCGCGTAATCTTCCGAAATTTCGGTGTTATTCTTCCGGAAAAGTAGCGATTGTGACGGTTGTCGTTGCCTCACGGGAGGAGGGAAGCCATGGCGAATGCACTGCGCACCACTCCCAGCGACGTGCCGATGTCCGACAACAACGAAGAAATCCTGCGCCACGAGTTCTGCGTCGAAACGCATCTCGCCGACGCCATGCCCGAGAGCCATTGGCACGACCATATCGAGCTCAACTACCTGTGGTCCGGCCAGCTCACCTACCTGATCAACGGCCGGCGGCTGGTGCTCAATGCCGGAGAGCTCGCCATCTTCTGGGCGGCGACGCCGCACCAGGTGGTGGCAGTGGACGACGAACAGCGGCTCAGTTGCGCCTACATGCCGCTGTCGTTCTTCCTCAGCATGCCGCTCGAGCCGGGCTTCCGTCAGGCTATCCTCGACGGCGAGGTGTTCTACAGCCATGAGCATGACGAGGGCGATCGGCACATGTTCGCGCGCTGGACCCGCGAGTGGCAGTATGCCGACACGGCGCAGCGCCATATCCTCGAGGAAGAGGTGCGGTTGCGGGTGCGGCGGCTGTCGTGGTCGCAATCGATCGCGCGAGCGGGCGGCCGGGCCCCTGCCCCGGCGATGTCGCCGTCTGGGCATCGGGCGGTGGCGATGGCCGAGCGGATGACGCGGTTCATCCACGATCATCTCGATAGCCCGGTAAGCGTCCGCGACGTGGTTGCGGCATCGGGGCTCCATGCCACCAATGCCGGGGCGGCGTTTCAGAAGGTGCTGGGGATGTCGATCGGCGAGTACATCCGCCGCCATCGGCTACAGCATGCGATGCGGCTGCTGGTCGATACCGACATGGAGATCGCCGAGGTGGCGTTCGAGTGCGGCTACACCTCGCTGGCCCGGCTCTACGACGCGTTCCAGAAGCGGCTGGGCAAGACGCCGCGGCACTATCGGCTGGAATTCCAGCAGGGGCGGAGCACGGCAAAGCGGGAGCCGGCGCGGCCTGCGGGTTGACGTCAATTCGTCATGGGCATGTCATATCACGCATCGATTTTCGTCAGCCCGCGACAGCATGAGTCGCTACGGCGCCACCCACATAATTTGGATCATTGCCGTGAACACGACCCTCAAGAACGCTCGCCTTGTGCTCGAAGATGCCGTTGTCGAGGGGGCGCTGAGCATCGCGGACGGGCAGATCACGGCGATTGGTGATGCGGCAACTGGCGGCGACGAGATCGACTTCGAGGGCGATTACCTGCTGCCCGGTCTGATCGATCTCCATACCGACAACATGGAGCATCACTTCCAGCCGAGGCCGGGCGTGCGGTGGCCGTCGACGCTGACGGCGGTGCTGGCGCATGACTGGCAGATGCTCGGCGCCGGCGTCACCACGGTGCTCGATGCGCTGTCGCTGGGCGACTACGACAGCGGCGGGGCGCGCACGGCGATGCTGGACGCGGCGATCACCGGGCTCACCGAGGCGCGGGAAGCAGGGTTGGTGAAGGCCGACCACTACCTGCATTTCCGCTGCGAGCTGTCGGACCCCGCACTGCTCGGCATCGTCGAGCGCCATATCGACAACCCGGCGCTACGGCTGCTCAGCGTGATGGATCACACGCCGGGCCAGCGGCAGTGGCACAATACACACCTCTATCGCGAATTCCGCCGCAAGAAGAACTCGCAGGTGTGGACCGACGAGGAGTTCGCCGAGTACCTGGCCGGGCGGCGGGATGACCAGACCAAGTACGTCGTGCCGGGCCGTGCGGCCATCGGCGCGCTAGGGCGGGCGCGCAACATCCGCATCGCCAGCCACGACGACACCACCGTGGCCGATGTCGAGGAATCCTACGCGGACGGCATCGCCATCAGCGAGTTCCCGACGACGCTGGAAGCGGCACGGCGGGCCCGCGAGTTCGGCATGCAGATCGTCATGGGCGCGCCGAACGTGGTGCTCGGCCGCTCGCACTCGGGCAATGCCAGCGCCGCCAGCCTCGCCGATGCTGGGCTGCTCGACCTGCTCACCTCGGACTATGTGCCGGCGAGCCTGCTGCACGCGCCGTTCATCCTCGCCGACCGCGGCATGCCGCTACATGAAGCGGTCGCCAAGGTCACCGCTAACCCAGCCGACTCGATCGGCATGAGTGACCGTGGCCGCCTCAAGCCGGGCCTCCGCGCCGACCTGTTGCGGGTCCGTCTGGTAGGCGGGCAGCCGGTGATCCGCGGCACCTGGGTGGCCGGCCGCGCCTATCTCTGAGCGGCGCTTGACGGCTTGTCGGAACCCCGTCCAACTGGCGGCGCGTTTTCGTGTGTCCGGAATGTCGAATCCACGCCGGAGGCATCGACTAGTGCATCACGCGCTAGCAGGGATTGGGTATCGACATGGCCTTCACCGACGACGAACTGATTATCTTTGAGGCCAGCGGAGCCGAGCTGCCGCCGGGTGGAACCTCCGCCTATGTCGACAATGACGGCGCGCATATCTGGCACGCGAGCTTCGGTGCCGGCGATGCGGTGATCCTGCTGCATGGCGGCATGGGCCACTCCGGCAACTGGGGCCACCAGGTGCAGCCGCTGGTCGATGCCGGCCATCAGGTGGTGGTGGTCGACAGCCGCGGCCATGGCCACAGCTCGCGCGATGAGCGGCCCTACAGCTACGAGCTGATGGCGTCGGACGTGTTCGCGGTAATGGACGCACTGGGGCTCAAGAAGGCGGCCATCGTCGGCTGGAGCGACGGTGCCTGCATCGGCTTGATCATGGCCGACCAGCAGCCGGAGCGGATCAGCGGCGTGTTTTTCTTTGCCTGCAACATGGATCCGAGCGGCACCCTGCCGTTCGAGGCGACGCCGGTAATCGACCGCTGCTTCGGCCGGCACGTGAAGGACTATGCACGGCTGTCGGCAACACCCGATCAGTTCAGCAGCTTCGCCGATGCAGTAGGGCTGATGCAGCGGACGCAGCCGAATTACAGGGCTGACGATCTCGCGCGGATACGGGTCGCGGTGACGATCGTGCAGAGCGCCGGCGACGAGTTCATCAAGCCCGAGCATGCCGAGTATCTCGCCCGCAGTATTCCCGGCGCCGAGCTCGCGATCCTTCCCGGGGTCACCCACTTCGCTCCACTGCAGCGGCCGGAGCTGTTCAACGAGGCCGTGCTGAAGTTCCTCGACCGGCTCTAGCTGCGCCAGTGGGCGACGGGCTCGCTCAGCGTCTGCAGCGACTCGGCGGGCTCGCCGTCGATGCGGCGGAGCAGCAAGCGCGTGAGCTCCAGCCCCGCCGCGTAAACGTCTTCCTCGATGGTATCGACGTTGGGGAAGACGGTCGACAGGATGTCCGAGGTCTGCTTGCAGATGAAGCGGATGTCGCGGCCGAGCAGCACGCCGCCATCTTCGAGGCCGCACAGCATCGAGATGGCGCGGGTTTCGCTGTCGCAGATGATGCCGTCGGGCCGATCCGGCTTGTCCGCGAGATCTCGGCCGAACTGGCGCATTTCGGCCGAGGCGGGACGGATGCTGTCCTGCACCACGACGCGGCCGTTGACGCCGAAGCGGGTGGTGGCGCGCTCGAAGGTGCGGACGATGTTGTGGTAGTTGTTGGTGGTCCCATCGCCGACCGAGATCATGATGTCGCGAGCGCCGGTGGCGGCCAGCCGCTCCACCGCCAGCTCGGTGAACGCCTCGGAGTGAAAATCGTGGAAGGCGTGCGGGGTGAAGAACTCGGTCCTTCCATGACTTACGAACGGAAAGTCATGGTCCATCATCAGCTGGACGCGGCGATCTCGGGCGCCGGTGTGGGTGATGATCACCCCGTCGGCCGTACGGTTCTCGAGGATGTAGCGCACCGTCTCCACTGAGCGATTGCGGTCGAACTCCGGCATCACCGTCAGATGATAGCGGGTGCCGCCGATGGCGTCGCCGATGCCGCGGATCATATGGCGGGAGAAGTCGATCGCCTCGTCCGAGCCGTCGAGCACCAACGCGATGACGTTGGTTTTGCCGGTCCTGAGGCGCACCCCTGCCCGGTCCGGCACATAGCCCACGGCGCGCGCCGCCTCGGCAACCTTGAGGCGCGTTTCCTCCTTCAACGACGCGCCGCCGCGCAGCGACAGCGACACCGTCGAGAGGCTGAGCCCAGTCAGCTCCGAGATGGTCTTGAGCGTCGCCCGCTGGCGGGTGCCGCCAGCAGCACGTGGCTTGGATTTCGTCATCGTGGTTTCTTCAGCCCCGGACCCGTCATACACCGGCAGCGGGATGCCGGGAACCACAGAAAATTGCATCGATACAATTGATCAATCCCCAGATTTCCGCTGAACGGCTTTCGCTAACTATCTGAACTATCATAGATAATTCATTCTGATGTACGTCACTCCGACAATTCTGCATCAATCGTTGCAACGTTGCAATAAATGCGCTTAGCTCACCGCGCACTCAGGAGGTGCCGCGCAGCCCGCGCATGAGGGATGCGACGCCAAACATTTGGAGGAGGAATTCATGCTTAAACGGACTCTCTTGGCGTCTGCGGCAGCGCTTGCCCTGCTGGCCGCCACGGCCCCCGCACAGGCGGTGAGCATCATGTACGCCGAGTGGCTGGCCTCGCTGGTCGAGCCCGGCATCGCCAACTACGAGGCCGCGACCGGGGAGAAGGTCGAGGCGATCAAGCTGCCGGGCGACGGCTACGTGGAGCGCGTGGCGCTCGATCTGTCGGCCGGCACCGCTGCCGACGTGATCCAGATGGACAGCTTCGTGGTGTCCGAGCTCGCCTCCGCCGGCTATGTGCAGCCGCTCGACGAGCTGGCGACGACCTGGGACCAGTACGGTTCGTACATGAAGGGCCTGCTCGACGTGGTGTCCTATGACGGCCATGTCTACGCGCTGCCCACCGACACCGACGTGCGCATGCTGTGGTACAATCTGGAGCTGTTCAAGCAGGCCGGCATCGCTACTCCGTGGGCGCCCAAGACCTGGGACGACGTGCTCGCCGCTGCGCAGGCCATCAAGGACAAGACCGGCGTCGAGAACGCTTTCCTGATCCCCGCCGGCACCAAGCAGGGAGAAGCCGCCACCATGCAGGGCTTCTACATGGCGCTGCTCGGCGCCGACGTTCCGGAAGCTGGTCGCAACCGGCTGCGCGACTGGGACGCTGGCAAGTGGGTGGGCGACAGCCCGGCCCTGCGCCGCACGCTCGAGCTCTACAAGAAGGTCTACCAGGACCAGAAGCTGGCCGGTAAGGCGATCAACTACGCCACCGATATCGGCGCTGCCGTCCGTGCCGAAATGACCGGCAACAAGATGGGCATCCTTGCCTCGGGCTCATGGGAATATGCGTGCCTGTGGGACTGCAACGGCGTGAACCTGCCCTCGACCGAGGAGCGCGACAAGATCGTTGCGTGGACCCCGTGGCCCGGTTCGGGCGAGCCCGGCGCCAAGACCACCACCAATATCTCGGGTGGCTGGGCCATCGGCGTCAATGCCAAGGCTGCGGATAAAGCCGCTGCCGAAAAGCTGCTGACGACCATCTTCGACAAGGGCAATTTCGGCGACTGGACGGTGAAGAACAAGCGCATGGCTGTCCGTACCGATATCTCGGAATCGCCGGAATACACGGCTGACGCGTACCTCGCCAAAGCAACCGCCATGGCCGCCGACACGACCGGCCGCGACACCTACCCGGGCTACCAGGTGGTCTCCAAGCTGGTGCAGGAAATGACGGCCGCGATCCTCGACGGCTCGTCCGTTGACGATGCGATCGCCGAGTACAAGGCGGCGCTGATCGACGAGTTCGGCGAAGAGAACGTCATCACCTACGAATAAGAGCGGCCCCCACCCGCTCCTCCCGGGGCGGCGCGGTACTCCCAMCCCGCGCCGCCCTTTTCGTAGGCCCTGGTATATCGGATCACGCTACATGCGCCAGATAAGTCCCTGGCTGGCCTCCAATGGCTGGTTACTGCTCCTCGGATTGCTGCCGGCAATCATCCTCATCGGCGCGCTGATCTACTTCACCGGCTGGGCCTTCGCCTTCAGCTTCACCGATCTCGAACTGGTGGGCCGCAAGTCGGTCAACTGGAGCTGGGTCGGGCTCGACAATTACGAGCGTCTGTTTACCCGCCGCGGCTTCCTCGAGGCGCTCGGCACCACCGTCACCTTCACCTTCTTTTCGGCCATTGTGGGCCAGACCGTGATGGGGTTCGTCCTCGCCTCGGCGCTGCGCACCCAGCATGGGCTGCTGCGCACGGTGGTCGAGGTCTCGATCATGCTCGGCTGGCTGCTGCCCGACATTGTCGCGGCGTTCCTGTGGTCGGCGACCACCTCCCCGACCGGCCTGATCAACGGCCTCGTCGTCACCCCGTCCGGTCTCGCACCGGTCAATTTCATCAACGATTTCGCCCTGCAGGTGGTGATCATCGCCAATGTCTGGAAGGGCACGGCCTGGAGCTACCTGCTGTTCATCGCAGCGCTCGACTCCGTCGGCCGCGAGATCGTCGAAGCGGCCAAGGTCGATGGCGCGACGCTGTGGCAGCGGACCTGGCAGGTGATCCTGCCGATCATCCGGCCGCACATCGCGACCAACATGCTGTTCATCACCATCTGGACCTTCACCTACTTCCCGCTGATCTACGCGATGACCGGCGGCGGCCCCGGCCGGCAGACCCAGGTGCTGGCGATCCTGATGTACGAACAGAGCTTCAAGGTCGGCAAGATCGGCTATGGCAGCGCCATCTCGGTGGCCATGCTGGCCGTGGTCGGCCTGCTCTCAATCTTCTATGTCCGCCTGCTCCGGGAGCCCAAGTAATGGAACGTACCGCCCCTTCCCGCGGCATGGCGCTGGCGCTGAGTTTCCTGGCGCTGATCTGGGTCAGCCCGTTCTTCTGGCTGTTCACAAACGCCTTCGATCCGACGGCCAATGGCGCCTTGCGCATGCCGGCAGCGCTTGGTTTCGACAACTTCATCCGGGCGATCAGCGGCAGTGCCGGCCGGCAATTCCTCAACTCGCTGATCCTCGCCGCCGGCACTGCAACGCTGTCGGTGGTCGTCGCGGCGGCGGCGGCCTACCCGCTCGCCCGCATGACCATCCCGGGCAAGAACGCCTTCCTGTGGCTCTTGGTGCTGCTGCGCATGCTGCCCTCGGCCGGCGTGATCGTGCCGCTCTATTTCACCGCGCAGCGGCTCGGGCTGCTGAACTCCTACGGCGTCATCGTCGCGCTCACCATCCTCAACCTGCCGTTCACGCTGCTGCTCTTGAAGACCTTCTTCGACACGGTGCCGATCGAGCTCGAAGAGGCGGCGTATGTCGACGGTGCGAGCCTCTGGCACATCATCTGGCACGTGGTGCTGCCGATGTCGCGGGCCGGGCTCGCTGTGGTCTGGTTCTTCACCTTCACCGGCGCCTGGAACGAGTTCCTGCTGCCGCTGATCTTCACGCGGACGGAGGCCGGTTTCCCGATGTCGGTCGGCCTCTACTCGGCCTTCGGCCAGCAGGGGGCCATCGACTACGGCTTCCTCGCGGCCTTCTCCATCATTTACGCAGCGCCGGCGGTCGGCGTGTACTTCCTGTTGCGGCGAAACATGAACACGGGTTTCGCCGGCGTCGGTGTCAAAGGATAGAACGATGAATAGTCTCGCCACCAAGCTCGGTCTGCTTGATGACGACATCAAGCTCGAGGAGAAGCTGTTCCGGCTCTGCCGCGACCTTCACGAGAAGATCCTGACGCCGATCGAAGGTGCCTTCGCCTGGCGCTACCAGCCTGACGACATCGAAACGCCCGCGGCGCTCGCCGCCGACTGGCGGCAGTGGCCGAACTTCACGCCGACCACCGTCTGGGCCAAGCACCAGGGCCACACCTGGTTCGCCGCCGAAGTGACGGTGCCCGAGGCAGCGCGCGGCAAGACGTTCGTCTTGCGCTTCACCTCGCAGTGGCAGGACCGGCCGGGCTCGACTGATCCGCAATGCCTCGCCTATCTTGACGGCAAGATCGCCCAGGCGCTCGACGGCAACCACAACGAACTGGTGATCGCCCGCGATGCGGTGCCGGGGACGAAGCGCGTCCTTCTCGTCAATGCCTTCACCTTCTTCGACCGGCCGTTGGTCGGCTTCAAGGTCGAGCTGATGGTGCGGCATGCGCGCGCCGAGAAGCTGTACTTCGACCTGCAGACGCCGCTCGAAGTAGCGACCCGCCTGCCGCAGAACGACGGCCGCCGCCACGCTGTGCTCAACCTCGTCGAGCAGTCGCTGCGCGCGCTGGACCGGCGCGGTGGCGTGACGCCCGAGTTCGAGGCCTCGCTGCCGGCGGCCGAGAAGATCGCCGAGAAGATCTACAAGCTGGTCGATACCGAAGTGCAGCCGACGATTTCGGCGGTGGGGCACACCCATCTCGATGTCGGCTGGCTGTGGCGGGTGATGCACACGCGCGACAAGACCGGCCGCAGCTTCGCCACCGTGCTCAACCTGATGGCCGAGTACCCGCAGTTCGTCTTCATGTACAACCAGTCGGTGCTCTTCAATTTCCTGAAGACCGACTATCCCGAGATCTGGGCCGGCCTACTCGACAAGGTGAAGAACGGCCAGTTCGAGATCGAAGGCGCCATGTGGGTGGAGCCCGACGCGAACATCGTCTCGGGCGAATCCATGGTTCGCCAGATCATGCGCGGCCGCCGCTTCCACCTCGAGCATTTCGGCGTGGTGCCGAAGACCGTGTGGCTGCCCGATACGTTCGGTTACTCGGCCAACATGCCGCAGATCCTCGAGCGCTCCGGGCTCGAGTATTTCATCACGTCGAAGCTCAGCTGGAACGATACCGACCGGCATCCCTACGACACGTTCTTCTGGCGTGGCATCGACGGGACCGAGACCAAGGCGCAGCTGATCACGGCGCAGAAGTTCGACAGCGAGCAGATCTTCACCACCTACAATTCCGACCTCTCGGTCTCCGAAGTGATGGGCGCATGGAAGCGCTATGAGCCCAAGTCGGTGAACGACGAAGTGCTGGTCTGCTACGGCTATGGCGATGGCGGTGGCGGGCCGACCCGCGCCATGATCGAGCGCGGCACCCGGCTCGAACGCGGCATTCCCGGCGCGCCGAAGGTGAAGCTCGAAGGCATCGGTCCGTTCCTCAAGCGGCTCAGCAAGCGCATGGACGAGAACGCCAAGCGCTTCCCGACCTGGAACGGCGAGCTCTACCTGCAATACCATCGCGGTACGCTGACCAATGTGGCGAAGAACAAGGCCAACAACCGGCGCGCCGAACGTGTGTTGCGCGAGCTCGAATTCCTCAGCGCCATGGCGATGCGGAGCGGGGCGCCCTACCCGGCCGAGAAGCTCAACGAGTTCTGGGAGTTGGTGCTGATCAACCAGTTCCACGACATCCTGCCCGGCACCTCGATCGCCGAGGTCTATGTCGACAGCGACGCCGAGTACGCCGGTCTGTTCTCGACCCTCGCATCGGGCAACGGCCCCTGGCACAGCGCGGCGAAGGCCGTCGCACCGACCGGCAAGGGCGGCCTGCAGCTGTTCAACTTCACCGGCCATACGCGCGACAAGGCGCTGGTGCGGGTGGACGGGGCGGCCGATGGTTCGGCGTTGGCGCAGGGCGGTGCGGCACTGCCGTTGCAGAAGCTCATCAGCGCCGATGGCAGGTCGACGCTTGCGGCGCCGGCGAACCTCCCGGCGCTCGGCTGGGCTTCTGCCTCGCTGGTGACCGGCGGCAGCGCCCCGAAGTCGAGCCTTTCGGCTTCGACCAAGCATCTCGAGAACGAGTTCGTCCGCGTCGCTTTCGATGGGAATGGCGAGATCAGCTCGGTGTTCGACAAGCAGCACAACCGCGAGTTGATCGCCAAGGGCGAGAGCGCCAACCGGCTCGTCGCCTACGAGGACAAGCCGCTCAACTGGGACGCCTGGGACATCGATCGCTATTTCGAGGAGCAGTTCTGGCTGCTCTCGGCCAGCAAGGCGAGGATCGAGGTGGTGGAAACCGGCCCGTACCGCGCCGCGCTCCGCATCGAGCGGCAGTACCTGAGTTCGAAGGTGGTGCAGGTCGTGTCGCTCGAAGCCGGCGCAAAGCAGGTGGAGTTCGATACCTTCGTCGACTGGCAGGAGCGCCAGACGGTGCTCAAGGCCGAGTTCCCGTTCGACCTCAACATCTCGGAGATCCGCTCGGAGATCCAGTTCGGCCATGTGAAGCGCGCGACGCACCGCAACACCAGCTGGGACCGGGCGCGGTTCGAGGCGAGCATGCATCGCTGGGTCGATATCAGCGAGCCGGATTTTGGCGCCGCGCTGCTCAACGACAGCAAGTACGGCTACGACGCGGTGGAGCAACTGGTGCGCATCACCCTGCTGCGCGGCGCGACCTTCCCGGACCCGGCATCGGACCGCGGCGAGCACCGCATCAAGTATGCCCTCCTGGTGCATGACGGCGTAAGTGACCTCGCCGACGTACCGGTCGCAGCCGAGCGCTTCAACAACCCGGTCGCGGTCGTTGGCGATACGTCTGCGCGCGCTTCGAATGCCGGGGAAAGCACCAGCTTCTCCTTCGCCTCGGTGGACAAGCCGAACGTGACGCTGGAGACGGTGAAGAAGGCGGAGAAGAGCGATGCGCTGGTGCTGCGCGTGTTCGAACACGCCAATGCCCGCGCCAATACGACGATCAGCTTCGGCGTTCCGATCAAGTCGGCAAAGCTCGTGAACCTGATGGAAGAAGGCGGCGAGCCCGTAAAGGTCACCGGCAACAGCGTGACCTTGCAGTTGCGTCCGTTCGAGATCGCGACGCTGCTTCTGGAAGTAGACGCCGGCTGATCAGCCCTCCTCGTTCCCTGAAGTCACCACCACAGGGCCACCGGCGATGAACTCGCCGGTGGCCCTGATGCTTTGGCGGCCCCGACGCTCGCACACCCAGCGTCGGTTGCAGCCGTTTCTGCAAATTTGCAACAAAGCATTGCAAGATCAAAACATGGCTGTTAGCGTTCGGCCACGATCGGACCCGACGGCGGGACGAAAAATCAGCCAGCGAAGCCTGGCCACCAGCCGAACGGCACCGATCAGGACTGAGGAATCCTGAGGAGGAAAAACTGAACAACACGGTAGGACGTTTGTTTGCGGCGGCTGGGCGCACCGCGCGGGTTGCCCTCGCCACCACGACTGCTCTGGCGGCTCTGGTGACGGTGACTTCCGCCCAAGACCTGTCGGGCACCATCACGGTGTGGAGCTGGACCACCCCAGCCAAGGGCATCGCGGCGGCCATCCCCGCCTTCACGGCGCTGCACCCCGGCGTCACCATCAAGGTCGAGGACGTCGGCAATCCGGCGATCTGGGACAAGATTACCACCGGCATGGCGGCCGGCGGCGCGGGCCTGCCCGATGTGATGAACATCGGCATCGACTACATGGGCAACTACATCGAGACGTTCCCGAACGGCCTCGCCAACCTGAGCGAGCTGGGCGCTGGCGAACTCGAAGCGCAGTTCCCGTCGGGCATGTGGGCCAGCGGCTCGGGTGCCGATGGCGCCGTCTACGGCATTCCCTACGAGGTCAACACCTCGGGCTTCTTCTATCGCAAGGACCTGTTCGAGCAGGCCGGGGTCGACATCGACTCGATCAAGACCTGGGACGACCTGCTGGCGGCAGGGCCGAAGATCAAGGAAGCCACCGGCGCCTCGCTGATCTCGCTCGACAAGGCGGCGACCGTCGCGGACTCCGCCAACCTCTGGCAGCTGCTGACCGCGCTGCAGGACCAGTTCTACTTCAACGCCGCCGGCGACATCACCATGAACGGCCCCGCCGGGGTGCGCTCGCTGACGCTGCTGAAGCAGGCCAACGACGCCGGGCTCGTCGCCGACGTCCCCGGTGGCTGGAACAACTTCCTGCTGCAGGTGAAGGGCGAGATCCCCATTGCGGTCATTCCGGCCGCCTCGTGGGCGGCCGGGGTGTTCTCGAAGGAGGCACCCGCACTGGCTGGCAAGTGGGGCCTGCGCCTGCCGCCGGCGGTCGAGCCGGGCGGGCTGACGGCAGCCATCTCGGGTGGCAGCTACCTCACCGTTTCGGGCTCGAGCCCGAACAAGGAGGCGGCTTGGGAATTCGTGAAGTTCGCGCTGGGCACACTCGAAGGCCAGCAGCTGGTCTACGAGGGCGGCGGCATGTTCCCGGGCTTCAAGCCGATGCTCGAGAGCGAGGGGTTCGTTCAGCCGAACGAGTATTTCGGCGGCGCAAAGATCAACCAGTTCTTCATCGACGAGCTGGGCCAGAAGACGCCGACGGTGAACTACACCACCGATTATGCCCGGGCGCTGAAGGCCTATGACGACGCCCAGACGCAGGTGCTGCTGAGCGGCGCCGACCCCAAGAAGGTGCTCGATGAGGCTGCGGCCCTGGTTGCGCAGCAGACCGGTCGCAAGGTCGCGAACTAGGGCTCCCACCCTCGTTCAAGAGTCAACGCGCTCCCTCCAGAGCGCGTCGGTGGCAGGGCGTCTTCCCTCCCTGCCACCGCCTCCCGGCTGTGAGAACCAGAAAATGACGGCATCGACTTCGCAGCCGGGACCCCGCCGGCGCTGGCGTGGCGCTTCGCCTCGCGCCACCCCATACCTCTTCCTGCTCCCGGTCATCGTGCTGTTCCTGGCGTTCAAGGTGTACCCCTACGCCTATGCGTTCTGGCTGAGCCTGACCAAGATCACCCGCGGGCAGACCAATTTCGTCGGCGCCGACAACTACATGCGGCTGCTGCAAGATCCGATCTTCTACAAGGCGCTCGGCAACACCGTGCTGATCCTCGTGATCCAGGTGCCGATCATGCTGGGCCTCGCCATCGCGCTGGCAGTGGCCTTCAGCTCCGCGCTCCTGAAGTGGCGTGCGATCTGGCGCACCGCCTATTTCGTGCCGATCGTGATGGGGCTCGTCGCCTACGGCATCCTGTTCTCGACGCTGCTCAACAACCACTACGGGCTGGTCAACTTCGCACTCGAGTCCGTCGGTCTGCCGCGCATCCCATGGCTCGCCGACCCGTTCTGGGCCAAGATCTCGATCATCATCGCGCTGACCTGGCACTACACCGGCAACAGCGCGGTGATTTACCTGGCGCAGTTGCAGTCGATCCCCGGCGAGCTGTACGAGGCTGCCGAGATCGATGGCGCGAGCGCGTGGCAGCGCTTCTGGCACATCACGCTGCCGGGGTTGCGGCCGGCCATCACCCTCACCGTGGTGCTCTCCACCATCGGCACGCTGCAGCTCTTCGACGAGCCCTATGTGCTGACCAATGGCGGGCCCAACAACGCCACCCTGACCATCGGCATGTACCTCTACCAGAACGGCTTCAAGTACTTCGATTTCGGCTACGCCTCGGCCATCGGCTACGTGCTCACCGGCATCATCGGCATCCTCGCGCTGATCCAGTTCCGGCTCTTGCGGGAGAAGCAGGCATGAGGACCGTGAAGACCCCCGAGGCCCGTGCCGCGAGCCTTGCCGTCACCGTCGTGGTCACCATCGGTGCGCTGCTGATGCTGATGCCGTTCTACTGGTTGATCGTCGCCAGCACGCACCGTACGCGCGACATCTTTTCCAACCCGCCCAACCTGATGCCGGGCGATCAACTGCTCACCAATCTCACCAACCTCTTCTCCGAGGCCGGTTTCGGCGCGGCGCTGCAGAACTCGGTGCTTATCGCCCTGCTCTACGCGCTGTTCGGCGGCGCCATCTGCACCATGGCGGGCTATGCCTTCGCCAAGTTCCGCTTCCCCGGCCAGGGGCTGCTGTTCGGTTCAGTGCTGGTGGTGCTGGCGCTGCCCTCGCAGGTGACGTTGGTGCCGCTGTTCCAGATCATGGTGCAGCTCAACTGGCTCAACACCTACCAGGCGCTGATCCTGCCCCACCTGGCGCTGCCGTTCGGCATCTTCCTGATGCGGCAGACCATGCAGTCGGTGCCCGACGAGATGATCCAGGCGGCGCGTGTCGACGGCGCCGGCGAGTTCCGCATCTTCTTCCAGATCGTGCTGCCGACCATGCGGCCTGCGCTCGCGGCACTGGGCATCTTCATGTTCCTCAGCCAATGGAACGACTTCGTCTACCCGCTGATCGTGCTGCGCACTTCGGACGCCTACACGGTACCGGTAGCGCTCGCGACGCTGCAGGGCGTCAGCGACACCGATTACGGCCAGTTGCTGGCAGGCACCATGGTGTCGGTGCTGCCGGTGCTCGGGTTGTTCCTCTTCCTCCAACGTCATTTCGTCGCCGGCATTCTTGCCGGGGCGGTGAAACAATAATCCTAGGAGACTGGCACCGTGCTGCTGGAAGGCTATGCGTCGCTGTTGACGCGCGTTGAATTCGACATCCCGCACATGGAGGTGTCGATCGGCACCGGCTGCCGCCTGTCCGCCCGCGAGCGGGTGGGTAAACTCGACGTGGTCACCATCACCGGCGATGGCGGGCCGATCCGCTTCGCGCTCGAGCTGCCGCTCGGCGATGCCGAGGGGTACTGGTATCCCAATGCCGGGCACTTTCGCACCCTGCCGCCAGATTGGCGGGGGACCGACAAGACCAGCATCATCTCGTCGAGCCCGCTCGGCTGCCTCTACGACCGGGTCGGGCGGAGCATCCTCGCGTTCGGCTTCAGCGAACAGATCGAGGAAAGCGTGCTGCGCTTCGGCATCTCCGAGGAGCACAAGAGCTTTGTCGTCTACTACGAGCACGATCCCAAGGGGCCGGGCACGGTGCGGCTGGCGCTAGCGCCGCCGGGGCTCGACCACGGCGAGACCATCGGCCTGATCCGCGACTGGCTGCGCGAGGATGTCGGCGCGGCGCTCCCGGTGCCGCATGTCGGCACGGTGCCGGTCTACAGCACCTGGTACACCTACTCGCAGGCGGTCGACGCCGAAAAGGTGATGCGCGAGGCGGCGCTGTCTCGCGAGCTCGAGTGCCGCGCGGTGATCATCGACGATGGCTGGCAGAAGTTCGGCTCGGGCCGCTGGTATGCGGGTTGCGGGGACTGGATTCCCGACACCGACAAATTCCCCGACCTCTGGGCTCACGTGGCTGGTCTTCGCGGCCTCGGCCTTTCGGTCATGCTGTGGGTGGCGCCGTTGATGCTGGGGCCGAAGAGTGCCGCGGCCGCGTGGCTGAAACCCTACGCACCACACTACTCGGAAGGGCTCAAGGCCTCGGTGCTAGATCCACGCCACCGGCAATCGCGCGAGCATTTCGTCGAGACCTGCGTGCGGCTGGTGCGCGACTACGGCATCGATGGGCTGAAGATCGACTTCCTCGATAGCGCCGTGGTGTACCAGGGCACCGAGACGACTGGCGACATCAAGGACGTCGGACAGGCCATCCACGCGACGCTGGTGCAGCTGAAGGAGGGCCTGCGGCTCGCCGGGCTCAGCGAGGTGCTGATCGAGTTCCGCCAGAGCTATATCGGCCCGGCCACCGCCCCTTACGGCAACCTGCTGCGCGCCGGCGACTGCCCGGGCGACGCCATCCTCAACCGCCGCTCGATCGTCGACACGCGAATGATCGCCGCCGGCCAGGTGGTGCATGCCGACCCGGTGCTGTGGGATCCGCGTGCCGGCGCCGAACCCGCGGCGCGGCAGTTGCTCAATGCCTATTTCGGCGTGCCGCAGCTATCCATGGAGCTTTCCACCCTACCTGAAGAACAGCGCCGGGCGGTCCGCGCGGTGCTGTCGAGCTGGATGCGGACACGCGAAACTGTGCTGTTTGGGGCGCTGAGTGCCGGACTGCCGTCGGAGAACTACCCGGTGATCCAGGCCCGACACCAGAACAAGCTCGTCGTCGGCGTCTACCAGCCGATGGTCGTGGAGATCGACCTCACCGGCATTGACGGGGTCACCGTTCTCAACGCGACTGCGGAGGCTACTGTCGTCGTGCGCTGGACTGGCGGCGCGAGACGTGTTGATGGAGAGGCACGGAGCGTCACGGGCGATCTGGCCGGGCGGTCCCTCATCGAGGCGAAGCCCGGGCTCAGCGAACTCGCCATTCCGGTGTCGGGGATCGCCACGCTCGATGTCAAAGAGGGCTGAATCGGAACGGATGCGTAACGAGGCATGACACGCTTGCCGGATAACAAGGGCCCCGTGGAAGAGCCGCCACCGCGGCAGCGCCCGCGCTCGCCTGCGGGCAATGTCAGCCTCGCCGCCATCGCCGAAGTGGCGGGGGTGAGTGAGGCGACGGTCAGCCGTGTGCTCAACCGCAAGTACGGCGTTTCCGCTGCGACCCGCGAGGCGGTCGAGCAGGCGCTGCGCAAGATCGGCTACGAGCGCACGCTGCACGGCGAGGTGGTGATCCTCCTCGTGCCCAATCTGATCGACCCGATCTTCGGGGCGATGTGCGACCAGATCGAAACCCAGATCACCCCGTATGGTCTACGGGTGGTGGTGTGCCCAGGCGTCAACCAGGAGCGCGACTACATCGAGTCCTTGCTCGATGCCGGCGTCGCGGCGGTGGTGTTCCTGTCGTCGAGCAACACGACGCGCCATTCCGACCCGGTGGCCCGGCAGTTGCTGATGTCGCGCGGGGTGCCGTTCATCGGCGTCAATGGCGGCTTCCCCGATACCCCGACCCCGACCTTCTCGACCGACGACTGGCGCGCCGCCGAGATCGCCGTCGGCCATCTCTACGACCTGGGCCACCGCCGCATCGGCATGTGCGCCGGCCCGTTCGGCAACACGCCGGCCGATCGCCGCGTCGAGGGGTTCGTGCAGGCAATGGACCGGCGCGAGCTGTTCAACTCCGAGGACTTCGTGGTCCGCCAGTATTACGGCATCGAGGGCGGGCGGCACGCGGCGGAGGATCTCCTGGCGCTCGGCGTCAGCGCCATCGTCGCCTCCAGCGACGAGATGGCGCTGGGCGCCATCCGCTCGATCCACCGCAGCGGGCTGCGGGTGCCGGCCGATATCTCGGTCATCGGCTACAACGATTCCTACATCCTCGATTTCACCGATCCACCGCTCACCACCGTACGGCAGCCGATCGAGCGGATCGCCGAGAACACGACGCGCGCTATCATGGCGCTGATCGGCAACCGCGCGCTGCCGCTGACTGAAGTACTGATCGAGCCGGAGATCCGGCTGCGGGGGTCAACTGGACCGGTGAGCCAGAAATAGAGAGGCCCAGACTAGGAGGTGGAACTCCAGCTGGGCCTCAGTCATCGGGCGGCGAAGCCCGACAACGCGGTCCTGATAGACGCATGACGTCCGGGAGTCCAGCGGACAGATCGCCTCAGCGCAAAACTATCCGTGAACCTCATCGGCTCATTCCGGCCATCGGTCGTCGGGCCGCCAGAAGCCGAGCTTGGGCGTGTTCCACTCGTCGGTGGGGAGGAACATCGTGCCGGGCGTACGTAGATTCGCTTCGATCGCCTCGAGATTGAGGTCAACGCCTAGGCCCGGCTTGTCCGGCACGGTGACGTAGCCATCGGCCATGTAGTCGGGCGCGAGGCCGGTGACGAGGCTTTCCCAGAACGGCAGGTCGAGGCCGTGGTGCTCACAGGCGAGGAAGCTCGAGATCGAGGCCGCTGTGTGGATGTTGGCCATGAAGCCGATGGGCGAGCCGGCGCAATGAAGCGCGGTCGGAATGCCCTCTTCTTCCGCATCGTCGGAGATGCGCTTGGTTTCCATCAGTCCGCCGGAGGTCAAGAGGTCCGGATGGACGATGTCGAAGGCGCGCGTGCGGATGGCCTCACGGAAACCGTCGCGGAGATAGAGGTCCTCACCAGCGGCGATCGGGGTCAGCAGGGCATCGGCGATCTTCTTGTGGCCCGGGATGTCGAAGCGCGACACTGGGTCCTCCATCCAGGCGAGATCGAACTTCTCAAGTGCCTTCCCAAGCCGGATCACCTCGTCGGAGGTGAGGTAGCCCTCGCCGAAGTGATCGACGCAGATCTGCACGTCGGCGCCTACCGCCGTGCGCACTTCGCCGACCACATGGGCGGCACGCTCGATGGTGGCCTCGGTCAGCTTTACGCCGCGGCCATGCATCGGAGCCTTGAACGGCCTGCCCTCTTCATAAGCGAAATCGTACCTGGCCTCGTTGCCGATCAGCGGGCTGTCGCCGGTCTCGAACAGTGACGGACGCAGGTCGAACTTGATCCAGGTCAGGCCGCGACCACGGCGGCCCAGCACGGCGTCGACGAAATCCTCCGGGGTCGGATCGTCGGGCGTCGGGGTATCGCCGTAGAGGCGGACCTTGTCGCGGTGCTTGCCGCCGAGCAACTGGTAGCACGGCACGCCGTAGACCTTGCCGATCAGGTCCATCAGCGCGATCTCGATGCCCGAGACGCCGCCGCCCTCGCGTCCCCAGTTGCCGAAGCGCTTGATGGTGCGGAAGATCATGTCGACGTGGCAGGGGTTCTGCCCGATCAGCATCGACTTGAACTGCAGCGCGTTCGACGCATGGCCGGCGTCGCGCACCTCACCGAGGCCGTAGACGCCCTGGTTGGTGTCGATCCTCAGGATCGGATAGTCGTAATTCGCCGCCACGACGGCGAGGCGCATGTCGGTGATGCGCAGTTCCGATGGGCTCGAGTGGGTGCTGACCGCGTCTTCCATGCGCCCCAGTTGGATTTCAGTCACGATTCCTCCTCGCTTAACACTGCTTTTCTGTTCAGTCTGTTGCTAGCGGCGGTGCGGGTAAGCGGGCAGCATCAGGTCCCGCAACCCGTCCATGATGGCCGCCGCCTCCTCCCGAGCGGCATCGTCAAGCGCCCGGAAACCGGACTGCCGGACCGCCGCGTGCGGGATCACGCCCCGCATTTTCAGCACTTCCTTCATCAGCAGCATGCCGTAGTTGCTCTCCATATCGAGCAGCGGCAGCAGGCGCTGGAAGATGTCCCGGGCGCGCTTGTCATCCTTGGCCTCGATGGCCTTCCACAGCGCCACGTGCACATCGGCGATCTCGCAGGCGGGCATGGTGCCGGACACACCGTGGCGGACCTCCTCCATCAGGGTCTTCCCAGCCTTGCCGCCCATAACGCCTTCGAGCTTGTCGCCGCAGAGCCGGATGATTTCGCCCACGGTCTGCGCCGGATAGCCCGACTCTTCCTTGACGAAGCGGGCCGTCGGGATGTCGTTGACCAGTTCGGCGATCAGCGCCGCGCCCATCGCCGAGGCGCCCTGCCCCGCGACGTTCTGGATCACCAGTGGCAGCGAGGTCGCAGCACCGATGGCGCGGTAGTGCGCCTTGATGTCGGCGGGGCTCGACGGGTGGAGCGTCGGCGGCAGCGACATCACCGCATCGGCGCCGATGCTCTCGGCATGGCGCGCATAGTCCGCGGCGAGCAGGTAGTGCGGCGCCGAAACGGCGACGATCGCCGGCACCTTGCCCTCGGCCTTGCCGACGACGACCTCGGCGGCCCGTCTGCGCTCGGGTTCGCTGAGGTAGCCGCCCTCGCTGGCCAGCGCATTGGCGACGACCCCGTGCACGCCCGCCGCGAGGCAGAAATCCATGGTCCGCTCCAGCGCTGCCTCATCCAGCCTGACATCATCGGTGAACGGCGTCGTGACGATGACGAAGATGCCGCGGAAAGTGCTGCGATCCATGGGTGTTTGCCTCGTTGGGGGATCATGCGCCGGCGAGCGGCAGGAGCGGATGGTACCGGCCGCTTTCAGCAGTGACCAGTCGACCATTTGCTCATCCGCGATCGTCTCCGGTTCCAGTGATTTGGGCGCCTAAGCGGCTAAAAAACCTCACTCTTCGGTTGTCGCCATTGCCTCGATGCGCCACTGTCTCGGCAAAGAGAAACGGGGGAAACGATGACCAAGCTCGGCGAAACACGATCGCTGGTCTGGGCGCATGGCGTGGTCAGCGTCGAGAGCCTCGGCGGGATGATCGGGCCGACGCTGTTCGTTCTGCCTGACGGCCGCCAGGTGGCCCCGTTCCAGATCGCGCCATGGGCAAACGAACCGGGCGGCGAGGCATTGCCCGGTATCCTGAAGCGGTTGCGCGGTGAGTGGCCGTGTGTGCCATTCGGAGTGGATGGAGATCGCCCGGCGAAGGGCGAATGGCCCGGGGCGACAGCCAGCCCGACGGTCGATACCGATCCGCATGGGTTCAGCTCTAACCACGACTGGACGTTCGAGGCGGGCGGCTACGGCGGCATTGCGCTGAGCATCGCGTATCCGGACAGTCACCCGATCCGGACGCTCCATCGCCGGGTCACGCCAGACCCCATGACCACCGCGCTCGATTTCGAACTCACCATCGATGTGCGCGCTGACTGCACCCTGCCGCTGGGGCTCCACCCGTCGTTCCGGCTGCCCGCGAAACCCGGTGCGATGCACATCGAGGTGGGCAGCAACATCACCGGCGCCACCTTTCCCGGTCCGGTCGACGACACCTCGATCTTCGAGCAGGGTCAGTTTCTCACGCCCTGGCACAACGTGCTGCTGCGCGATGGCACCCGGCTCGATGTCAGCCACGTACCACTGCCGCAGGCGACCGAGGAAATCCTGCAGCTGCTTGATATGACCGGCACGGCGTCCCTGTGGAACAGTGCCGAGGGCTATCGGGTTAGGCTCGAGTGGAACCCCGAGCACTATCCGAGCGCGTTGCTGTGGATGTCCAATCGCGGTCGGCAGATGGCGCCGTGGAATGGCCGGCACCTGGCGCTGGGGTTCGAGCCGATCTGCTCGGCGTTCGATCTGGGCCCGCAGATATCGACAGCCGATAATCCGATCTCGCGGCGCGGAACGAAAACCGCCCGCCGGTTCACTGCCGGCGAGCGGTTCATAACGTGTTATCGGATCGCTGTGGAGCCCGCCGATATCGTCTGACCGCGGCGGGTGGTCATCAGCCCTGCGGAGCGAAGCGTACCAGCACCGTTCGGATCTCGCGTGGTGCTAGTTCGACCGTCAGTGCCTTGCCCTTCAGTTCCAGCGCATGGCCCGGATGCTCGATGGGGTCGGCACTTCGTGCGGCCGCCGGATTGCCGGTGAAGGTCACGGTCTGCTTCACGGGCTTGTCCGAGAGGTTCTGCAGCCGCAGCGCCACCCAGCCATTGTCCTCGCCTGGCTTGCACGTCACCAGCACCGGCGACTTCTCATCCGTGCCGAAGAAGCTGTCGCTGGTCTTGCCAGTGGGCTTGATGTCGCGCATCGCCACCGGCGGCACGGCGACTTGGGCTGCGAAGCGGGCGGCAGTGGCCGCATCCGCGGGGCCTTCGTGGGTGGTCAGTCGATAACGTAGCGGGATGCGGCCCGACTGCGCCGACTTGAAGTTCACCAGCCAGTGGTTGTTGAGGGCCCAGCTCATGATGGTGGGGCCTTCGGGCTGGAGCGTGCGGTCCCACTTGCCGGTGGTGATCCCGCCCAGATGCACAAGGGGGGCATCAAGCGGCACGACGGTTACACCGCGCTTGCTGTCGCTGACATCGACCCAGCGCCCGACCGGGTACCAGTCCTTGGCGCCGCCATCGAGCTGGTCCGTGTTGGGCACCGACGGGATGCCGTTGAGATCGAGCAGGAAGTTGTGTGCGTCGAGCTTGAACGGGAAGGCGACGAACACCGCCTCGGCGTTGGCATGCTCGAGCTTGTCGATGCTCCAGTCGACCACCACGCACTTCGTATCGGCATCGAGTGCGTAGACTGCGCTGGCGGCGGAGACGCCGGGGGCTGCGATGTGCACGGTGATCGAGGCGCGGCCTTCGAAAATCACCGCAGGATCAAGGGTCACCTTCGTCGCCGTCTCACGCTTCCACGGCGTGTCCGTGTGGCCGGTGAAGAACTCCGGCTTGTCGAAGCTGATATCGGCGATGGCGAGCCGGTCTTCAGGCGAGTCCACGGTCTCGTAGACGTACTCGCCCGGGCCCCAGCCTTGGTATTTGCCGGCGAAATCGTGGCCCTGCGCCTTGTCGAACAGCTCGGCGATGGCGCCGGTTTTGGCGTCGATGCGGATGCGGTAGTGCCGGTTCTCGATGGTATCGCCGTCGGCCTTGAGGTCGCTGGAGGGAACGCCCTTTTTCAGGTCGAGGAAGGCATACCCCATCGGCGGGATGGTGCCGGCAACGCGGCGGATCTCGGGAATAGGACGTGGCCCGCCCCAGGTGCTGCGGCGATTGAAGAAGGTGTCGAGCATGCCGACCGGGGCAGCGCCGCCGCGCGGTTCGGGCTCCTCGACGATGACCTTGCGCTCCCAGGGTAGCGTGTTGAACACCAGCAGCTCATCGATCCCCGACGGCTTGAAGGCCTCTTTGGGATCGAGATTGCCGAGGTTGAAGATGCCTTCCGGGCCCTTGGTGCCGAGCGGTGCGGCCAGCGCGTTGGCGGCCTTGGCGACCGAGCCGTGGCCTTCCATGGCGGCGGTATAGGCGAAGCCGGCCTTGCGGTTCCATTGCGCCTGGCTGAACAGCGAGTGTGGCGCCTCCACGGAGGAATAGGCGCCCCAGGTGTGCTCGTCGAAGAGCGTCATCGACTCGTAGATGGCGGCGGCGCGATCGGCGTTCCACTCGCCCTGCCCTTTGCTGCGGCGCCAAGCCTCGAGCGCTTCGCCGATGCCGACGATCTCGTGGGCGGCGCGGTTGACACCGACTTCGAAGGCGGAGGAACCGACGCCGTCGGCCCAGTGATCGGTCCAGTCGCCGCGCTGGGTGCCGATGGATTGGTCATACTTGCTGTCCAATAGTCGCCCGAAGTCCGTCACGGTGATGAACTGCATCTGAACGTTCTTGCGTTCGTCATTCCACCGCCGGACGAAATCCGGCATGCGCGCGTCGGGAGGACCGTTGTCGACTCGCACTGGGTGGGTGGATTCGCAGTAGAGGAAATCGAACGGGTAGCTGTCGTCGTTCTCGAGTTCGTCGATCCAGCGCGGCAGCAGCCGATCGACCAAATCCCAGTTGCCGAGGCCGGCCTGGCTGCGGCCGAAGAGGTAGTGGTAGCCGTTCCAGGCCAGCACCTTTTTGCCGCTCGGACCTTCCCAACGGAAGGCGCCGGGGAACGGCTTCGGTCGCGCGCCGCGGATCGGGTTGATGGCGGCGGTGTAGAACGTGATGCCGAGGTCGTGCAGCAGGTCGGCATAGAGCCAGGAGACGCCATTGACGTCGTCCTGCATCGCCGCCTCGACATGGAAGCCGAACTCGTCGCGCAGGGCCCGGAGCGGATAGAGCGAGCGGTGCATCTGCTCGATATTGAGCAGCGGCGTCATGTTGTACTGCATGCCGGCGATATCGATGCGGCCCTGCTCGTGCCAGTGGCGGAAGCGGGCGATCTCGGACTTGCTCGCTTGCCGCAGGTACTTGAGGAAGGGGCCGGTGGTCTCGACGGTCCAGCGATACTGCGCCTCGGCCGGATAGGCATCGGTCGCTTCGATCAGGTCGAGAGCCTGGCCGACGAACTCGCCGTGCTGGCGCAGCGCCAGCTCCTGATAGTCGGTGAACCCGATATCGGTGTGGGCGTGGTTGCAGATGTAGATCGTCTTGATCTTGCTCATGGCGTTCCTCCGTCGGCAGGCCGGCTTATGCGGGGTAGATGGCGACGCGGGTCCAGGCGCGTGGGGCGACCTTCAGCCGGACTTCGCCATTGGCGGGCAGTGCTTCCAGCACTTCGCCGGAGAGTGTCGTGCGATTGGCCTTGGCGGGGACAAGCGTGCCGGCGCCGATCCTCGCTTCAACCGTATCGCCGCCCGGGTTGAGCAGGGTCAGTGCCACGCCGTTGCCGTCGGCCTCGATGCGGGTCAGCAGCAGCGGGCCGAGGTCGGGGTTGAGTAGGCTGGCTGCCGTCGACTTCACCGCGCCGCGTTCGGCGTAGACGTGGGCCGCCAGCGGCTGGACCCGGGCCAGCGCGCCTTGCACCGAATTGCCGAGCTCCTGCCGTGCGCCGGGGAGCAACCAGAAGCGGAAGCGGGTTTCGCCGCCCTGGTCGGCCTGGAAGTTGGTGCTCCAGTAGTTGTTGGTGAGCCAGGCGAGCAGCGTCGGGTTCTCGCGCACGACGCGGCCATCGGGATCGCCGAAGCGGCCGAAGGTGAAGCCGCCGATCTGCCAGAGCGGCACATCCGGGCAGGCGACGGTCAACTCGCGCTGGCTGTCGCCGATGCGGATGAAGCGCTGCGTGGTGATGTAGTGGCGGCTGGCGTAGGGCAGTTGCTCGTCATCGAGCTTCACCACCGCGCCGCCGGTTTCGTAGTCGACGTCCCAGCCGCTGCCGAGCGCTGCCGGCATCGGCAGGTAGATCGAGTGGGCTTCGGAGAGCGGGAGCTTGGTGACCACCGCGTCGATCGACAGCGCCACGTCATCGGGGAGCAGCCGGTAGATCACCTCGACCTTGTCGCCATTGGCCAGCTCGAACGACTGGCTGATCTTGGCGCTGCCGCGCTCGACGATTGCGCTGGTGCTGGCGACCTTGGCCGGCACGTCCCGCCTGGCCTTCCAGTCGAGGTGCCAGGCCTTGTGCCAATCGGGCGACTCGAGCTCGACCACGTCGAACATGTCGGTGCGGATGCCGGAAGCGATCCGCTCCAGTACCGGCACGCCGAACTTCAGGTTCTCGGCGGCAGCGCCGGCATACTCGACACCGTCGAGCTTCAGCGAGGTGACGCCGCCGCCCTGCTGGTCGAGGGTCACGGTGAGGCGGCCGTTGGACAGCACGCCGTCCTTGGCCGAGAGCTTGCCGTTGTCGTTGGGCACGACACCCTCGGCGGGCATCGTCACGTAGGACAGCGCGGGGACGGCGATCGGCCTGGTCCAGTAGGCGCGTTCGTCGCTCAGGTCCGACATCACCACGTCCTGCCGCTGGATGCGATGCGAGGACGGGCCGGTCGGTACCAGGTCCTCGAGGCCGAATCCGCGCTTCGGGTCGGGGGCCCCGGCAAGCGGCGGCAGGTAGGGCAGCCGCAGCGACTGGGTGACCGGGAACGGGTGCGGGTTGAATACCAGCAGGGTCGGATCATCTCCACCGGCGTCGATCGCCAGCTGCTCCAGGGCATCGCGGCGCAGCATGCGGGCGACGCTGGCGCCTTCGGCCGCGGTGACCAGCTTCAGCAGCTGCTGGGTGCGGGTCTCGGGTGAATACGGGTGGCTGATCGAGCGATCGGCGCCCCAGGTGTGCTCGGCATAGAGCGCGAGGCCGTTGCGGGCGACATCGTGCAGCATGGCGCGGCGGCGTGGCTCCTCGCCCGGGTGCCAGGCTTCGCCGGCGAGGGCTGCATCAAGATCGCGCTGGCCGCGAAGCGCCTGCGCCGTCTCATGCGCCGTGCTGCCGGCGCCAAAATTCCACCAGTCGGTCCAGTCGCCGCGCAGCGTCGGCAGGCTGTCCTTGGGCTGGGCGCGGACCCGGTCGAAGAACTCGCTGAGGGTGCCGAAGCGCAGCTTGATGCCGCCCGACGGAGCGTTGCCCTCGTTGAAGCGGCGGATGAAATCGGGGAGCGCGGCCTGCGGCGAACCGTTGTCGTGGTAGCGGATGTTGGTGATCTGCATCATCAGGAACGGATGCGGGTAGCCGTCGTCCTCGAAGCGCTTGGCCCAGTTCGGGACACGCATACGTGCTTCGTCCATGTCGAGCGGGATGCGCAGGCTGCGGTCCGAGGTCACGCCGTAGATGAAGCCGTTATAGGCCGTGATGGTGCGACCGCCGGGGGCTTCCCAGTTGAAGGCCCGCGGCCACGGCTTCAGGGCGTGGCCGTAGTGCTCGTTGATGGCCATCGAGACGCCGGTGATGCCGTGGTCGAGCAGCGCATCGACGACGCCCCAGGGCAGGCCGTTGACGTCGGTGTTCATGGCCGAGCGCACCGGAATGCCGAGATCGCGGAAGAACTTCACCGGGCGCAGCACGTCGACCACCATCGAGTGGTCCATCAGCGGAGTCATGTGCCAGCCCATGCCGGCCACTTCGAACTGGCCGCGCTTCACCGCCGCCATGAAGCGGTCGCGATCGGCGTTCGAGGCATGCTTCCACCAGTCGACGGTCACGCCGGTGACCTCGCAGGTCCAGCGGAACTTCGCGTCATCGGGGTAGTCCTGCGTGCGCTCGGCGATATCGAGCGCCTCGTCGACGAAGCGGCGGTGCAGTTCCATCACCACCGGCTGCGGGTGGGTGTAGCCAATGTCGGTGTGGCTGTGATGGACGAAGAGGATTTCTTTGATCATCGGGTGGCTCGGATCATCGGGTTGAGATTGGGAGGAGTGGACCGCCTAGAAGGCGGCGAGCTTGACCGACATCGGCGTGCCGACATCGAAATGCTGGAGGGGCTCGGAGAGGGTGCCGGACGACTGGTCGACGGCGAACACCGTCAGCCGGTCGGAATCCTGGTTGGCGACGACGAGGTGCTTGCCCGAGGGGGAGAAGGCGAAATCGCGGGGCGTGGCGCCGCCGCTGGGCCAGCGGCCGGTCTGGGTAAGCTCCCCGGTAGTGGCGTCGATTGCGAGGCCGAGGATCTCGTTGCAGACGCGCAGACCAACGAAAAGATGCCGGTTATCGGCGGTCAGCAGGATGCCTGCCGGCTGCACGATGCCGCCGTCGAGCGAGGGGATCGAGAAGGCGTCCCGCTGGGTGAGAGCGCCCGCGTCCGGGTCGACTGCGAGGCTGACGACGGTGGGGATCAGCTCGCTGACCATGAAGATGGATCGGCCATCGGCAGAGAACACTAGGTGGCGCGGGCCAAGGCCGGGCGGCAGGGTGAAGTCGCGTACCGGTTCGTGCGTCAGACTACCGTCGGCTCCGAGGCGGTACGCCACCAGTTTGTCGATGCCGAGATCGGCGACGTAGACGATGTCGCCTGATGGAGCCGGCACGACGCAGTGTGCGTGTGCGGTTGTCTGGCGTGCTGCGTTTGGGCCGCTACCTTGGTGGCGCACGCTGGCAACAGTTGCGCGCAGAGAGCCATCACTGGCGATGGGGAAGACGCTGACGGAATGGTCCGGCCAGCCCGCCGGGTTGGCGCCGTTGTAGTTGGCGACCAGCAGGAATTTGCCGTCCGATGAGAGGTTGGCGTGGCAGGCTTCGTTGCCAAGCGTCGGCTGGCGGTTGATCAGCCGGAGCCCGCCGGGTTCGACCGCGTAGGCGGCAATCGCACTCTCGCGGGTGCCGGTGATCTCGCAGGTGGAGTACAGCCGGCCGCGCGCCGCATCGGTCACCAGCCACGCGGTGTCGTCGACTCCCCCGACGAGATCGAGGGCGCTGAGTCGGCCCGCCTGCTCGTCGAACGCGAGCCGCGTGATGCCCTGCCCGTTGGCCGCGCCGTATTGCGGCATCGGGCGCGTCAGGCTCCCGGTGAATGCGTAGACCGCCAACTATTCCCTCCCTTTTTCCTCAGCCATCGCCCCTGCGTCCTGCCGGCGCTTGCCAACCCTGTCGTTTGGATACAGGATCGATGGCGATTGACACAACTAGTATGGTAGACCTACAACGTCTTGGCAAGGGAGGACGATGCCGGTGAACGACACAGCCAAAACCGCAGCGAACACAGTGCTGGTGACCGGCGCCGCGATGGGCATTGGCCGCGCCGTGGCTGAGGCCTTGTCGGCTGAGGGACGCGATCTCGTGCTGTTCGACCTCAACGCCGAGGCGCTGCAGGCGACGGCGAAAGAGCTCGGCGGCAAGCATGCGGTGCAGGTTGGTTCAGTCTCGAATCTTACCGACTGCGAGGCCGCGGTAGCACTCGCGGTCGACCGCTTCGGCGGGCTCGGCGGTGTCTCGCACAATGCCGGCATCCAGACCTACGGCGATGCGGTTTCGACCACGCCCGAACTGTGGGCCAAGACGCTCGATACCAATCTCACCGGCGGCTTTTACGTCGCCAAAGCGGCGATGCCCGAGCTGCGGCGCAACAAGGGCGTGATCGTCCTGACCGCATCAGTCCAGGGCATGGCCGCACAGAAGGGTGCGCTGGCCTATGTGGTCGCCAAGCACGGTCTGATCGGACTCGTCACCGGCATGGCGATGGATGAAGCCGCCAATGGCGTGCGCGTCCTCGGCGTCGCTCCCGGTTCGGTCGAAACGCCGATGCTGCGCTGGGCCATCAACCTCGATCCCAATCCGGCGGCGCTCGACGAAGAAATCGACGCGATGCACCCGATCGGCCGCCGCGCCCAGCCGCGCGAGATCGCCGAGGTCATCGCCTTCCTCCTCTCCGACAAGGCCTCGTTCATGACCGGGGAAACCGTGCGCGTTGATGGCGGCATGCTGGCGCGCATCCCCGGCGCTCCCCGAAAAAGCTGAGACCATTTATGAAGATCGTCGACATCAAGGCCACCACCGTTGCAGTCCCGCTCGAGGCACCGCTGCGGCATGCGTCGGGCGCCCATTGGGGACGGTTCGTGCGCACCATCGTCGAGGTGGTGACCGACGAGGGGATTTCCGGCTGGGGTGAACTCGGTGGCGGCGGCGAGAGCGCCGAGAACACCGTCAAAAGCCTCCTGCCCTATCTCAGGGGCCACGATCCGCTGCAGCTCGAACAGCTGCGCTGGAAAATCATGAACCCGGTGGCCAGCCTCTACAATTCGCGGATGCAGGTGCATGCGGCGCTGGAAATGGCCTGCATGGACGTGGCCGGCAAGGCGCTCGGTGTCCGGGCCTGCGACCTGATCGGCGGGGCGCTGCGCGAGTCGATCCCGTTCGCGAGCTACCTATTCTACCGCTACGGCAACGAGAAGAACGGTTTTGGCGACGAGTTCTCGGCCGAGGCGCTTGTCAACGAAGCCAAGCGCCAGAAGCAGCTGCACGGCTTCAAGTCGCACAAGCTGAAGGGCGGCGTGTTCGCGCCCGAGCACGATGTAGAAGTGTTTTCCGCCATTGCCGACGCCCTGCCCGGCGATCGCTTCCGGCTCGACCCCAATTCGGTGTGGTCGGTGGAAGAGTCGATCTGGGTGGCGAAAGAGATCGAGCATATCCGCAACGACTATTTCGAGGACCCGTGCTTCGGGCTCGAAGGGATGCGGCGGCTGCGCGATCGCATCTCCATCCCCACCGCGACCAACACGGTGGTGGTGAATTTCGAGCAGCTCGCCGCCTGCATCAAGCATGACGCGGTGGATGTGATCCTGCTCGATACGACGTTCTGGGGCGGCTTGCGGCAGGCCTACAAGGCCGGCCAGGTGCTGGAGACATTCCAGTTCGGCGCCAGCGTCCACTCGTCGGGCGAACTCGGCATCCAGTTGGCCTCGATGCTGCATCTGGGCGCGGCGCTGCCGAACATGAGCTTTGCCGCCGACGCGCACTACCACCACCTGCTCGACGACATCATCGTGGGCGGCAAGCTGAAATACGTCGACGGCGAGATCGCGCTGCCCAAGGGGCCGGGGCTCGGCGTCGAGGTCGACCGCGAGAAACTCGCGCAGTACGCCGCCTATTACCGCGAGGTCGGCGGCTACACCTACGACCGCGATCCGCAACGCCCGGACTGGTACTCGATCCAGCCCGAGATGCGCTACGCCGACCCAGCCGGACGATAAGAGGCGCCATGGCAACCGTTACCCTCCGGGACATCATCAAGATCTACGGCGAGTACGTCGCCATCAAAGGCGTCGACCTCGACATCGAGGATGGCACGTTCGTGGTGCTGGTCGGGCCATCCGGCTGCGGCAAGTCCACGATTTTGAGGATGATCGCCGGGCTCGAGACCATCTCGCATGGCGAGCTGAAGATCGACGGCAAGCTGGTCAACGACCTGCCGTCGCGCGACCGCGGCATCTCCATGGTGTTCCAGTCCTACGCGCTCTATCCGCACATGAGCGTTTCCGACAATCTCGGCTTCGGGCTGCGCATCAGTGGCGTGCCAAAGACTGAGATCGCCCGGCGGCGCGGCGAGGCGGCCAAGATGCTGGGGCTCGATCCCTACATGGATCGCCGGCCGTCGCAGCTTTCGGGCGGGCAGCGCCAGCGCGTCGCCATCGGCCGCGCCATGGTGCGCGAGCCCAAAGTGTTCCTGTTCGACGAGCCGCTGTCGAACCTCGATGCCAAGCTCCGCAACCAGACGCGCATCGAGATCAAGCGGCTGCAGCGCCAGCTCGGAGCGACGGTGGTGTTCGTCACCCACGACCAGGTCGAGGCGATGACGCTGGCCGACAAGATCGTGGTGCTGAACGACGGCCGGGTGGCGCAGATCGGCACGCCGCTCGAGGTGTTCGAGCGGCCGGCGAACATGTTCGTCGCCGGGTTCATGGGTGCGCCGTCGATGAACATGCTGAAGGCCGAGGTCGGTCCGGGCAACACCATCCGGGCGGCCGGGCTCGATATCCCGGTGCCCGCGGATCGGTTCGCCCTGCCCGCCCAGGGTACGGCGGTGACGCTGGGCATCCGGCCCGAGGACATCGTGCCCGAGGGGCACGGCACGCGACCCGACCTTGGCGCCGATTTCAGCGCCGAAGTGAGTTTCGCCGAGATGCTCGGCAACGAAAGCCTGCTGTTTGCCGACCTCGGTGGGACCGAGATCGTCGCACGCATGCAGCACCCGCGCGCGCTCGAACCGAACCAGTCGGTGCGGTTCCGCATCGACGGCACGCGCGTCCACGTCTTCGACAACGGAAGCCAGAATTCGCTGCTCCGCTAAGGGGCAGCGGGAACAACGACAAGGGAGAGAGACATGTCGTTTATGAGGACTATGACTAGCGTGGGCCTAGCTGCCCTCGTGTCAGCCAGCGCCGCGCAGGCCCAGGACCTGATCCTCAACTCGGACAAGACCGAGTGGAACCCGGGCATTACCGCGATGATGGACGCTGCCGGCGCCGCCGCGGGCGTCAAGGTCACGGTGCAGGACATCACGCCGACCGACAAGTATCAGGCGTACATGCAGACCTCGATCGCCGGCAACAATGCGCCGGCGTTCTTCACCTGGTGGAACGGCCAGCAGCTGAGCGACCTGGTGGCGACGGGCATTCCCGCCGACCTCAGCGCCAACTGGGATGCCGCGATCGCCAATGGCGACTACTCGGAAGCGCAGCGCGAGCTGGTCAGCGTCGACGGCAAGCCCTACGGCGTGCTGCTGAACGTCGCCAACTGGGTGGTGTTCTACAACACCGCAGCGTTCGAGAAGGCCGGCATCGCAGCGCCTCCCACCACCTGGGAAGAGCTGATGGCCGACGCCGACAAGCTGAAGGCGGCGGGCTACACCCCGTTCAACGGTCCGACCTCGGGCGGCTGGATGCCGTTCATCTGGTTCAGCCAGCTGGTGCTCGGCGGCGACCCGGACGCCTTTGTCGGGCTGACCGACGGTACCGTGCCCTATGACGGCCCGGCCGTGCAGAACGCCTTCAAGGTCTGGGGCGACATGTATGCCAAGGGCTACTTCACCGACCCGCGCGAACAGGACGACCAGAAGTTCTTCGTCGATGGCACGGCCGCCATGTACCTGATCGGCGACTGGCACTCGGGCTCGTTTGCCGAGGCCGGGATGGAGCCGGGCAAGGACTTCAAGACCTTCCTGATGCCGTCGCTGTCGCCGGATGTGCAGCAGTCGGTGATCGTCGAGGCCTCGCCGATCGTCGTCTCGAAGGCGGCGCTCGATGCCAACCCCGAACTCGCCAAGGCGGTGCAGTCGATGATGGGCGTCGACGCCTCCAATGCGCTCGGCACCAAGATCCAGGTCTACAACGGCAACCTCAAGGCCGCAGCGCCCAACGCCACGATCCAGGCCAACAAGGACATGGTGGCTGCCGCCAAGCCGCGCGCCCTGGTGCGCTGGTGGGAAGCCGTGCCGTCGCAGATCCAGGGCGATCTCGTCGCTGCCATGGGTGCCTTCATGTTCAACCCGACCCCCGAGCAGGCGGCCGAGTCGATGAAGACCATGCAGACGATCAACGCCGACTACTGGGCCAGCAAGTAAGCCAGTTCCTCCCGCCGGTCGCGCTCTCGGGCGCGACCGGCACCCCGATTGGAGCGCCTCAGATGATTGCCACCGCCTCGGCCCTGCTCTCGCCGGAAGTGTTGAAGGAAGCGCGCCGGCGGGAACGGCGGGTCGCCTGGCAGCAGACGCGCGTCGCCTGGCTGTTCATCGCGCCGGCGGTGATCATGGTGACGCTGTTCCTGCTCACCCCGGTGGTGTTCAACGTCATCCTCAGCTTTACCAAGTGGCAGAAGTTCACCGGGCTCGACCAGTTCGCCGGCTTCAACAATTACGCCCGGCTGTTCCGCCTGCCGTATTTCTCGGAAGCGCTGTCCAATACCGCAGTCTGGGTGGTGGGCGCCGTCATCTTCCCGTTGGCGGTCGGCCTCGGGCTGGCGCTGCTGCTGCGCAACATCCCGTTCCAGGAAACCTTCAAGAGCCTGTTCTTCCTGCCGCGCGTGCTGGCGCCGACGGCGGTGGCCGCGATCTGGTACTACGTGTACGCGCCGCGCGGCGTGCTCAACTCAGCCGTTTCCGGGATCACCGGCACGCCGTTCGATTTTGGCTGGCTGTACGATCCGGCGACCATCACCGGCTCGGTGATCGTCACCTTCGTGTGGCAGACCGTCGGCATCACCATGGTGCTGCTGCTGCTCGGGCTCGCCGCGATCCCCAAGGATCCGGTGGAGGCGGCGCGGGTCGATGGCGCCTCGAACTTCCAGATTTTCCGCCACATCGTCTGGCCGCTGCTGCTGCCGACCGTGCTGGTGGTGACCATTCTCAACGTCGCGGCGGGCTTCACCACCTTCGACCTGCTGTGGGTGATGGCAACCTCGTTCCCCGGCAAGCGCACGCTCTCGCTCGCGGTCTACATGTACTACGAGAGCTTCTCGAACGGCGCCTGGGCCTATGGCTCGGCAGTAGCGGTGGTGCTGGGCGCCATGGTGATCACCGTCAGCGCGCTGCTCGCCGTGGTGCAGGCGCGCGTCAGCAAGAACATCCGGTAGGCAGATCATGGCAGTCGATATCACCGACAAGGCGTTCATCTCGGGCCTGATCGCGAAGGAGAAGCGCACGCAACGCCAGGGTGGCCGCTGGCTGGTGGTCCCGATCCTGGCGCTCACCATCGCCTACTTGACGCCGCTCTATTACCTGTTCGTCACGATCTTCAAGACGAGCGAAGAGTACGCCAAGAAGGGCGTGCTTGAGCTGCCGGACAGCCTCGCGCCGCTCGCCGACAACGTGGTGCAGGCCTGGACGATCGCCAATCTCGGCCAGGCGGCGATGAACTCTTTCAGCTATGCGCTGGTCGGGGCGGTGCTGTCGGTGTCGTTTGCCGCGGCGGCGGCCTACGGCATGACGCGGTTGCACCTGCTCGGTTCGAACGGCTGGTTCATGCTGATCTTCACTGGCACGCTGTTCCCGTTCCAGATGTACCTGGTGCCGCTGCTGTTCGGTTATCAGCGGCTTGGACTGGTCAACACCTGGTTCGGCATGCTGCTGGTCTACGTAGCGATCTGCATCCCGTTCCCACTGCTGGTGCTGCGCAACTCGTTCTCGGCGATTACACGCGAGGTCGACGAGGCGGCACGCATCGAGGGGGCGAGCGAATGGCGGGTGTTCACCTCGATGATCGTGCCCAACGCTATGGGCCCGCTGATCGCGCTGTTCCTGTTGCAGTTCACCTTCATCTGGAACGACCTGCTGTTCTCCTCAATTCTCGCCAACGGCATCGAGGTCCGTTCGATCATGGTGGCGTTGCAGTCGCTGCAGGGCACCTATTCGACGCTGGGGCCAAACGTGGTGATTACCGCGACGCTGATTTCGAGTATCCCCACGGTCTTGCTGTTCATCGCCCTGAGGAAGTACTTCATGGCTGGACTGCAGCTGGGGACCAAATGACGGCAAAATGGCAATGAAGGCGCCCAAGGCGATATCAGCTGCGAAAACGGCAGCAGCGGAGTTGGGGAGCGACAGCGTCTACAGCCCGCGCCAGGATGGCGGCTCGATCGCCAGCCAGGTCTACGAGCACCTGATGCAGCAGATCCTCGATATGCAATTGCAGCCGTTCCAGGAATTGTCCGAGGCCCGCCTCGCCGCCGAGTTCGGGGTCAGCCGTACCCCGGTGCGCGAAGCCTTCGCCCGCCTCGCCCGGCGCGGGCTGGTGGAAATCCTGCCACAGCGCGGCACCGTGGTGTCGCCGCTCAGCGAGAACCTGATCGCCAAGTCGCGTTTCATCCGCGAGGCGCTGGAGCGCCCCCTCGCCCGCCTCGCGGCCGAGCGGCTGACACCGGAGATTGCGGCGCTCCTGAAGCGCGAGATCGTGCTGCAGCAGACCTTCGCGGGGCTCGGCGACGACCAGGATTTCCTCAAGTCGGATGACCGCTTCCACGCGCTTATCGCCAAGGCGGCCGGCTTCGAGACGATCTGGGACGACGTGCGCGAGGCGAAGTTCCACATGGACCGCATCCGCCGGCTGTCGTTGCTCAGCCAGGAGCACATGTATTTCATCGTCGGCGAACACGAGGAAATCCTCGCCCGCCTGCAGGCAGGCGACGCCAAGGGCGCTGACGAGAGCATGGCGGTGCACCTCGTCTCGGTGATGCGCGAACTCGACGTCATCCGCTCGGCGCACCCCGAGTATTTCGTGCGCGTGGCCGCCGCGGCGGAGCACTAGAGGCCGCGCTTCGACGATATCGGCACGTGGATGGTGCCCAACGTTCGGGCTGTTATCCGCCGAGGCCTGGTATTGCCGCGACCTTGCCGCTAAGGCGGGCCCCGAAAAACAGGCTCGCGGGGAAGGTGCGGACAAAGCGGCGCATCAGGCCGGCGGTCATGGGCCGGGAAGCGAGGCCAGCCAGCGCCGATGCCGTGAGGATCCGCAGGGCGAACTGCTTGTGCCAGGCGGCTGCATAGCGCTGCCCGGCCTGCTCGCGCCCGGCTTCGTCCCACGTGCGAACACCGGCCAGTTCCGATGCCAGCAGCCAGCCGGACTGGAGCGCCATCGAAATTCCCTCGGCAATGATCGGGTGGGACTCGCCGGCGACGTTGCCGACGCGGAAGATGTCGGCCGCGTAGCAAGCGCGAATGCCGGGGCGGATGGGGCCTGCCGCCAGCCACGCACCATCGAGACTGGCATCACGCAGGACAAGGGCAGCGCCGGGGCAGGAGGCGAGGATGTGCTGATGGACCGCCTCGCCCGCAGACAGGCGCCGACTGGCGGCGCGGATGGTATCCAGTTGATCTCGCTGGATGCAGCAGGATAGCGACATCCGGCCTTGATCTGCCCAGACCATGCCGCCATAGCCGCCGGGAAAGGCCAGCAGCGGCATCAGATCGGGCGGCAGGGCCGAATCCCGAAAATGCGCCTTGAAGCCGAGAAAGTCGGAGGGGCGGTGCTGTTTTTTCGACTGAGTTGGGAGGCCGCCCGGCTCCCACGACCCATGGGCGGCGATGAGCACCGGGGCGGTCAGGATGTGATGCTCGCTACCGCTTTCGATGCGGATGGCCCAATCCTCGCCATCGCGGAACGCTGCAACCGCCTGCCAGCGCTGCCACACCGTCGCCCCCGCTTCGGCTGCCACCTCGAGCAGCAGCGTATCGAGCACATCGCGCCCGAGCGCCCGCCCGAACGCGTCGGACGCGGCCCGCGGCATCATGGCTTCGATACCTCGCCCCGCCGCAAACAGGGCGAGGCGCCGCACCTCGGGCCCGGCGAGACTGCGCACTCTGTCGCCGACCCCTAGCCGGTCGAGCAATGCGAGGTTCACCGGCGAGATGAACTCGCCGCAGACCTTGCTGCGCGGGAAGGCACTCTTTTCGACAATGGCGACCGCGCGCCCCTGCCGAGCGAGCGCGATCGCAGTCGAGGCGCCGGAGGGACCACCACCGATGATGATGGCGTCGTACCTCACGGCGCGGCCTCTACTGCTGAGAACACGTGGGTGAAGGGCCCTACGGCTCGTTCCCGAATCTTCATGCGGTCGGCGTCCGGCCATAGGCGGGACAGTTCCTGGCCCGCGAAGCCGGCTTGGACGCTGACGGCGGCATCGTGCAGCGTGACTGCGTTGGCCCCGATCACTCGCAGCAGTCCGGTTGCCGCCAGCGCCACCGCGCCGCGTCTTGGTTCGGTCGCCACGAACGCCGGGGCCAGCCGCCTTGCGGCGGCCAGCAGCCGGGTCAACTGGGCTTCATCAAAGTGGTGCAGGAACAGGTTGGCAGTGACGAGGTCGAACTCCCCTGCCGGGCGCTGCTCCATCCAGGCCAAGGCATCCGAGGTGACGGTGTCGACCCGCCAGCCGAGCTCGACGAACGGCCGTCGCCGCTCAGATGGAACCAGGTCCTGCTGGTCGAGAAGCACGACCTGCACGTCGGGCCAGTGTCGCGCCATCCGCCTCGCCACCGCCAGCATGAAAGCGCCGTCGCCGCAGCCAATCTCGAGGATCCGCCGCGGAGGCCTCTGCAGGTCCTTGCGCAACCGCCGGGACATGATGGCGGCCTGGAACATGATGGCATTGATCCAGGCCAAGTCGCGGCGCGACCCGATCGCTTGCGCGTCGGTCGGCGGCAGGTGGTCGAGCAGTTCCGGCGTGAGCCGGCGCTGCGCCAGGACGCCGGCCATTTCAGGCAGCGTCGGCGGTGTGGAACATGAAGGTCTCGGCCGTCAAACCCGGGCCGAAAGCCATAGCGCAGCCGATCTGGTCCGCCTGCCGATGTTCCAGCATGTCCGCCAGCACGAACATCACCGTCGCCGACGACATGTTGCCGTTCTTGCGCAGCACCTCGCGCGACGGCCGCAGCGCTTCGCCGTCGAGGCCAAGCGATCGCTCAACGGCGTCGAGCACGGATTTGCCGCCTGGGTGGATGGCCCAGAGGTCAACATTGTTCAGCCCGCGACTGCCGAGGATATCCGAGATGCCGGTGCCGAGCGTCTCGTGGATGGCAGCGGGCACCTGGCCGGATAGCACCATATCGAAGCCGTCGTCGCGCACCGTCCAGGTCATCAGGTCGCGGCTGCCCGGCGCGACGATGCCATGGAAGCTATCGAGCGCGATGCCGGTCGGCTCGGCGGTAACCAATGCCGCCGCTGAGCCGTCGCCCCACAGGAGGAAGGTGAGCAAGCGCTCGAGATCGGTGGTTTCCTTGAGATGCAACGTGCAGAGCTCGATGTTGACGGTGAGGACCCGCGCTTCGGGAGTGGACCGGACGATGTGGCGCGCCAGCTTGAGCGCGTTGACCGCGGCGTAGCAGCCCATGAAGCCGATGATCGTCCGCTCGATCGACGGGTTCAGCCCGCAACGTGCGATGATTTCGAGGTCGACTCCCGGCGCGGAGAAGCCGGTGCATGTGGTGACGATGAGATGGGTGATCCGCGCGGCATCTTCGCCAAGGTTGAGCCCCTCCACTGCCCTCTGGGCCAATGCGGGGGCGGCCTCGGCGAACAGGTCCATGCGCACCGCCGTCCCCGGGAATGCACCGCGCCGGAACCGGCCAGCGGCGTCGACGGTCGGGCCATTGGGGTCGGCGGCCGAAGGATAGCAGGCGAAACGATGCTCAATGCCGCTCTTGGTCGCCATGCGATTGAATATGGCCTGGCGGCGCGGATCGTCGGCCAGTTGCGAGCTCGCGAAACCGAGCGAGAACTGGTGGACGTCGTGGTCGGGAACCGCGGCGGAAATCTTGTTCACGTAGGCCTGGGTAGACATCACGGCTCCTTGGTTAGGCCCAAGGGACCGGGGAGCGGACGCTTACCCCTGGGCTCTCAGGGGTAACACTCGCGGTGTCGGTTTATTCCACCGGCCGGTGGCGGCCGTGACGCAATATCAGCAGCGAGTGAAGGATTGGCGCGCCCTAAGAGATTCGAACTCCTGACCCCCAGATTCGTAGTCTGGTGCTCTATCCAGCTGAGCTAAGGGCGCGCACGGCCGGGATAGTGTTCCGGCGGACGGCGTGACCCATACATTGCGTTCCGCAGCATTGCAAGCAGGGTTGCGACGACAATTTTGACGCGTCCGTGACAGTCAGGCGATACGGATCGCGCGGGGCAGCGTTACGTCGAAGCGCGTGCCCACCGGCTGGTCGACGAAGCTGAGCTTGCCGCCATGCGCTTCGGTCAGTTCGCGGGCGATGGCTAGGCCGAGGCCTGTGCCGCCGGCGCGGGCGGAACCTTCGAAGGCGACGAACAGGTTCTCGCGCGCCCGTGGCGGCAGGCCGGGACCGTTGTCGGTCACCGACAGGGTCAGCCATTCCGGGGTCTCGGTCAGGTCGACCTCGACATAGGGCGCCTCGATCTTGCTGCCGGCGGCTTCCAGCGCCTCGCGGGCGTTCTTGAACAGGTTGTCGAAGATGCGGGCGAACTGGTCGGGGTCGGCCGAGATCGAGACGGCGTCGGGCACGCCATTGGTCCAGCGGATCGAAGGGTGGCCGACGAGGCCGGCATCGAATGCCGCTTCATCGAGCAGCAAATGCAGGTCAACCGGCACCGGGCGCGGCGGGGTGGCGCTCTGGCGGCCGTAGTCGAGCACCGACTGGGCAAAGCCGATGGCCTTGTCGATCGACAGCACGAGGCGCGGCGCCAGGCGCTGCACCTTCGGGTCGTCGAGATTGGCCACCTGGTCGGAGAGCAGTTGTGCCGAGGTCAGGGTGTTGCGCAGGTCGTGGTTGATCTTAGCCACGGCGAGGCCGAGGTCGGCGAGGTGCCGGCGTTGGCGCAGCATCGAGTAGATGTCGGACTCCATGTCGGCCAGCTCGCGCTCCATGATGCCGATCTCGTCGCGCCGGTCGCTGGGGGTGACGATCAGCGCCGCATTCTCGGGCGCTTCGGAGAACTCCACCATGTTGCCCGTCAGGCGGCGGATCGGGGCGATCAGGATGCGCGAAACGAAGACGTAGAGGACCGCCGAGGTGATGATGGCGAGGATCAGGGACAGGAAGAACAGGTTGCGCGAGTAGAGCAGCAGCTCGGTGCGCAGCGGGGCCTCCGGCATCAGCACCTCGATGACCCGGTCGGGCATGCCGTCTTCCTCGCCGACGATGCGCAGGGTCCGGTTGGAGCCGAGCACCAGCGTCTCCAGCGCACCGAGGATCAGCGTTGCCGGGTCGCGCTGGCGCAGGTCCACCGTCACCGCTTCGCGCGGCATGGTGACGTTCTCGAGCTCGATCAGCTGGCTTTGGCCCTCGCGGCGATAGACGATGGCGAGCGCCCCGGCGGAGGTCAGCAGCCGGTCGGTCAGCATGCGCGGCAGGTTCATCGCGTCGGGCACTGCATCGAGCACGCGCGCCGCGACGACGCCGACGCGCAGCCGGTCATTGAGCCAGCTCTGGCGGAAGTTGGCAGCCGACGGCAGGTAAATCACCACCTCGACCGCGAGGATCACCACGATGAGGGTGGCGATGATCTTGACGGAGAGCCCCGAAAACGGGCCCGGCATCGCGCGGTTTGCTGTGGCCATTGATCGATGATTAGCGGGGAAAGGCGCCGCTTTCCAGCGGCAACACGCGACAAATACCGCTTACCCGAGCAGCTTGTTGAGGCTGATCCACTGTTTGACCAGCGGCTTCTGCGTCTCGCCGCGGCGGAACTCTTCGCCGAGGCGGACGACGATCTCGGCAAACGAGGGGTAAGGGGCCACGAGTTCGGCGAGTTTGCCGGCAGGGAGCCCCCCCGTCATGGCGAGAGAGAACATCGAGACCAGTTCGCTCGCACCGGCTCCGACGACGCCGGCGCCCAGGATGCGGCCCGAGCGATCGGTGATCAGTTTTGCGAGCCCATAGGTCTCACGTGTGGCTCGGGCCCGGTCATTGTCGGCGTAGGACCAGCGGGTGACGCGGAAATTGACGCCATGCCTGGTCCGCGCCAGGGCTTCGTTGAGCCCGATTTCGGCAAGTTCCGGGTCGGTCGAGACGACGCGCGGCACCCGCAGCGCGTCCGGCAGCGCAACGACGCCGAGTAGCGCGTGGCGCACGACGATCTGGGCTTGCCGCACCGCCGCTTGCACCGACTGGCCGCCGGCGGCATCGCCGACTGCGTAGATGCGCGGGTTGCTGGTCTTCAGCCCCCGCGACAGCTGCGGCAAGCGCGGATCGGCCTTGTTCATCTTGACGCCGGCCTTGTCGAGTTCGAGGCCGGAGAGATTGGGGATGCGCTCGGGGGCGACGAGGATGTGCGATGCGTCCAGCAATTGGTCGACCTCGCCGTTCTGCAAGGCGACGCCGATGCCCAGCGAGCGCGGCTGGATGGCGGTAACGACGGCGTGGGGACGAAGGCTTACCCCCTCCTCGACCAGGCGCTTCAGCGCTACCGCGGCAAGCTCGGGGTCGAAGCCGGCGAGCATGGGGCCGTTCTCGACCACTGTGACCTCGGTGCCGAGCCGGCAATAGGCCTGCGCGAGTTCGAGCCCCAGCGGTCCGCCACCGATGACGACGAGATGGGTGAGCTTTCGGGTGTTGTCGAGAATTGTCTCGCTGGTGAAATACGGGACCGCGTCGAGCCCGGGGATCGACGGCACGGGCAGTCTCGCACCGGTGGCGATGACGAAACGCCTGGCGCGGATCTCGATGTCGCCGACCGTCACCGCGCGGCGGTTGATGAAGCGCGCCGTGCCGCGGACGATCTCAACCCCCAGCGCTTCGAGGCGACCGGCGGCGTTCTGCGGCGACAGCGCGGCGATCACCTGATCGACATGATCGTGAACGCGGCGGAAATTGATCTTGGGGTCCTCGGCGGTGATGCCGAAAGCTGCGCCGTCGCGCATCGCCTGCGCATGGGCTGCGGCAGCAACGAGGGCCTTGGCCGGGATGGCGCCATGGCTCAGGGCGTTACCGCCCAGCTTAGCCTTCTCGACCAGCACCACCGAGGCACCATAGGCGCGGGCCAGTTCGGCCACCGCCAACCCGCCCGATCCGGCCCCGATGACGCAGAGGTCGGGAGTAAGGATATCGGCCAATCTCGCCCTCTCGGTGCCCTGGGGACCAAGGCCCCGCGCCTCATTATCACCGGCTTCGTGCACGACAATAGTGGGCGAGATCAAGCCAGTGTGGAAATCGGCAGTTTTCGTCGCCCGGAAAAGCCTTTCTGCCGCAGCGCCGTCGCGTTGACTTCACCGAACCAATTCCCTATAAGCCGCCCCAATCTGCCGTAGGCGCCCTTTCGAGGGCTCGACCGGCAAGCACCTTGCTGCAGTCAAGAATAAGAGGAACCGCGCGCCGGCGTGGTCAGATCGTATGTCGAAACGCACTTTCCAGCCGAGCGTACTCGTTCGTACCCGTCGCCACGGCTTCCGCGCCCGCATGGCGACCAAGAACGGCCGCAAGATCCTGAACCGCCGCCGCGCTGTCGGCCGCGCCAAGCTCTCGGCCTAAGGCATTGGCCGTGAACACGGCCAACCCGCAGGAAAGCGCTTTGCCGCACGAAAGCGCTTTGCCGCAGGAGGTCGCTTTGCGGCGCCTCAAGAACCGGTCCGAATTTCTGGGAGCCGCCCGAGGCAAGCGCGTCGGGCGCTCTGCGTTTTCGCTACAGGCGAACGCGCGTGACCTCGAGGAGCCGGGCATCGGCTTCACGGTCACCAAGCAGATGGGCAATTCGCCACAGCGCAATCGTATTCGCCGTCGCCTCCGGGCGGCCGCCAAGGCTTGCGCCAGCGGGTTCGAACCCCAACATGACTACGTGCTCGTCGGGCGCCGCGAGGCGTTGAGCATTCCGTACGGCCAGTTGGTCGATGACCTCGGTGCCGCCATTTCCAAGATTCATCTGAAGAAGAAGAGCTGATGCAGTCCGAAAACAACCGCAACATGATCATTGCGATCGTGCTCAGCGTCGTGGTGCTGTTCGGATGGCAGTTCTTCATTGCCGGACCACAGCTGGAGCAGGCGCAGAAGCGCGCCGCCCTCGAGCAGGCGGCGCAGCAGCAGGCCGGTGCGCCTGCCGCGACGGACACCAGCCTCGCGACGCCCGCAGCCAATGGTACGGCCCCCGCCGCAGTTGGCGAGGGCGTCGGCAATGCCACCTTTGCCGACCGCAACGCCGCGCTGGTCGCGACGCCGCGCATCAAGATCGATACCCCGGCGCTCAGCGGCTCGGTCGCCCTCACTGGCGGCCGCCTCGATGACCTGCAGCTCAAGCGCTACACCGAGACAGTCGACGCCAGCTCCCCGATCGTCACTCTGCTGATCCCGCCGGGTGCGCCGGGTGGGTATTATGTCGAGCAAGGCTGGGCGCCCGTAGGCAGTGCGACCACGGTGCTCCCGGGCGCCGACACGGTCTGGGCCGTCGAGGGCGACAACCAGACCGTCACGACTGCGACGCCGGTGACGCTGGTATGGGACAATGGCGCCGGGCTCATCTTCCGCCGCACGGTCGGCGTCGATGAGAACTACCTGTTCACCATCACCCAGTCGGTCGAGAACAAGACCGGCGGCGATGTGGCGCTTTACCCCTACTCGCGCATCGTGCGGCAGGGCATCCCGCACGTGCAGAACTTCTTTGTCCAGCACGAAGGCCCGCTCGGCGTGCTCGGACCCAACAACCTGGTGTCGAAGAAGTACTCTGACCTCAAGGCCAACGAGCCGGTGGACTATACCAGCCCGACGGGTGGCTGGCTCGGCATCACGGACAAGTACTGGGCGACGGCCGTGCTGTCGGAACCCGGCAAGCCGCTCAACGCGCGCTTCTCGCGGTCGTTGTCCGGCGCGCTCGATATCTTCCAGACCAGCTTCGTCGAGAGCACCCCGGTGGTCGTACCGGCGGGCGGCAAGGCCGAATCGAAGTCCTTCGTGTTCGCCGGCGCCAAGCAGACCCGCATCATCGATGCCTACGACAAGAATTACGGCTTCGATCGGCTCGAGCTGCTGATCGACTGGGGCTGGCTGCACTTCATCACCCGCCCGATGTTCGAGCTGATCCAGTTCCTCTACGGCATCCTTGGCAATTTCGGCCTCGCGATCCTCGGGGTGACCGTCATCGTCAAGGCGCTGTTCTTCCCGCTGGCCAACCGCTCCTACGCCTCGATGGCGGCGATGCGCCGCGTGCAGCCGGAAATGAAGGCGATCCAGGAGCGCTTCAAGGAAGATCGTCCTGCCCAGCAGCAGGCGATGATGGAGCTCTACAAGAAAGAGAAGATCAACCCGCTCAGCGGCTGCTGGCCGGTGCTGATCCAGATTCCGGTGTTCTTCTCGCTCTACACCGTCATCTTCATCTCGCTCGAGATGCGCCACGCGCCGTTCTTCGGCTGGATCGTCGATCTCGCGGCGCCCGATCCGACCAACATCTTCACGCTGTTCGGCCTGATCCCGTGGAACCCCACCACGCTGCCGTTCGTCGGCAACCTGCTGCACCTCGGCGTCTGGCCGCTGCTCATGGGCATCACCATGTGGGTGCAGATGAAGCTCAACCCGCCGCCGCCGGATCCGACGCAGGCGATGATCTTCAACTGGATGCCGATCATCTTCACCTTCATGCTGGGCTCGTTCCCCGCCGGCCTCGTGATCTACTGGGCCTGGAACAACCTGCTCTCGGTGACGCAGCAGTATTTCATCATGAAGCGCCACGGCGCCGAGGTGAACCTGCTCAGCAACATCGCCGCCACCTTCAAGCGCAAGCCGAAGGCTGCGGACGGCAAGGCGAGCTGACGCAACAAGGGTGATCAGGTGCTGGACACCATCTGCCTGATCACCGGGCCCCGCACCGGGGCCAACCACCTGATGCAGCTCGGCGGCAACTTCGCCGAGCTGAAGACCTTCCCCGAACTGTTCGAGAGCCTTGCGGAGCGCATCGAGCCGGACAACGTGCTCGAGCGCGCGGCGGCCGAAGCGCAAGCCGAACGCAAGCGGGTCCTCACCTTCAAGCTCTGGCACGATACACTCGAAGCCGAGACGGTTGAGCAGCTGGTGCTGTCCCGCCCCGGTACACGGGTGATCTTCGTCGTCCGCCGCCAGATCGATGCCTATGTCAGCTGGTGCAAGGCGATCGAGCTGGGCAAATGGCAGGGCGTCGATACCTCGGGCGTCCGCCTCACTCTCGATGCCAACGACTTCGCGGCGTGGATGGAGGCGCAGGAGCGCTGGTACGACCGCTGGCGCAACTGGCTCAACCGGCGGTTCCTGCCCGCCCCGATCCTCCGCTACGAGACCGATCTCGACCAGCCACCGGAATGGGCGCTGCGCCGTTTCGCTGCTGCCGCGGCGCAGGTCGGAGTGACGCTGCGGGTGCCGGCGAGCCTTCCCGTCGCCGGGCTCACCAAGCAGGACCGGATCAAAGCCGCCGCCGACAAGGTCGACAACTGGCCGGCTTTCTCGAAGGCGCTGGTGGCGCGCGACCTCGAGAAGCGCGCCTTCGGCTATCCGGTCTAGCCTTCCCTTCCGGCGCCGCCTCCCCTATGGGAAGGCGATGAGCGAGACACAAGCAAAGTTCAGCGAAGACCAGATCGAGGCCGGGCGGCTGTTGTTCGCGCGGCCGTTCGTCTTCATCAAGGGGTGCGTGCGCATCGCCGACCTGCCGCCGGCCGACCGGATGGAGATTGCCTTTGCCGGCCGCTCCAATGTCGGCAAGTCGTCGCTGATCAATGCGCTGACCGGCACCACTGCCCTCGCCCGCACCTCGAACACGCCGGGCCGGACGCAGGAACTCAACATCTTCGAGAGCCAATCTGACGAACTCCGCATCGTCGACATGCCCGGCTATGGCTATGCCAAGGCGCCCGAGGACAAGGTGAAGCAGTGGACGCGGCTGATCCACCAGTACCTCACCGGCCGACCGAACCTCCGGCGCGTCTATGTGCTGATCGACGGCCGCCATGGGCCGAACGCCAACGACGCCTCAGTGATGAACGAGCTCGACAAGGCGGCGGTGAGCTACCAGATCGTCGTCACCAAGGCGGACAAGCCGAACAAGACCGAACTCGACGCGGCCCTCGCCAAGACGCGCGCGGCGATTGCCAAGCGCCCGGCGGCGCATCCCGAGCTGATCCTCACGTCGAGCGAGACCAAGCTGGGCATGGAACAGCTGCGGGCCGAGATCCGGCAGCTGATGGAGCACTAGCGGGCGAGGAACGCCCCTAGCCAGCCGGCAACGTCCTTGCTGTGCGACGGCTTTGCTACCGATCCGACCGCCGTGTCCACCACCTCGTCCGGAGCCTTGCCGCGGCGGAGTTCGGCCAGCGCCAGGGTGTAGTCGTCGAGGAATTCGGGGTGCGGCTGGAGGCTCAGGGCCTTGCCGTTCTTGTAGACGAGGCCGGCGTTCGGGGTGAATTCGGAGCCGAGGAACACCTCCGCGTCCTTTGGCGGGACGATCACCTGGTCCTGGTGAGAGCAGGCGATGGAGAGGGTTGGCAGGTCGGTGGCGAGGAAGGTGGGGCGCGCCTTCACCTCGTAGGTGTGGCGGCCGAGGCCCCAGCCCTTCTCGGACTTGCGCACGTCACCGCCCAGGGCGTCGGCCATGATCTGGTGGCCGAAACAGATGCCCAGCATCGGCGTATCGGCGGCGTAGGCCGAGCGGATGAAGGCGCGCAGGGGATCGAGCCAGGCGTAGTCGTCGTAGACGCCGGCGGCGGAGCCGGTGATCAGGATGCCGTCGAGCTTGCTCGCATCGGGGAACGCGGCGCCGTCGTAGACCGGCGCGGTCTCGTATTCGAAGGGCTGGCCGGCCTCGTCGAACATGCGCTTGAACATTGGCGGGTAAGCGCCGAACTGGGGGCGCAGGGCGGCGGGGACGTCGCCGGTCTGGATGATCGTGAGCTTCATGGCGAACGAGAAATGGATCGGTTCGCGCGGGGACGCAAGATGGCGGGCAGCGCGGCTGGGTTGCGCAGAAAAAGGGGCCCGCGCTTCTGTGCGAGCCCCAGTTTGGAGAGTTCGGTGATCGGGATCAGCCCTCGGCGGGGGTAAAGGTCAGCGCCAGGCCGTTCATGCAGTAGCGCAGGCCCGTTGGCTGCGGGCCGTCGGTGAAGACGTGGCCGAGATGGCCGCCGCAGCGGCGGCAATGGACTTCGGTGCGGGCCATGCCGAGCGTGGTGTCGGTGGCCTCGCCGACGGCGTTGTCGAGTGGCTGGTAGAAGCTGGGCCAGCCGGTGCCGCTCTCGTACTTGGTCTTGGAATCGAACAGTGGCAGTTCGCAGCCGGCGCAGTTGAAGGTGCCGACCCGATGCTCGTTGAGCAGCGGCGAAGAACCCGGCGCCTCGGTGGCTTCGTGGCGCAGCACCTCGAAGACCTTTGGCGGGAGCTTGGCCTTCCACTCCTCTTCGGTGAGCGTGATTTCGAAAGTGCCTTCCGCGGCGCGGCTGGCGCCCATCGGGCGGAACATCAGCGCTGCCGCGCCGAGGGCGGCTACGGCGGTGCCGCCGAGTAGAAAAGTACGGCGATCGACTTGCATGGGGTGAGGCCTTTTCAGCGGTTGCCGGCAGTTTATCCGCCCTGTCGGCCAGGAGCATTCAAATGCTCGTGTCCCGCAAGGCAACCCCAGCGGGACACGAAACAGGCAAGGCCCATCTTGCGGCGGACAGATGGGCCAGTGCCGAAGGTTACATCTTGGGCAGAAGCACCTTGTCGATGACGTGGATCACGCCGTTCGACTGGACGACGTCGGCAATGGTCACGTTGGCGACGCCACCGGCTTCGTCAGTGATGGTGACCTTGCCGCCATCGGCCTTCAGCCACAGCTTGCAGCCGCCCACCGTGGTGACCTCGTGGGTGCCGCCATCGTCCATCGCCATCTTGGTGATGTCGGTCGACATCGCCTTGGCGGCGATGACGTGGCAGGTGAGGATCTTCACCAGCTGGTCCTTGTTCTCGGGCTTCAGCAGGTTCTCGACAGTACCGGCCGGGAGCGCATCGAAGGCGGCATTGACGGGAGCCAGCACGGTGAACGGGCCAGCGCCTTTCAGCGTCTCGACCAGGCCAGCGGCCTTCACGGCGGCGACGAGCGTGGTGTGATCGGCCGAGTTCACCGCGTTGTCGATGATGTCCTTGGTTTCCGACATCGGCGCGCCGCCGACCATCGGGTTCTCGGCAAAGGCAACACCGGAGATCGCGGAGACCGACAGCATGGCCGAGACGGCAAGTGCGCGAAGAGTGGAGAGCTTCATTGTTTGGTTCCTTCCTTTGGCAGTGTCCGCGTTGTTCTCTTGGCGGGACAGCGTGAGATACGGAGGGAACTTCCGGCCGGTTTCGGATCACATTTCGCTTCTGGCGGGATTATTTGGGGGTGGTGGCGAAACTTCTCGGATGGAGTTTTCGTAGCCGCGCGGGAGGGGTTGCTGGCCTAGACGGCCCCCTCCCGGCCTCCCCCATGAAGGGGGAGGTGAAGAGTCGAGGCTGTGGTTCGGTCGTGCCCGATGCTCGATGCGGCACCTCCTCCTTCATGGGGGAGGATGGGAGGGGGCGTCTGCCAACCGTATGCGACGGTCAGATCGCGGTCGCCATGCCCTTGGCGACGATGGGGCCCTGGGGGGCGCCGGTGGGCGAACCGCCCTTCTGCTCGAGGGTGACGGCGAGGACGGTGCCTTCGCCGAACTCGCCGGGCATGGGCGGCATCTTCATGTCGGAGCGGCCCATCGGCACCACGCCCATCGAGATCGGGGCGTTGGCGCCCTGGATGGCCCAGAGCTCGTAGTCCTTGTCGGGCACCGCATCGCCGCTCAGCGCGGTGAGCCGGACGCTGCCGGTCATCGGGTTGTAGAGCGCGACGAAGCTGACATTGCTGCCCTGCTCGCTCAATGCGGCCACCAGTTGGTTGGCGAACATCTGCGGGTCGAGCCGTGGCGGCTGCAACAGGTTGACGCCGATGGCGACCACGGCGACCGCGGCGGCTGCCCCGGCCAAGCCACGCCACAGCGCCAGCGAATTCCACCAGCCGCCGCGCGCTTCCGGCTGGCCGCCGAACAGCCGCGTTTCCAGCCGGGACAGCCCGCCGGCGGGCGCCGTCACTTCGGCGAACTCGTTGTCGAGCGTCGCGAGCCGGGTGCGCCACAGGCGGAGGTCGATGGCGAGGTTCGGCTCGGTGGCGATGCGATGCGCGACGGCGGTCAGCTCGGGGCCCTTGAGCAGGCCGAGCGCGTATTCGGCGACCAGGACCTGGTCGTCTTCCCTACCGCCGCTGTGACCTTCCGTGCTCATGCCGACAGGCACTCTCTCAGTTTCAACAGGCTGCGCCGCAGCCAGGTTCGCATCGTGTTCAGCGGCACGCTGTGGCGCGTCGCCAGTTCCTCGTAGCTGAAGCCGTCGAGATAGGCCCCGCGCACGCAATCGGCCTTGTCGCTCTCGAGCTCGTCGAGGCAGCCGTCGATGCGCGTGCGCTCGGAGCTGTCGATGGTTGCCTGTTCTGGATCAGGCCCACCATCGGCAAGGTCGAGCACGAGGTCGATATCATCGCTCACCGGCTTTCGCGCCCGAAGTGCATCCAGGGCATGGTTGCGGGCGACCGCCACCAGCCAGCTGATCGGGCTATAACCTCCCGCTACATAGCGGTCGGCGCGTTGCCAGATCTTGACGTACACTTCCTGCAGCGCCTCTTCGGCTTCCGCTCTGTCCTTGAGGATACGCAGCGTTACGCCGAAAAGTTTCGCGCTGGTGCGGTCGTAGAGATCACGAAAGGCCGCACGATCCCGCAACGCGATGCGGGCAATGAGGTCGGCGATCTCGGCGCTCGCGGGGCTGCTCATGGCGCGAACTTAGCCAAAGGCTCGTCATATGCCTATCCCTGCCCCCGCCGGTCACGAAATCTTCGTGTTTGTTTTGTTGATGCGCGCCGAGGCTCAAAAGCGCTTTCGACTCCGGCGGAATGCGCTATAGGACGAGACACAATGGATACACAGCGCAAGATGCCCGATATCGAGAGCTTCTCCCGGGACGCCGCCGTCCTGTCTCAGGCACTGCCTTACATGCAGCGCTACGAGGGCAAGACCGTCGTCGTGAAATATGGCGGGCACGCCATGGGCGACAACGCGCTGGGCCAGGCCTTTGCGCGCGACATCGCGCTCTTGAAGCAATCGCGCGTCAATCCGATCGTGGTGCATGGCGGTGGGCCGCAGATCGCCTCGATGCTGAAGAACCTCGGCATCGAATCGAAGTTCGAGGGCGGGCTGCGCGTCACTGACAAGCGGACCATGGAAGTGGTCGAGATGGTGCTGGCCGGCTCGATCAACAAAGAGATCGTGGCGCTGATCAATGCCGAAGGCGAATGGGCCATCGGGCTTTGCGGCAAGGACGGCAACATGGTCTTTGCCAAGAAGGCCACCAAGACCGTCAAGGACCCCGGCTCGAACATCGAGCGCGAGCTTGATCTCGGCTTCGTCGGCGAGCCGGTGGAAGTCGACCGCACGTTGCTCGACCAGCTCGCCCGTTCCGAGATGATCCCGGTGATCGCGCCGGTGGCGCCAGGGCGCGACGGCAACACCTACAATATCAACGCCGATACGTTTGCGGGCGCCATTGCCGGCTCGCTCGGCGCCAAGCGCCTGCTGTTCCTGACCGACGTCGACGGCGTGCTCGACGCCAACAAGAAGCTGATCCCCGAGCTGTCGATGCGCGATGCCAAGGCGCTGATCGCCGACGGCACCATCAATGGCGGGATGATCCCGAAGGTCGAGACCTGCCTCGAGGCGCTGGACAACGGCGTCGAGGGCGTCGTGATCCTCAACGGCAAGACCCCGCACGTGGTGCTGGTCGAGCTGTTCACCGAGCATGGCGCCGGAACGCTGATCGTCCGGTAGGGCGAGCAGTTCCTCCGGCGGTCACGGCGCAGGCCGTGACCCGGTGCTCAGCCCCATCCAGTCGCTCGGTTTTTCCGACCGCGCCGTCAGATCGTGTCCCATGAGACGCGAGTTGCGGCTCTCGCCCGGCTGGCGGCTGGTGTGCGGGAGGCTGCGCGACGTTGTCCGGTTGTGCATCGCCCTGCCCCTTACTGCTTCAGCCACGGTGTTTCGAGGCTCCAGAATACCGCGTCGACGCCGAGGTAATCGTCGGCGAAGGCGATGAACTCGTCCTTGGTGAAGGGCTTGCCGGTCTTGTCGTTCTTGTAGGTGAGCGTCGGCTCCTGCACGGCCATGCCGACGAAATCCAGCTTGCCTTTGTACTGGTTGAAGAACGGGTAGGAGTTCTTCATCTGGCCCTTGCGCCAAGGGACAATGTCGGGGCCGCCCAGGCCGATGTTGTTGGCGGCGGCCAGCTCGAACAGGCGGCTCATGTAGGTGTGGTCGTTCTCCCACTCGCAAGGCCAGAAGTTCACGTACTGGACCACCTTGGATGCTGTGAAAGCCCGACGGGCGACCATGAGATTCTGCAGCTCGGCGTCGAAGTAGGCGTCGCAGCTGAAGCCGGTCTTGTCGGCCTTCATGTCGATGTCTATCGCCGTCTCCGGCAGGTTGACGCCGTAGACCTTGCCGTCGAAGCGCACAGCCAGCGCTTGCAGCAGCGCCTGGTAGCGAGCCCTCACCGCCGGGTTCCACTGCATGGTGGTCCAGCCATAGGCTTGAGTCTTGTCCTCGCCCGGGTTGTCGACCTGCGGTACCAGCCCACCGCCATATTCGGCACCTTCGAGCACGTAGTCGGGGATGTTGCGGGCTTGGGGCGAGAAGAAGCGGTCCTGGATCTGGATGAAGAGTTTCTTTCCGAGCCGCCCGGTCTGCGCCAGGTCGCGCTCGATGGCGGAGAAGTCGTACTCGCCTTTCGCCGGCTCGAGGGCGCGCCAGTTGTAGACCACCTGGGCACCTTCGATGTCGGGCCGCGCCAGCACGGACTCGGCAGCTTCGAGGTCGCCGTTGCCGGTATAGATGAAGTTCTCAGCGGCGCGGGCGTTGGCGGCGAGGCCGGTGGCCAGCGCGAAGAGGACGACGGCGGTCAGGCCGAAGGTGGTGAGGCTGTTCACGGCGGCTCCTGGTGCGTTTGGTGCACGCGAGATGGAGGCGCAGTTGGCCGACACCGCGACCGCTATGTGGCATTTTACGGAAACTCGTCAGCAATGGTTAGCCAATTGCCAACGTGGCGGATCGATCAGGGCTTCTGATGCCGGGCCAGCAGTTCGCCGGTCATCTTCTCCTGCAGCGCCATCGACTCGGTGAGCACTGCCTCGACTACCTGCAGTTCCGCTACCGAGTATTTGGCGAGGAGAACTTCGCCCGCCGCGCCCAATGGCAAATAGGCCTCGGCGGTAACCCGGTGCGCCTCCTCGGCGGCCTCCACCCAGACTTTTCGCCGATCGCCGGGGTCGGGACGCCGGCGGACGAAGCCGCGCTTTTCCAGCCGGTCGATCAGCGCCGTCACCGCCGCCGGGGTCAGCCTGATCTCGCGGGCGATGGCGCTGGCAGTTTGCGGGCCGAGCCAGAGGAAGCTCAGGCACAGCCGCTCGGACGCGTTGAGGCCGTAGATGGCGCCCACGGCCTCATCATGTTTCTGCGTGGCATCCTGCCAGCGCACCACGATGCGACCGAGGGTTTCGATGAGGGCGGCTTTGTCGGGGGTTGACATTATTGTTCGATCATCTAATTGTTAGATTGTCTAATAATAAGGCGTTCGTACAATGTCACCTATCGATAGTCGCCCCGCAAGGGCAAAAACCAACCATCCCCAGATCGCCATCTGCGGCGCCGGCATCGGTGGCCTGGCGCTGGCTCTGGCACTGCAGCAGAAGGGACTGAGGCCGGTGGTCATCGAACGGCGCCGCGCGGCTCAGATCCGCTCAGACGGGCTGTTCCTGACGCTGGCCCCCAATGGCATCAATGCGCTGAGGGCGCTCGGCCTCGCCGATGCGGTGATCGCGGCGGGCCTCGATACCAGCGGCATTGCCATCTTCAACGAGCACGGCAAGCGGTTGGGGCTGATGGACTACGCCGGGCATCGCGAGGCGTTCGGCGCGCCGTCGGTCACCATCGGACGCGGCGCGCTCGGCGGCGCGCTGCTCGATGCGGCGGAAGCAGCCGGCGTGATGCTGCGGCTTGGCGAAGACCTGACCGGCATCGATGAAACCGAAGCCGGCGTCACCATCGAAACCGGATCAACGCGCGAAATGTTCGACATGGCAATCGCCTGCGACGGCCTGCGCTCGACGGTGCGGCGGCTCTGCTTCCCGGAGCTGCCGGCGCCCCGCTATTCCGGCCTCATAGGTACCGGCGGGCTGGTCGACGTGCCGGAGATCGCCCCGACTGATGGCGTCATGTACATGACCTTCGGCAAACGGGCGTTCTTCGGCTACCTCAAGCAGGGGAACGGACCGGTGCTGTGGTTCAACACCTATCCCGACGCCGAAAACGAGACCGGGCCGGTTGCCAATCCCTCAGCCTATGCGGCCAAGGTCGCGGCCATGCACGCGGACGATCCGCTCGACAATCGGCGGATCCTTGCCGCGGTGACGCGCATCGATCGCAATTTCCCGGTCTATGACATGGACGGCTTGAGCCGCTGGTCGACGCTGCGCGTGCTGCTGATGGGCGATGCCGCCCATGCGGTGGCGCCGCATTCGGGCCAGGGTGCCTCGATGGCGATCGAGGATGCCGTGGTGCTGGCCGCCTGCCTCGACGAACAGCCGGAGCCGGCTGCCGCGTTCCGGCGCTTCGAGGCGTTGCGCCGGCAGCGAGTCGAGACCGCCATCCAGATCGGCCGGATGGCCGGATCGCAGAAGCACGCGCAGAGCTGGCTCTCCCTCCGCATCCGCGACCTGATCCTGCCCGTGGTGATGCCGATGGGGGTGAGGGCGCAGCAGCGAATGTTCGGCTTCAGGGCCGACCGCACCCCGCTCACCCAACCAACCCAGTAAAGGAGAACGACATGGCCAACCGCCCACCCCTCACCCCCGATGAAGAATGGCGCTACGCGCAGACGGCGCTCAGCTGGCATGGCTGGGGCTCGCCCGTCGGCCTCGGCATCGGGCTTGTCTGCCTCAGCCTCGCCGCGCTGGTCGGACGCTTCGTCATCCTCGGGTTCTAGCCGAGCCGGTCACGGCTCCGGCTGCTGCCAGGAGAGGCCCATTTCAGCCCGCACCTCGATGCTACCGAAGCGGGCCATGGCATCGCGACCGGCGATCTCCGCCGCCTCGGCGAGATCGCGCGCCTCGATCACCAGGACGCCGCCCAGGTGCTCCTTGCTTTCGACGTAGGGGCCGTCGGTAGCCGAAACCTTGCCACCGCGGGAGCGGACGACCCTCGCGGTCTCCGGCTCCTTGAGGGCGAGATCGAGGACGAACTGGCCGCTGGCCTTGAGCGCCCTATTGGTTTCCCGGTTCTGTCGATCCATCGCCGCCAGCTCTTCGGGCGTCGCGGCTTCGATCAGCGATTTGTCGACGTGGACGAGGCAGACATAGCGCATGGGTTCCTCCTTCGGCTTCACAGCTAGTCGAGGTAGCGACGGCGACATCGACATTCGCCGGGCAAAAAAGAAAGGGCGCCCGCAGGCGCCCTGTCCATTGCTCTATGCCTCGACCGGCACCGCGGGCGCCGCCGGGGCGCCGGCACCTTGATCCGGGCGTTTGATCCTGAGGAACGGCACCAGCACCACGACCAACCCGAAGGCGACGATCTGGTAGAGGATCGCCGGCCCCGCAGCCTGGGCGAAGGCGACATGCGGCGGGTTGCCGGCGGCAAAGCCGGCGGAAAGCTGGGTGAAGAAGATCTGCCCGACCAGCGCCACACCGATGGCGCCACCGACCTGCTGGAAGGCCTGCAGCGCGCCCGAGCCGGCACCGGCATCGCGCGGCGGCACGCCCGACAGCACCGACTGGAACAGGCCGGAGAAGCCGAGGCCGAGACCGAGGCCGGCCAGCAGCAGCGGCGGCAGGAAGGTCCAGTGGTCGACGGAATCGCCAAGGCCGCGGATGATGAAGTCGAGCCAACCGATCCCGAGCACCAGCATCGCCGCGCCCAGCGCCAGCCGGGTGCGCAGGTAACGCTGGCCGAGACGGCCGATAAACAGCGAGATGGCAAGCACGCCGACCGAGAACGGGGTGTTGGTGAGGCCCGACATCAGCGGGGTGAAGTTGTAGCCGGATTGCAGCAGCAGCGAGATCACCATGAACATCGCCGGGATGCCCGAGGCGAAGATGGTGGTGATGAGCAGGCCCAGCAGATAGTTGGGATTGCTGATCAGGCTGAAATTCAGCAGCTGCGGCAGATCAAGGCGAGCGCGGTGGCGCTCCCAGATGACGAAGAGGCCGGTGAACAGCAGGCCAACGCCCATCAGCCCCCACAGCCATGTCGGCCAGCCGAGGGTGTGGCCCTCGACCAAGGCATAGACTATGGCGACGGTGGCCGCGCCGAACAGCGCGATGCCGACGAAATCGTTCTTCAGCGTCGGATGGCCTGGCGTGCGGGGGATGAGGTACCAGCCGGCGACGACGGCAAGGATGCCGAACGGGACGTTGACGAGGAAGATCGGACGCCAGTCCAGGCCGGCGAAGTTGGCGCCGATCAGCAGCCCACCGACGATCGGGCCGGCAACCGCGGCAAGGCCGGCGCTGAGGCCGAACAGGGAGAAGGCCTGGCCCTTCTCCTCGGGCGGGAAGGTGACCTGGGCGATGGCGAGGACCTGCGGGGTCATCGCCGCACCGGCGAGGCCTTGCAGCACGCGGGCAACGATCAGCCACTCGATCGAGGGGGCGAGGCCGCAGAAGGCGGAGGCCAGCGTGAAGGCGGCGACGCCGATGAGGAACATGCGGGTGCGGCCGACGATGTCGCCGAGCCGGCCGAATGGCAGAAGGCCCAGCGCGAAGGCGAGCACATAAGCGGCGATGACCCACTCGATCTGGCTGGGATCGGCGCCGAGGTTCTGCTGCAGGCTGGGCAGCGCGACGTTGACGATGGTGACGTCGATGAGATTCATGAAGCTGGCGAGCAGCAGGACGGCAAGCGCCACCCAGCGGCGCGGATCGGCATCGGCCTTGGATTGCGGCACGTGGAATTGCGAAGACATGGCTAGTTCCTGGTCTCTGGCGTTTGGTGGCGAACGGCGCGGCGCAACTCGGCGCACAGCCGTTCGAAATACTGGGGGGTGGTATCGGGGCCGCGGCCGAAGCCGACCAATGCTCCGATGAACATGCTCGAGGCCGCCTCGGGGTCGAGGTCCGGCCGGAAGGTGCCGTCGGCGAGGCCGGCGACGAAAATGGCGGCAACCATCTGGTGCCATTTGTGCAGGATCGGCTGCATGGCGGCGTGGATCACGGCGTCGCGCCGGGCCCGCTCCATCAGCTCCGACATCACCGCGAGGGTCTCGCGCTGCTCGTAGAACATCTCGCGGAAGTCGAAGAACTCGTGCTCCAGTCGCTCGCCAGGCGACAGGTGGGCACGCGGGCGGAGCAGCGACTGGGCCCGGAAATCGTCGCGCATGGTGTCGGCGACGAGCCCGATCAGCGCCTCCTTGGTGGGCACGTGATAGTGCAGCGTCGCGACATTGATGCCGACACGCGCGGCGATATCGCGGGTCCTGAGGCCCTCGAAGCCTTTCTCGACGATGAGATCGCGCGCCGCTGCCGCGATGGCGCGGCGACGATCGTCGGTGGTCTCGCGCTTGCTGGTCGGGCTGGTGAGGGTCATCGGATTTCCTGGCTCGCCGACAATGTCGCGCCAAACATCGGCATTTCGACACTTGGCTTGCGGCGAGGCCAGGCACATACACCCGGGAAATCTTTCAATCAAGTGATTGATTGATCAAATTGCGGAGGTCGAGGTGGTGGCGGTGCACAGCCCTGCAATCAGCGCGGGGTGAAAGTTCGCGGCTTATCTGCCATATTGGTGGGATGAACGATCTTACTCCTCCGCCCCGTTCGCTCTCCCACGTCACCGACTGGGTGTTCGACCTCGACAACACGCTCTACCCGCGCGAGTGCAACCTGTTCGCGCAGATCGACATGCTGATCTCCCGCTATATGGTCGGGGTGACGCAGCTGCCGTTCGACGAGGCGCGGGCGCTGCAGAAGGCCTATTACCGCGACTACGGCACGACGCTTAACGGGCTGATGCAGCTGCACGAGGTCGACCCGGACCACTTCCTCAACACCGTCCACGCGATCGATTATACGCCGGTTGCGGCGCATCCCGACCTCGTCGACGCGATCCGTGCGCTGCCGGGGCGGAAGTTCATTCTCACCAATGGCGATGTCGGGCACGCGAGGGCGGTACTGAACCGGCTGGGCAATGCCGACGGGCTGTTTGAAGACATTTTCGACATCCGCGCCATGAGCTACCGGCCGAAGCCGCTGCCTGAAGCGTATGATGCCTTCTTCCGCAAGCACGGGATCGACGCGCGGCGGGCCGCGATGTTCGACGATCTCGAGAAGAACCTCGTGGTGCCGCACGATACCGGGATGACCACCGTGCAGGTGATCGCCGGCGAGGCGTTCGCGCATGAGCAGGTGGAGGCGTGGGAGCTGGAACGCACCGGCGGCGCGCATGTGCACCATATGACGGCGGACCTGGCCGGGTTCCTCAGAAAGCTGCCATGAGCTGGTACGAGCAAGCCGGCGTCATCCTCTTCACCGAGGATTTCGAGCGCTGCCTCGCCTTCTATCGCGACCTCCTCGAGCTGCCGGTGATGTTCACCACGGCGAGCGTCGCGGCGCTGAAGTTCGGCGATGGCTACATCATGGTCGAGGGCGGCGGGGTGGCTGCAGCGACAGAAAAATCGCGCGCCCAGAGCCCGGTGACGCTACGCTTCAACGTCGCCGACGTGGATGCGGCGGCCGATCGGTTGCGCGCCAAGGGCATCGGGGTCGAGGTCAGCCACTGGGACTGGGGCATCATCGGCGGCTTCGTCGATCCGGACGGCAACCGGTGTGAGTTGCGCAACCACTTCGACGGCACGTTCGCACCGAAGCGCTAGCCAGTGGCCAGCGTCACTTCCGGCAAATTGTAGTGCTCGCGGATCACGTTCCAGCCATCCTCCGCGCTATCCACCACGGTGAACAGTTTCGGATCGTCGGGCGCGATGGTGCCGGCTTCCGCCAGCGCCTCGAAATTGATCACCTTGTTCCAGAACTCCTTGCCGAACAGCAAGAGCGGAATCCGGTCCATGCGGCCGGTCTGGATCAGGGTGAGCGTCTCGAAGAACTCGTCCAGCGTGCCGAAGCCGCCGGGGAAGATGGCGACGGCGCGGGCGCGCAGCAGGAAGTGGATCTTGCGGGTCGCGAAATAGTGGAAATTGAAGCAGAGGTCGGGGGTGATGTAGGCGTTCGGCGCCTGCTCGTGCGGCAGGACGATGTTGAATGCGATGTTCGGTGCGCCGACATCATCGGCCCCACGGTTGCCGGCCTCCATGACGCCGGGCCCGCCGCCGGTCACCACGACGTAGTCGCGGAATCCTAGCGCCCGCGAGGTGAGCGAGGCGTACTGGGCAAAGCGCCGCGCCTCCTCGTAGTAGCGCGAGGCGATCTCGAGGTTCTTCTTCTGGGTCTCGTTGCGAGCAGCCCAGGCGGGCTTGCCCGGCTCGGGGATACGGGCACCGCCGAACAGCACAACGGTCGAGCGGATGCCGTGCTCGCGCAGGCGGAACTCGGTCTTCAAATACTCGAGCTGGAAGCGGATGCCGCGGGTATCCTCCGAGGTCATGAACTCGTCGTCGGAGAAGGCGAGGCGGAACGCGGCGGATTCGGTCTGCGGCGTCGACGGCGCACGTTTTGCCGCATCGATGTCTTCGACCGAGGTGCGAAGCGGGGTATGGGCGCGTGTGGCCATTCTGGCAGTCTCCGAAACTAGGCGATGAGCTTGTCATGGCCGGGGTTAAGGATCGTTGACAGGCGAACCGAGCCGGATAATGTCCGGCGCGCCTTCCTGCCACCCGATCCGAAAGCACTTTCCATGTCGCATGCCGATCTCGCCCAGACCATCGATGCCGCCTGGGAGGCGCGCACCGAGATCAGCTCCAGCACGCAGGGCGCCATCCGCGAGGCTGTGGAGACTGCCCTCGAGCTGCTCGACGGCGGCAAGGCGCGCGTCGCCGAGAAGTCTGCTGACGGCTGGACGGTGAACCAGTGGCTGAAGAAGGCGGTGCTGCTGAGCTTCCGGCTCAACGACAACGCCGTGATCCAGGGCCCCGGTGGCACCACCTGGTGGGATAAGGTACCATCCAAGTTCGAGGGCTGGGGCGAGAACCGCTTCCGCGAGGCCGGCTTCCGTGCCGTGCCCGGCTCGATCGTGCGGCGCGGCTCGCATATCGGCCGCGGCGTGGTGCTGATGCCGAGCTTCGTCAATATCGGCGCGTTCGTCGACGAGAACTCGATGGTCGATGGCTGGGCCACCGTCGGCTCGTGCGCGCAGATCGGCAAGAACGTGCACCTCAGCGGCGGCGTCGGCATTGGCGGCGTGCTCGAGCCGATGCAGGCCGGCCCGACCATCATCGAGGACAACTGCTTCATCGGCGCCCGCTCCGAGGTGGTCGAGGGCGTGGTGGTCGGCGAAGGCTCGGTGCTGTCGATGGGCGTCTATATCGGCGCCTCGACCAAGATCGTCGACCGGGCGACCGGCGAGGTCCATATCGGCAAGGTGCCGCCCTACTCCGTGGTGGTGTCGGGCAACCTGCCGGGCAAGCCGCTGCCGAACGGCAACCCCGGCCCGAGCCTCTACTGCGCAGTGATCGTGAAGACGGTGGACGCGCAGACGCGGAGCAAGACCGGCATCAACGAACTGCTGCGGGACTAGTGATACCGCCGACTCTCAAATAGGGTCGCCGTCGGGATACAGTCGCGGCGGGGGCAGCGGTGGGCGTCGGGTTTCTTTACTTTTCGACCAAGGGGCGGATTACGCGGCAGGCCTGGTGGCTGGGAGCCTTGGTGCTCGGCGCATTGGTGATCGCCTTCGTAATGGCCGCCATGTTCAGTGGTGCAGCTCTATCTCCGGCGGCCTTCTTCTGGTTGTTCGGGGCAACCTCAGTCGCGGCTTCCTGTCCCTACTATTGCCTGTCGGTGAAACGCCTGCACGATTGCAACGAGAACGGCCGTCTCCTCTTGGCCTACCTGGTCCTCTCGGGTATCGCAATGATCGCGCAGACATGGTTCATCACGACGGTCCTGCTGCCCAGCATGGAGACGAGGGCGTCGCTCACGACCATGCTGATGCCGTCCTTCTCGACGCTCAGCAACGTCCTCGGAGCGCTCACCGCAATCCAGTCGGCATGTGGTCTCTATCTGCTTTACCTGCTCGGGTTCCAGATGGGGACGAAGGGCGCCAATAAGCATGGCCCCGATCCCCTCCGACCCCCGGTTCCCGCGGCCTAGCGGCGCGGCTGGTAGGATTGCGGCGACTCTACTAGGCTCGCGCCTGCGGCATGAGGGCGCCGCGGGAAGCCATAGAGGGAATAATGGACTTTCAGTATCTCTACACCAAGACCGAGGGTCGGATTTCGCGCAAGAGCTGGTGGATCGGCGCGATCGTGCTGGCGGTTGCCAACATCGTCATCTCGATGCTCATCCTGCCGCTGGTGGGCCTGGGCGGCCCCAACATGGCGGCGATCATGGCCAACACCACCGATCCCGCGCAGATCGCGACCATTGCCACCGGAGTGATCCAGGCCTCGGCATGGGGCAGCCTCGTGGTGTTCCTGATCTTCGCCTATCCGGCCTATTGCCTGTCGGTGAAGCGCCGGCACGACAAGAACAATGCCGGACGCGACGTGCTGATCTACTTCGGCGTCACGGTCGTGCTGCTGCTGATCCAGGCACTTGGTCTGGGCTACACGATGACCGACATCCAGGGCGTGACGGTACCGATGCCGAGCATGCTGTTTTCGGTGATCGGCGCGGCGGTCGGCATTTTCGGCATCTACATGCTGGTCGTCCTCGGGTTCCTCAAGGGCACCGACGGCACCAATGACTATGGCCTCGATCCGCTGACCAGCGGCGCGGCCGCGACCGCGTAACCAGAACGACGGACGGGACATGCCCGCATCACTCGGGATCGATCCCGTCCAACTTCTCGCCGAGCTGATCCGGCAGCCATCGGTCACCCCGGAGCTTGCCGGGGCATTCGATGTGCTCGAGGCGGCACTGACGCCGCTCGGGTTCACCTGCCAGCGCCTGCGTTTCGAGGGTGATGGCTCGTATCCGGTCGACAACCTGTTCGCGACGCGCGGCAGCGGCGGCAAGCACCTGCTGTTTGCCGGGCACACCGACGTGGTGCCGCCGGGTGATACGGCGGCGTGGCGGCACCCGCCGTTTGCTGCCGAGATCGTCGACGGGACGATTTATGGGCGCGGGTCGGCGGACATGAAGTCGGGGATCGCGGCGTTCGTTGCCGCGCTGTCCCGCGTGCCTGACGCCGGCCACATCTCGCTTGCGATCACCAATGACGAGGAAGCCGACTCGGTCAACGGCACCGACAAGCTGATGGCCTGGGCGGAGGCTGAGGGCCATCGGTTCGATTTCGCCATTGTCGGCGAGCCGAGCGCTACGGCGCGGGTGGGTGACAGCATCAAGGTGGGGCGGCGCGGGTCGCTCAACGGGCAGATTCGGGTGACCGGGACGCAGGGGCATGTTGCCTACCCGGACAAGGCCAACAATCCGCTGCCGGTGGCGGCGCTGCTGATCGGCGCGCTGACCGGCAAGCTCGATGACGGCACCGAGCATTTTCCGCCGTCGAACCTCGAATTCACCTCGGCCGACGTGGGCAACGAGACGACCAACGTCATTCCGGCCTCGGTGCTGCTGCGCTTCAACGTGCGCTACAACGACCGCTGGACGCCCGAGAGCCTGATCGAGGCGATCAACGAGGTGATCGGCAACCAGGACGCGCGCGGCTGCGCGGTGGAATTCACCGTGGCGGGGCGGCCATCGCGCTCGTTCCTATCGCCGCTCGGGGGTGGGGTGGAGACGCTGATCGAGACGATCGCGCGGCGCACCGGCATCCCGCCGGAGCTCTCGACCGGGGGCGGCACATCGGACGCGCGGTTCATCGCCGAATACTGCCCGGTCGTGGAGTTCGGGCTGCCCGGTCCGACCATGCATAAGGTGGACGAGAACGTGCGGGTCGCCGATGTCGAGGATCTGACGGCGGTCTACGCCGCGTTCATTGCCGACTATCTGGGAGCCAAGTGATGGCCAACGGTTTCTACCGCGCCATCGACGTGGTGAGCCGGGCAGTGTTCGGTAAGGCCCCAGCCCCTGGCGACGCTGCGGCGAGCGTGACCTGGACGCATGCGGTGACCGGCATCGTCGTGCTGGCGGTCCTGCAGGCCGCGATCCTCGTGGTTCCCTTTGCCGGCATGCTGCCTGAGGCGCTGCGGGTCGTAGTCGACTTCGCTGCCGTGGCGCTGATCATGCTGGCGGTGCCGTTCGTGGTGCTCGGCGGAGCGGCGATGCTGCTGAACAAGCGCGAGCAGTTGCCGGCGCTCTTCCTGTTCCTCGCACTGGTGCTGGCGATCAGCCAGATCGTCGGGCTGGTGCTCGGCGCGCTCGGCGTCAGCTCGGGCACGGCGCTGATCGGCGTCCTCGCCTTCTTCACCGCACGGGCGTCGAAAAGCCTGCTCGGGGTCGGCTGGGGTGGGGCGATCTTGATCGGCGCGCTGGTCGCGGTCGGCACATTCGCCGCGAGCTTCCTGTTCCTGGCCTTGCCGACCGGGCAGGCGATGCTGGCGGCGCCATGAACGCTTTCGGCGAGCTGTGGCGCGCCATTATCGGCTGGCTCGACCTGCTGACGGCGCGTCCGGGGGCGGCGGAGAAGTTCAATCTTACGGGCCTCGGCCTCGTCAACGCGGCCGGCTGCTATTTCGCGGTGGTGATGCTGCTGATTGCCGCCGAGAGTACGCTGAGCGGCTTTCCCGGCTGGGGGCTGATCGCCATCAGCCTCGCGGTGAATGCGGGGCGGCTGGCGACCGTCTGGGCGGTCATCTGGATCACGGCGCGGCTGCTCTCGGCGCCGGCCGTCGCCATGGCGGTGCCGAGCACCTATGCGATGGCGTTCATCCTGGCGCTGTCGCTGCCCCTCGCCTATTTCGGCGGGCCGAACCTGATCGTTGCGACGCTCGGGGTCACCGGCTTCATGCAGTATCGGGTGGCGCGCGAAATCGGCAAACTGCGGATCGGCATTTCCGTCGCGTTTGCCATTCTTTCGGTCGCCGCGCTTGTCGCCGTCCGAGTCGGGCTCTACATGCTGACCTCCGGTATGCAGGGAATTGGCTAGTGCCCGAACGCAGCAACGAGATCTGGGATGAGGTGAGCTCGGCCGCGCGCGGCGTCGCGGGGCTGGTCATCGGCAATCGCCAGTCGGGCAGGTATTTCGATTTCTCGACGCGCGGCCTCGTCGGCAGCTTCATTGCCTTCCTCACGGTCACGCTGATTACCGCTGCGCTGCCGCTGCTGCTGGGGGTGCCAGGCGCCAAGGGATCGGTGTTCCGGGCGGTGATGACGGTCATCATCCTGTTCGGCTTCCAGATCGCTTTCTCGGCCATCCTGCTGCGGCAGCTGAAACGCCTCGATGGCCTCGTGCCTTATCTGGTTGCCGACAACTGGGCGTCGTTCTTCCTCACGCTCGCCAGCACGCTGCTTAGCCTGTTCGGCATCGGTGGAGAGTTCCTGCTGATTGCTGTCGGCATCGTGGTGATCGTCATCGAGATCAATATCGCGCGCCTGATCGTCACGCTGTCGGCCTGGCAGATTGCCATGTTCCTCGTGGCGCAGCTGGTCGGGGTCAGCATCGCACTGCTGATCGTCGGCGTGGTGTTCCCGCTGTCGCCGGAACAGCTGGCCGAACTCAACGCCGCGGCGGCTAGTAGTCGACCCTAGTGAGATAGAGCCCGTCGGGCGGGGCCAGCGGGCCGCAGCGGGCGCGATCGCGCGCGTCTAGGGCGGCGCGGAAGTCGCGCGGCTGCCACTTGCCGTCGCCGACCAGCTTCAGTGAACCCACCATCGAGCGCACCTGGCTGTGAAGGAAGCTCCGCGCCTTGGCGGTGACGACGATCATGTCGGACTGCTGCGACACGGTGAAGACATCGAGGGTGCGATCGGGCGATTTCGCCTGGCACTCGGCGGCGCGGAAGGTGGTGAAGTCGTGCTTACCGAGGATGAGCTGGGCGGCCTCGTGCATACGGTCGGCATCGAGCTGCACGGGCACGTGCCAGACACGGCCCATGTCGAGGCCAGGACGAGCCCGGCGGTTGAGGATGCGGTACTCGTAGTGCCGGGCGATGGCGGAGAAGCGGGCCTCGAAGCTCTCGTCGACCAGGTCGGCAGTGAGGATCGCCACCGGGTGCGGCTTGGTGTGGTAGTTCAGGGCTTCGCGGACCTTGAACGGGTCCCAGTCGCGCTCGAGGTCGAAATGGACGACCTGGCCGAGGGCATGGACGCCGGCATCGGTGCGGCCGGCAGCCTGGGTGACGACGCTCTCGCTGGAGAAGCGCTCGATGGCTTCCTCAAGCAGTTGCTGAACCGACAGATCGTGCGCCTGCCGCTGCCAGCCGCAGAAGGGGCGGCCGTCATACTCGATGCTGAGGCGGTAGCGGGGCATTAGCCCGCCCGTTCCGGCAGCGCCCCGGCTCCGCGCAGGAACGTGGCGGCATCCATCGCGCCCTTGCCCTCGCGCTGCACCGCGGTCAGCCTCACGGCACCGCTGCCACAGGCGATGGTAAGATCGGGAAGGATTGTGCCGGGCGCGCCGAAGCCTGGGATCAGGGTCGAGCGCAGCGCCTTGATGCGGGTCGGCGTGCCGTTGAGCTCGAGTTCGAACCAGGCGCCGGGGAATGGCGAGAGGCCGCGGATCAGGTTGTGGACCTCAGCCGCCGGCTTGCCCCAATCGATGCGGGCTTCGGCCTTGTCGATCTTGGCGGCGTAGGTCACGCCTTCTTCGGGCTGCGGGGTGAAGTGCAGGCTGCCGCGTTCGAGTGCCGCCAGCGCCCGGCCCATCAGGTCGGCGCCGACCAGCATCATCTTGTCGTGCAGCTCGCCCGAGGTCATGTCGGGGCCGATGGGCATTTCCTCGATCAGGCCGACGGCGCCGGTATCGAGGCCCTCGTCCATCTGCATCACCATGATGCCGGTGCGCGCGTCGCCGGCCATCACCGCACGCTGGATCGGCGCGGCGCCGCGCCAGCGCGGCAAGAGCGAGCCGTGGAGATTGAGGCAGCCGAGACGCGGCGCTTCTAGGATCGGCTTGGGCAGGATCAGGCCGTACGCGACGACCACCGCAACATCGGCATCGAGCGAGGCGAACACTTCCTGCTCGGGCGCCTGCTTGAGGCTGCGCGGGGTGAAGACGGGGATACCGAAGTTCTCGGCCGCCTCGTGCACCGGCGACTTGCGCTCGGCCTGGCCGCGGCCGGCGGGCTTTGGCGCACGGGTGTAGACGGCGACGACTTCGTGGCCGGTGGAGACGATCTCGGTGAGGGTGGGCACGGCGAATTCCGGCGTGCCCATGAAGATGATTTTCATATGTTCCGGTCTCCCGGTGGTCGCCTTCTCCCCTTGTGGGAGAAGGTGGCGCGCAGCGCCGGATGAGGGGTCCCGCGAAACGAAGTGTAGCGCGATCCGAGCGAAGCGAGGAGCGACCCAGTGCGCGGAGAGAGACCCCTCATCCGCCCTTCGGGCACCTTCTCCCACAAGGGGAGAAGGCGATCGCCTCACTAAGGTGCTAACCGACCTTCTTGGCCAGGCGCTCCGCTTTCTGGAACTTCTTCAGCACGCGGTCGCGCTTCAGGCGGCTGAGGTAGTCGATGTAGAGCACGCCATCGAGGTGATCGAGCTCGTGCTGCACGCAGACCGCGAGGCGGTCCTTGGCGTCGAGTTCAACTTCCTTGCCGTCGAGATCGGTGTAACGGACGGTGACTTCGGCCGGGCGCTCGACGTCGTAGTAGAGCTCGGGGATGGAGAGGCAGCCCTCCTCCGTCGTCACGGTCTCGTCCGAGTATTTGAGGATCTCGGGGTTGATCATGACCAGCGGCGCCGGCGTCTCGTCTTCCTTGGCGAGGTCCATCACCACGATGCGCTTCAGCTCGCCGATCTGCGGCGCGGCGAGGCCGATGCCCGGCGCGTCGTACATGGTGTCGAGCATGTCCTTGGCGAGCTGCTTGATGCCATCGTCGATCTTCTCGATCGGCTCTGCAATAGCGCGCAGGCGCTCGTCGGGCAGGATCAGGATGGGGCGCTTGGCCATGAACGTTCAGTCCTTCATCGGGGGTTGCCGCTGAATATGGTATTTCCCGGGCGCCGGTCAACGGCCAGCCGGTTTACGCTTCGTCAACGATAATTGGGGCGAACGTGAACAATGCGGGAACAACTCGGTCGAATCGTGTAGGCTGCCGCGATGGATCGTGTGCTCTTCGTCATCGCCGACTATCCCGTCACGCTCGAGATCGCCGCGTTTGCGGCGGCAGGACTGTTCGCGGCGCTATTGATCGCCCTCCTGGTGGTGATGGTGCGGCAGTCGCGCATCCGCACCGAGGAAGCGCAGCAGCGGGCCGATGAGGCGGCCGCGGCGCAGCTCAAGGCGCAGGAGACCGAGCGTTATATCGCCGACATGCTGCGGGTACAGTCGGAGATGACCGGCCGGATGCAGACGATGAGCGAGATCTTCGGCTCGCGCACCTCCGACCTCGCCCGCCTCGTCAATGATCGACTCGACAGCCAGGGCCAGCGCATCGGCGCGGCAATGCAGGAAGGCAACGCGAAGACCAACGAGAGCCTTGCAAAGCTCCAGGAGCGGCTGGCGGTGATCGACCGGGCGCAATCCAACATCACGCAGCTCAGCCAGAACGTGGTGTCGCTGCAGTCGATCCTCGCCAACAAGCAGACGCGCGGGGCGTTCGGCCAGGGCCGGATGGAAGCGATCATCGGGGATGGGCTGGCCCAGAATGCATATGCGTTCCAGGCGACGCTCTCGAACGGCAGCCGGCCGGACGCACTGGTCTACATGCCCAACGGCGCGCCCTCGCTGGTGATCGACGCCAAGTTTCCGCTCGAGAGCTGGCAGGGTTTTTCGGGCGCCGGTGAAGGCGAGGACCCGCGGTTTGCGGCCAGCCGCTTCCGCAACGACATGGGCGTCCACATCAAGGCGATCTCGGAGAAGTACCTGATTGCCGGGGAGACTGCCGATACGGCCTTCCTGTTCGTGCCGTCGGAATCGATCTTCGCGGACCTGCACGAACATTTCGAGGATGTGGTGCAGCGCGCGCTCAAGGCCCGCATCGTCATCGTCTCGCCGTCGATCCTGATGCTGTCGATTCAGGTGGTGCAGGCGTTGCTGCGCGACGTGAAGATGCGCGAAGAGGCGTATCGCATCCAGACCGAGGTGCGGGCGCTGCTCACCGATGTCGGCCGGCTGGACGAGCGGGTGCGGAAGCTGCAGACGCATTTCACCCAGGCCGCCGGGGATATCGGCGACATCGTCACGTCGTCGTCGAAGATCGTGAAGCGCGGCGAGCGCATCGAGGCGATGGAGTTCGACGAGGCGCGGCCGGAGCAGCGTCTCGCTGGAGAGTAGTGAATCACTCGGGCAGGCGGGGGACGACCCCCAGCCGGCCCTGATGCTGAAAGACTAGCTGGCGAGCACGTGCATCGGCGCCGGCAGGATGCTGTCGAGCAGCTTGGTGCGCCCCTCGGTGACGGCTGCAAAGGTGCGGATGTCCTCGGGTCGGCTCAAGAGGTAGCCCTGCGCGGTCTGGCAGACCTCGCCCTTGAGGAACGCCAGTTCCTCCGCCCGCTCTACGCCTTCAGCGACCACCGGCACGTTGAGCCCGCTGCCCAGCCCCAGCACGGCGCGCACGATGGCGGCCGACTGGTGGTTGTTGTCGACCGAGCGGATGAACGACTGGTCGACCTTGATCTTCGAAAACGGGAAGGCGCGGAGATTGGCCAGCGACGAGTAGCCGGTGCCGAAATCGTCCATGGCGATGCGGACGCCCAGCGCCCGGATCTGCCGGAGCGTCGTCACCGCCCGCATCATATCGCGGATCAGCGCCGTCTCGGTGATCTCGACCTCGAGCCGCGAGGGCGAGAGCCCGGTCTGGATCAGCACCTCGTGCACGGTCTGCGCGAAGCTGGCCGAATGCACCTGCACCGCCGAGACATTCACCGCGATCGACAGCGGCGACTTCCAGCGCGCAGCCTCGTTGCAGGCGGTGCGGAGCACCCACTCACCGATTTGCAGGATCAAACCGCTCTCCTCGGCGACGGGAACGAACACCGACGGCGGTATCTCGCCGCGTTCGGGGTGCTGCCAGCGCACCAGCGCCTCGAAGCCGGTGACTTCGCCGGACTGGATATCGACCTGCGGCTGATAGACGAGGCGCAGCTGGTTGCGCGACACGGCGTGGCGCAGGTCGTGCTCCAGCAGCCGGCGATCGCGCACTTCGGCGCCCATGGCATTTTCGAAGAAGCGGTAGATACCGCGACCGTCCTGCTTGGCGCGATAGAGCGCGGTGTCGGCGTGCGTCATCAGCTGTTCGGCGGTGTCGGCATTGTCGGGGAACAGTGCGATGCCGACCGAGGCCGAAATCAGTGCCCCGCTCGACGACTGATCGTTGGTCCGGCGGAACGCATCGAGCATCTGCTCGGCGATGCGGCCGGCGCGGGCCGGCGTGCCGATATCGCCCAACAGCACGGCAAACTCGTCGCCACCCAGCCGCGCCGCGTCGCCCTGGCCCTCGATGGCCCCGAGCAAGGCCTGGCCGACGCGCTGCAGCAGCGAGTCGCCTGCGGCGTGGCCGAAGAGGTCATTGACCTCCTTGAAGCGGTCGAGATCGAGGCACAGCACGGCAAACGTCTGGCCGTGCCTGCGGGCGTGGCTGATTTCGTCCTCGAGCTTGCGCGAGAAGCTCACGCGGTTGGGCAGCCCGGTCAGCGGGTCGTTGTGGGCGAGGAAGCGGATATGCTGCTCGGCCTGCTTGCGGGCCGACAGATCGCGGATGGCGATTGCCTGGTGCGGCTGGCCGGCGAAATCGACCTGCCGCAGGATCACCTCGGCGGGCACGACTCCGAAGCCGGTCTTGAGATCGGTCTCGATGGCGATATTGGGGCGCTCAAGCAGCATGGAGCAGACGGCGGAGCCGAGGAACTCCGACAGTTGCCGGCCGCTCACATCGACCTGCGGCAGGTCGACCAGGGCCAGGAAACTCTGGTTGGCGGTGACGATCTCGCCATCGCGGGCCACCAGCAGGCCCTCCACCGCGGCGTCGGCAAGGCCACGCATGCGATCGCTTTCGGCAGCCGTGCGGCGGCGATCGAGCAGGTCGAGATAGGTGCCGCCGAGGGCGAACAGCAGGATCATCACCGAGACCACCGCGACCACCAGCGAGAGCCATTGCGGCGTCTGGTCGGCGGCGGAAACCACGGGGAAGCAGTTCTCTAGGCCCGCGGCGCCCATGGCGGTGAAGTGCATGGCGCAGATTGCCACCGTCATCAACCCGGTCGAGCCGAGCCGCCAGCGCAGCGTGTCGCGCTCGGTGCCGACCCACAACGAGGCCGCGCCCAGGCTCATGCCGAGGAGCAGCGAAGTGGTGACCAGCGTCGGATCCCAGACGATGTGGCCGCCCAGCAGCACGGACGCCATGCCGACATAGTGCATGCCGGCGATGCCGATGCCGACGATGGCGCCACCAAGTATGGTGTCGGAGCGGCGGGTGCCGATGGTTGCGAACCACAGGCCACCACCGACGATGGTGATGGCGCAGAGCAGCGAAACCAATGTCAGCGGCAGGTCGTAGCCCACCGGCATGCCGGCCGAGAACGACAGCATGGCGACGAAGTGCGTCGCCCAGACGCCGAAGCCCACCGATACGGCGGCAACGGCAAGCCATGCCTTCTGCATCGGGCCGACGGTGCGCCGGGCATGATTGAGCAGCGTGATACCGGCAAAAGCGGAGAGAGCACATACGAGTGCCGCCAGGGCCACCAGGCGGAGGTCGTGATGCTCGAAAAGCGTAGACAATATGATCTGCAAGATGGCGCGTCCTTCTGGAGGCAGTGCCACTGCTTTCGGCCCGCGGTGGTGAAGAGAGTATTGCCTCGCTTGATACGACTTGTGCTTAACCGCCTGCCCTCTCGATACGGCGTAAATGGAGGCTTAAGATGTTCGGCTGAACCCGCCAGTGGGTGCGTGCGTTAAGGTCCAAAGGGAGTATGACCGATGAGCGCTAACAACCACTTCCGCGGCCTGATCGCGGAGGACACACCAGCCGGCAATGACGGCGATACCCCAGGATTCGCCCAGCCGGTGAGCCAGGCCGAGCTCGAGGAACTGCTCTATGGCGACGATTGGCCCGCGGTCGAACGGCTGGCGCGGCTGAGATCGATCCGGGCCGAACTCGCCGATCTTGAAGCCCCCGATTTCGGCGACGACGACCCGCGCAGCATGATCGGCGCCATCGACGAGGCGATCGCCCAGCTCAGCAGCCTCGATGGGGAGGGCATGGACCCTACCTCGATCGATCACGACGCGACGGCGCATCGCGAGACCCTGTCACCCGATTCAGACGAACTCGACGCGATCGAGGCGGCCGACAAGGCGTCATTCTCGGAAGACGAGGAGGGGCCGATCGACAAGAACGAGTGGATCGACGGCGACGGACTGGATGCCGACAAGAAGCACTAGAGCGCAGTACGCGCCTTCAGCGCCTGGCTGAGCGTGCCCTCATCGAGATAATCGAGCTCGCCACCCACCGGCACGCCATGGGCCAGCCGGGTGATCTTCACGCCACTGGGGGCGAGGCGGTCGGTGATATAGTGCGCGGTGGTCTGGCCCTCGACCGTGGCATTCACCGCCAGGACGATTTCATTGAATTCGGGGGCACGGCGAAGCAGCGCATCGATCGAGAGGTCATCGGGGCCCACGCCGTCGAGCGGCGAGAGCACGCCGCCCAGCACATGGTATTTCACCTGCCCTACCCCGGCGCGCTCCAGCGCCCAGAGGTCAGCGACGTCCTCGACGACGATCAGCAGCCCGCTGTCGCGGCGCGGATCGGCACAGATGTGGCAGGGCGAGCGGGTATCGACGTTGCCGCAGGTCTCGCAGACCGTCACCGCCTGGACGGCGCGATCAAGCGCCGCCGACAGCGGGATCATCAGCTGTTCCTTCTTCTTGATCAGCTGCAGCACGGCACGCCGGGCCGAGCGCGGCCCAAGCCCCGGCAGCCGCGCCAGCAGCAGGATCAGCTGTTCGATTTCGGGTCCGCCGTTAGCCAAAGCGTCCTCTAGAACGGGAACTTCATGCCCGGAGGCAGCGGCAGGCCCGCCGTCATCTCCTGCATCTTGGCGTTCATTTCGGTTTCGGCCTTGGACTTGGCGTCGTTGTGGGCGGCGAGGATCAGGTCCTCGAGCACAGAGACGTCGTCTTCCCTGAACAGGCTGGGGTCGATCTTCAGGCCGCGCATCTCGCCCTTGCCGGTGAGCGTCACGGTGACCAGACCGCCGCCGGAGCGGCCTTCGATGGTCATCTCGGCGACCTTGTTCTGGAACTCCTCCATCCGCCCCTTCATCTCCTGGGCGGCCTTCATCATTCCCATCAGGTCTTTCATTCGTCGTCTTCCTCATCGCTGTCGCGAACCACGTCCGCGTAGGCTTCGATCGGTACCTGTTCCTGCTTGACCGTCACCCGCACCGTGGCCCCGGGGAACGTCTCGAGGATGGCCTGCACCAACGGATCCTGGTGGGCCTCCTGGCGCACCGCTTCCTGCCGCTCCTCGCGCTGCTCGCGCATGGTCGGCACGTGCTGTGCGTCGGTCTTGAGCGTGATCATCCACTGCCGGTTGGTCCACAGCTTCAGCTTGGCGCTGAGGGTCTGGATGATGCCGGGGTCGGCATTGGGGACGAGCGCCACCTCTAGCCGCGCGTCGCCGATGGACACCGGGCGCAGCGAGGATTCTAGCGCGTGCTTGACGATCAGGTCGCGCTTCTCGCCTGCGAGCGCCACGAGGTCGGCGTAGGTGCGCGGATTGGCGAAGACCTGGGCTTGCGGGGTGGATTGCGGAATGGCCTGCTGCGGCGGCGCGGCTTCGAAGCGCGGCGCAACTTCCGGCTGATACTGCCGGGCGGCCGATGGCCCACCACCGCTGCCGCCATTGCCACGGGCCACCGGGGCAGTCTGCGGCTGGGTGGGAGCGGGCAGGTTGCCGAGCTTGGCGATCAGCTCGTCCGGCGTCGGCAGGTCGGAGGCATAGGCGAGGCGGACCAGCACCATTTCGGCGGCCTGCAGCGCGTTGCCGGCCTGCTGCACCTCGTCATAGCCCTTGAACAGGATCTGCCAGGTGCGCGACAGAGCGCGCATGCCGAGCTTTGTCGCCAGCTGCGCGCCGCGGGTGCGCTCGTCCGGGGTCAGCGATACGTCGTCGGCGGCTGCCGGAACGATCTTGATGCGGGTGACGAGGTGGGTGAAATCGCAGAGGTCGGCGACGATGGTCTGCGGGTCGGCGCCGGCATCGTAGAGCTCGCGCAGGTTACCCAGCGCATCGCCGATGCGGCCGGCCATCAGCGCCTCGAACAGATCGATGGTGCGGGCGCGGTCGCCCAGCCCGAGCATGGCCTTGACCGTCGCGGTGGTCACCTTGCCGTCGCCGTGGCTGATCGCCTGGTCGAGCAGAGACTGGTTGTCGCGCACCGAGCCTTCGCCGGCGCGGACGATCATCGCCAGCGCTTCGGGCTCGTAGTCGATCTTTTCGCGAGCGAGGAGGTCGATGAGGTGGGCGGTCATCGTCTCGGGCGGCACGCGGCGCAAATCGAAGCGCATGCAGCGGGAGAGGATGGTCACCGGGACCTTGCGGATCTCGGTGGTGGCGAAGATGAACTTCACATAGGGCGGCGGCTCTTCGAGCGTCTTCAGCAAGCCGTTGAAGGCCGCGGTCGAGAGCATGTGCACTTCGTCGATGATGTAGACCTTGTAGGGCGCCGAGACGGGCCCGTACTTCACCGAGTCGATGATCTCGCGGATATCGTTGATGCCGGTGTTCGAGGCGGCGTCCATCTCCACCACGTCGACATGGCGGCCCTCGATGATGGCGCGGTCGTGGATGCCTTCCTTCTCGAAATCCAGGGTTGGATGGCGGCCGGTCTCGTCCTCGTAGTTGAAGGCGCGGGCGAGGATGCGGGCAGTGGTGGTTTTGCCCACGCCGCGGACGCCGGTGAGGATGAAGGCGTGGTGGATGCGGCCCGACTTGAAGGCGTTCCGGAGGGTCTGGACCATGGCGTCCTGACCGATCAGCCCGGCAAAGCTTAGCGGCCGGTACTTTCGTGCCAGCACCAGATAGGGCGACTTCGCCGCGTTGGCGGCGGGCGCAGGGGGATCGTCGGGGAACATTCCGTCAGCCATGGCAGAGCATATAGCGAGCGCGGACGCGGATCGCAAAAGTTCATGCCATCAAAGCGCGGGGCCTGATCAGAAAGATGTGGGAAGTAGGAGGCTGGCAACGACCCGTGAAGGTCTCGTTGGGGCTGCTACCTTCCGGTCCTGACCCGGTTGGCGAGGAACACGTCCGCGCCAACCTCCCGATCCGCTATATGGCGCGACATTGCGGCGATGGCAAGATGCAACTCCCCGGTGCTCGGCGGCGTTAGTTGGGCGAGTTTGAGAGCTTGGAGGCGGCCATGATCGCCCGAGGTAGTAGTGACGAAGCCGAGGCCCGGCACCACATCGCGCTGTGGCAGGGGATGATCGGGCATTGGAACACCATTGCCGACGAGTATCGCGACGCGGCGCGCGGCAGGGCGCAGGCCAGCCCGCACCTGCTTCGCGAAGCCGATCGCACGCGCTGGCGCATCCGCGATGCGCTCGATCACTGCGAGCGGCTGATCGACAACCTGGCTCCCGGCCACGAGATGCGGCCCGACCTGTTCCAGATCGAAGGAGCGCTGGAAGCGCTGAGCGAGAGCATCGCGATCTCGGCCGAGCAGATGGGGCCGAGGATCGAGGCGAGCAAGAACATCGCTGGGCTGAAGTACCTGCTGAGCGAGTTGAAGCGGGATGCGGGGCTGGGGGCTTAGGCTTGGCCCTCGACTTGGCCCTGCCTCTCACCTACCCCACCGGTCGTCATCCCGGCGAAAGCCGGGACCCAGTACTCTGAGCGCTCCACTCGCTCGAGCCTCTCCGACCTTGCTGTGATGGACCGGATGGGTTCGCGCCTACCCGACCGTCCGAGCAGTGGGTCCCGGCTTTCGCCGGGATGACGGCCCGTGGGTTGGATGATCACGTGCAGGCAACCGTCCCACCCTGAACGCATCCCTCAGACCTTGTTAACAAACTGGGGCGCATTCTAATGACTTCACGAGCCCCAAGGAGGCTTGTCATGTTGAAGTCAGTCCGCGTTCCACACGAACTCATCGCGCTCAGCCAGATGCAGCGCGCCGCTACCCGCGAAATTGGTGCCCCGCTCTACCTGCCGGCGTTCCAGCACCAGATCCTCGAAGCCGAAGCCCGTCGCGAGGAAGACAAGTCCGACGATCTCGACTGGGGTGTCGAGGCTGGCGGCCTCACCATCGGCGCCGACGAGGACGACGACTTCTACTGAGCCGACAAGCTCGAGGCGAGCTTGCTAGGTCGCGGACGCGGCCTTGTAGACGCCCAGTACGTGGAAGTGGTCGGTGAAGAACCGCAGCTCCTCGAAGGCGAGCTGCACCGAGCGATCCGACGGATGTCCCTCGATATCGGCGTAGAACTGCGTGGCGGTGAACGAGCCGTCGAGCATGTAGCTTTCGAGCTTGGTCATGTTGACGCCGTTGGTGGCAAAGCCGCCCATCGCCTTGTAAAGCGCTGCCGGCACGTTGCGGACGCGGAACACGAAGGTGGTCTTCACCTTACCCGCTTCGGGCGCCGGCTCCTCGGCCTTTTTCGAAATCACCAGGAAACGCGTCGTGTTGTGAGCGGCATCCTCGATGTTCTGTGCCAGCACGTCGAGCCCATAAACCTCGGCAGCGAACAGCGAAGCGATGGCGCCCACCGACTTGTCGCCCCTTTCGGCGATTTCGCGCGCGGAACCGGCGGTATCGACGCCGTTGATGGTCTTCAGCTTGTGCTTGGCTATGAACTTCCGGCACTGGCCGAGCGCCACCGAGAGCGACTGCACGGACTTGATATCGGCAAGCTTGGCGCCGGGCACGCCGAGCAGGTTCATCTCGACGCGCAGGAAATGCTCGCCGGTAATGAACAGCCCGCTCTTGGGGAGCAGGTGGTAGATGTCGGTGATGCGGCCGTAGAGCGAGTTTTCCACCGGCACCACGCCGAAATCCGCGTCGCCGTTCTGCACGGCCGAGATGGTGTCCTCAAAAGTGGTGCAGGGCAGCGCTTCGTCACTCGGAAACAGCGCATGTGCCGCCGCGTGGCTGAAGGCGCCGGGCTCACCCTGGAACGCGATCTTTCTGGACATGTACTGGAACTCCCAAACGAAAGGCGCGCCTTAATGCGACCCGGTGCGAGCCAAGTCAATGTTGAGGAGAAGCCTCCTCTTTCCACTATTGTCGCAGTGCGCGTTACCCCGTTGCGCCATGGGGAGGGACAGACTATCTTCCGCCCGCGTCGGGACAGGGCTTGAAGCGCCGGGGTTGGCTAGCTATGGCCTATCGCTGTTCCGCCGTTCATCAAACCGGCGTCAAAGGCTAAAGATACCCCCGATGGATTCGTTCGAACTCAACAAGATCATTGGCGCCATTCTCGGCACCCTGCTGTTCGTCATGGGCGTAGGGTTCCTGGCCGAGGCCGTTTATCACCCGATCGAAGATCGCGGTCCGGGCCTCACGCTAGCCGAGGCGGAAGTCGCCGGCGAGCATGGTGGCGGCGCCGCCGAGCCGGCAGCTCCGGAAGTGCCGCTCGGCACGCTGCTGGCCAGCGCGGATGCCGCCGCGGGCCAGGCGTCCACGAAGAAGTGCGCCAGCTGCCACAACTTCGGCGAAGGCGAATCTAACAAGACCGGCCCGCTGCTCTACGGTGTCGTCGGTCGCCCGATCGGCAGCCACGAGGGCTTTGCCTATTCGGCCGGTATGGAAGAGCACAAGGCCAAGGGCGACGTGTGGTCGTACGAGAACCTCAACGCCTTCATCACCTCGCCAAAGACCTTCACGCCCGGCACGAAGATGAGCTTCGCCGGCGTCAAGGATCCGGCCGAGCGCGCCAACATCCTCGCCTACCTGCAGACGTTGTCGCCGTCGCCCGTGCCGTTCCCGGTCGCCGAAGCCGCTCCGGCTGCGGCTCCGGCCGATGCCGCCGCTGCTCCCGCCGCGGAAGCTGCTCCTGCCGATGCCGCTGCTGCGCCGGCCGCAGAAGCTGCACCGGCCGCTGAGGCTCCGGCTGCGACGACCGAACCGGCAGCGCCGGCCGCTCAGTGAGCCTGGCTCACGGCAACTGATTTACCGAGCCGCGCCCCTGGTGCGGCTCGTTTGTTTTGGGGAGACCACCGATGACCTTGCTGCTGCACCTCGCCGATTTCAACGAGCGGCGCTGGGCCGATGGCTTCGCCGCCGCCCTGCCCGGCCGCAAGGTGGTGACCCGGGCCGACAGCTATGACCCCGATGAGATCGAGTACATCTTCATTTGGAAGCCGAAGCCTGATGCGTTCGAAGGGCTGCACAAGCTCAAGGCCATCCTGTCGCTGGGCGCCGGCGTCGATGCGCTGCTACGCAATCCGTCGCGGCCCAAGGACGTGCCGATCGCTCGGTTCATGGACGAAGACCTGACGCAGCGGATGAGCGACTATGTCGTCTCGCAGGTGACGATGCACCAGCGGCTGTTCACCCGGTTCAAGCGCGACCAGGCGGCCCGGCAGTGGCGCCAGCTCTACCCGGCGCCGGCGTGGGACGCGACAGTCGGCATCATGGGACTGGGGCAGCTCGGGCTCGACGCGATCCGGCACCTCAAGGTGTTCGGCTACAAGCTGCGCGGCTGGAGCCGTTCACCCAAACATGTCGAGGGCGTCGAGGCGTTCTCCGGGCCGGAGCAGTTCGAGGCGTTCCTCTCGGGCACCGATATTCTCGTCAACCTCTTGCCGCTGACGGCCGAGACGCAGGGCATCCTCAACTATGAGACGTTCTCGAAGCTGAAGCGCGGCGGCATCGACAACGAGGGGCCGGTGGTGATCAACGCGGCGCGCGGCGGGCACCAGAGGGAAGCCGATATCGTCAGGGCGCTCAACGATGGCACGCTGAAGGCGGCGAGCCTCGACGTGTTCGAGGTGGAACCACTGCCGCAGGACAGCCCGCTCTGGGGCATGGACAATGTCTATATCACCCCACACATCGCCGCTGCCTCGAGCGAGCGGACGGGCGTTGCGTATTTCTCCAAGGTGATCCGGGATCACGAGGCGGGGTTGCCGCTGCCGAACGTGATCGACTTCAGCCGCGGCTACTAGAGCTTCAGCTCCCAATACTCGCCCACGAGGTCCTTGCCGAAACTGTGGTGGGGCTTGCTCTCGGTGAGGGTGAAGCCAGCGGCAGTGTAGAGCTTGCGGGCCGCAGCGAGGTTCGACTGGGTCCAGAGCCGGATTTTCGAATAGCGCTTGTCGCGGGCGAAGCGGACCACCTGGTCGACCAGCAGCTTGCCGACGCCGAGGCCGCGGGCTTCGGGTTCGACATAGAGCAGGCGCAGTTGAGCCACGCCCTGCCCGGCATCGACGACGAACACCGAGCCGATGACCCTGCCATCGCGCTCGGCGATCCAGCAGCCTTCGGTCGTCGGATCGAAGTCCTGCAGGAACTTGCCGCCGATCTCCGCCGCCAGCGCCTCGTAGCTGCCGTCCCAACCGAACTCCTCGGCATAGAGACGCGACTGGCGGGCGACGACGTGGGCGACGTCGCCGATATGGTGGGGCCTGAGGACGATCGAGGCAGCGCCGTCCTCCTGATCGAGAATGCGAACGATGGTCTGCATGGCGGAGACCAGTTCCTGCCGCTCGGCCTCCGACAGCGGCGCGACCAAGTCAGCGATGGCGCGATCGGCGGCGGCTTCGACATCGGCCGCGGCCTGGTCGCCTTCGGCAGTGAGCGCGAGTTCACTGCGACGCCGGTCGCGGGTGCCGGGTGAACTGGCGATCAGCCCGGCGGCCACGAACTTGTAGACCATGCGGCTCATGTAGGCCGGATCGACGCCCATGGCCCGGGCCAGCGTGGCGCTGTTCGAATGGCCCGCCGCGTCGAGTTCGTAGAGCAACCGGCTCTCGGCCGGGCTGTAGTCGGTCTTCGAGTAGTGCTCGTCGAACAGCCCCAGCCAGCGCGCAAAGGCGCGGTTGAAGCGGCGAATCTCGGCGATCTGCGTCTCATCCATGATGGATGAGATTGGCGCCGATATCGTTGATCTTGTCAACTATACCGTTGTTTCAGGTAACCGTACACGGCGCGGATGCCCTGGTCGGTGCCGCCGAACGGGCGACCGGGCCTGGCTTCCGGCGCCCAGCCGTAGATGTCGAGATGCGCCCAGGCCTTGGCCTGTCTGACGAAGCGCTTGAGGAACAGCGCCGCGGTGATCGAGCCGGCGAAGGCGCTGGCACCGGCATTGTTTACGTCGGCGATCTTGGAGCTGATCATCGCATCGTAGGCGGCCCAGAGCGGCATCTGCCACAGCGGGTCGTCGGACATGGCACCGGCGGCGATGATGTCGCGGGCAAGCGCGTCGTCGGTGGCATAGAGCGGCGGCAGGTCGGGGCCGAGGGCGCTGCGGGCAGCGCCGGTGAGGGTCGCCATGTCGACGATCAGATCGGGTGTCTCCTCGTCGGCGAGCGCCAGGGCGTCGCCGAGAATGAGCCGGCCCTCGGCGTCGGTGTTGCCGATCTCGACGGTGGAGCCGTTGCGGGCGCGCAGCACGTCGCCGGGCCGGAAAGCCGGACCGGAGATGGCGTTCTCGACGATCGGGATCAGCACGCGCAGCCGAACGCGGAGCCCGGCGTCGATGATGGCGTGGGCGAGGCCCAGCACGTTGGCTGCGCCGCCCATGTCCTTCTTCATCAGCAGCATGCCGGCCGATGGCTTGATGTCGAGCCCGCCGGTATCGAAGGTGACACCCTTCCCCACCAGCGTGATCCTGGGGTCCTTGGCCTTGCCCCAGTTGAACTCGACCAGCCGTGGCGCCTCGGCGGCGGCGCGGCCGACGGCGTGGATCATCGGAAAGTTCTGCTTCAGCAGATCGTCGCCGGCGATCACCTTGATGTCGAGCTTGTGCCGCTTGCAGAAGGCGCGGATTTCCTTCTCGAACGCGTCGGGGCCGAGATCATTGGCCGGCGTGTTGATCAGGTCGCGCGCCAGATAAGCCGCATCCGCCAGCCGTGCCACCTCGGCCGCATCGGCGCCCTCGACGGCATCGAGCGACACGGGGTCGCGAGCCTTGCGGTAGCGGTCGAAGCGATAGGCGCCGAGGCGAAACGCCAGGGCAGCGAGGGTGGGATCGCCGAAGCTGCCGGCGAGCCGGTAATGGCCGGGCTCGAGCGCCGCCGCCGCCAGCCCCAGGGTCAGCGCCGGGCGGCCCGTGGCTTCACCGAGGCCGAAGAGATGGCCGGCAAGCGCGCCGTCACTGCCCGGAAGCGCCAGCAGGCGGCCGCGCTGGCCAGTGAAGCCATTGGCCTTGGCCCATTTGGCCTCGGCGGGCGTCAGGCTCGGGGGGAGCGCGCCCTGCTCCACGGCAATGAGCGGCAGCGACTTCGACTTGGCCATTGGGCAATCCGTTGCAAGAGGCGGGACAGGGTGGATTTACGCCCCGCCAAAGAGCGCGGCAACGGTCCGAAAGCGTACCTTAACCCCGTATTAGGGTTAATCAATTATTGCTGCTCTGGGGCTCGGGAACTGCAAATCGCATGGCCCAGAGGAAGTGTTTCGTGTTGTTGCGTCTTGTCCGGACTGATCTGAAACCGTTGCGCGCCCTGCTCCTCGTGAGCGTGGCAGCCCTGGCGCTCTCCGCCTGCGCCACCAACCCCATGACCACCGGCAGCATCGGCGACGCCGATTTCACCGGCCAACCGATGGACCAGAAGCAGGCCGCGCTGGCGCAGCTCGCCGCGCATTACAAGAAATCGCCCAACGACAAGGCGACGATCGTCTATTACGCAGCCGCCTTGCGCGCCAACGGCCAGAACGACCAGGCCGTTGCGGTGCTCGAGACCGGCGTCGCCCGCTTCAAGGACGATCCGGATGTCCTGATCGGATATGGCAAGGCCCTATCGGCGGCCGGCCGGTTCGACCAAGCGCTGAACGTCATCGACCGGGCGATCAACCCGACCTCGCCGGATTGGAATGCGCTGATGGTCAAGGGCGCGATCCTCGACCAGAGCGGGCGCAACAACGAAGCGCGGGTGGCCTATGGGCAGGCGCTGAAGATCGCTCCCGACCAGGCGTCGCTGCATGCCAATCTCGGGCTCTCCTATGCCATGACCAACGAGCTCGACAAGGCCGAGTCGGAACTGCGGATGGCGGTGAAGATGCGCGGCGCCAACAGCCAGGTGCGACAGAACCTGGCGCTGGTGGTCGGGCTGCAGGGGCGGTTCGACGAGAGCCGTGCGCTGTTCTCGACGGAACTCCCCGCCGATCAGGTCGAGGCCAATATGGAGTACATCCGGGCCCTGCTGACGCAGCAGAACCGCTGGGACCTGATCAAGGGCGCCGGCTGACGCCACGCCCGCTATCGTCGGAGATGACAAGGGCGCCGCTGGGGCGCCCTTTGTCATTGTGGCTGCCGACCGAGATCAGTTGCCGCCGCTGATGTAGCTGTTGGAGAAGACGCGGATCATGGCCGGCGACAGGATGACGATGAACAGCACCGGCAGGAAGAACACGATCAGCGGCACGGTGAGCTTGGGCGGCAGGGCGGCGGCTTTCTTTTCTGCCTCCATCATGCGGGCCTCGCGGCCTTCTTCGGCCATGACGCGCAGCGCCGAGCCGACCGAGGTACCATGGCGCTCGGCCTGGATCAGCGCCTGCATCACCGATTTCACGTTGTCGAGCCCGGTACGGCGCCCGAGGTTCTCGTAGGCGCGGGTGCGATCCTCGAGAAAGGCGAGTTCGGCGGTGGTCAGCGTCATCTCTTCGGCAAGCTCGATGCTCTGGGCACCGATTTCCTTGGCGACGCGCTTGAGCGAGTGCTCCACCGACATGCCAGCCTCGACGCAGAGCAGCACCAGATCGAGAGCATCCGGCCACGAGCGCTTGATCGATTGCTGCCGCTTGATGGTCTTGTTCTTGAGCAGGAGGCTCGGCAGGTAGGCGCCGATCAGGGCGACGAACAGCGCGTAGACCGCGTTCATCCACAGCGGCTTGTCGGCAAAAACCGTCAAAGCCATGTAGGCGAAGGCGAGGACGAACAGCACCACCGGTGTGACGAAGCGCAGGAACAGGAAGGTGGTCATCGCCGACTGGCCGCGATAGCCGGCGCGCGCCAGCTGCTCGGCGGTGTTCTCGTTCATGAACGCCTTCTCGAGGGAGAAGCGCTCGACGATGTTCTTCATGTAGTCGCGGCCGGCGGCCTGGCGGATGGTGCGGGTCTGCGGGTCGCTGCCAGCGCCGGTGCCGCGCAGGCGGGCCATTTCCTCGGCCCGCATCTTCTCGCGCTCAAGCGCGACACGCTTGATGCGCTGGCGCATCTGCGAGTTGCCGCCGAAGAAGGTGGCGCCGACGGAAAAGACCACCGCGGCGGCAGCGACTGCGGCGAGGACTGCCACCAGGAACTGGGTGTTGGTCAGCGTCGCGACGAGGTTGTCCATCGCTGGCCCCTAGATATCGAACTGGATCATGCGGTTCATGATGAACCCGCCAAGGAACATCATGATCGCGGCGATGCCGAGCATCACGTTGCCGATCGGCGTCTGGATCAGCGGCAGCAGGTAGCTGGGCGTAGTCAGCGAAACGAGGACCGCCACGATGATCGGCAGCGAGCCGATGATGCCGGCGGAGGCCTTGGCTTCCGAGGACATGGCCTTGACCTTCTGCTTCATCTTCTTGCGGTTGCGCAGCACGCGCGCCAGGTTGCCCAACGCTTCCGACAGGTTGCCGCCGGCCTGGGCCTGGACGGTGATGACGACCACGAAGAAGTTGACCTCTGGCAGCGGCACGCGATCGTAAAGCGTCACGACGGCTTCCTGGATGGTCTTGCCGACCGATTGCTGGTCCAGCACCCGCTGGAAGTCCGACTTGATCGGCTCCTTGGCTTCCTTGGCCACGAGCCGCATCGAGTCATTGAGCGGCAGACCGGATTTCACGCCGCGGACGATGGCTTCCACGGCGTTGGGCAGCTCATCGAGGAAGGCGTTCTGGTACTTCTTGCGCCGCCGCCCCAGGTACATCCGCGGCAGCAGGTAGCCCGCGGCAATGGAGAATACGAGGCAGTAGATCAGCTCGAGCTGCAGCACGAAGCAGAGCACGAAGATGATCGCGCCGAAGATCACCGAATTGCGGATGAAGGCGCCGCGCTTGAGCTTCATGCCGGCCTGATAGAGGCGATCCTGAAGCGGAATGCGCTTCTTGCGCTTTTCGAGCACCGCGGTCTGCGCCCGCAGCGTCTGCTGGATTTCCTTGCGGCGCGTATCGCGGTTGCGCGCCACGTCGGCGTTGCGCCGGTTGGCCTGGATATCGCCCTGCATCGCCTTGATGCGTTTTCCCGCCCGTCCGCTGTTGCCGAACAGGGCCGGCGCCAGCGCAAAGCCGGCAGCGCCTACGCATACGGCAGCGAGGAGGGCGAGAATGATCGGAGTCATCGTTGGGCCTTATGCACCGAGGATCTCGTGCTGTTCGACGTTGGATTTCTCCAGCGCTTCGACCAGGTTGGCTTCCTCGTTGAAGTAGCGGGCGCGTTCGGTGAACTGCGGCTTGGTGATGCCGGTCGAGCGATGGCGACCCATCAAGTTGCCGTTCGAGTCTTCGCCGAGGATGTCGTAGAGGAACACGTCCTGGGTGACGATGACGTCGCCTTCCATGCCCAACACCTCGGAAATGTGGGTGATGCGGCGCGAGCCGTCGCGAAGACGGGCAGCCTGCACGACCACGTCGATCGAGGAGACGATCATCTCGCGAATGGTGCGGCTGGGCAGCGAATAGCCGCCCATGGTGATCATCGATTCGAGACGCGACAGGGCTTCGCGCGGGCTGTTGGAGTGGAGCGTGCCCATCGAGCCGTCGTGGCCGGTGTTCATCGCCTGCAGCAGGTCGAACGCCTCGGGTCCGCGCACTTCACCCACGATGATGCGCTCGGGGCGCATACGCAGGCAGTTCTTGACCAGATCACGCATGGTGATCTCGCCCTCGCCCTCGAGGTTGGGCGGGCGGGTTTCGAGGCGCACCACGTGCGGCTGCTGCAGCTGCAGTTCGGCCGAGTCCTCGCAGGTGATGACGCGCTCGTCCTTCTCGATGAAGCCGGTGAGGCAGTTGAGCAGGGTCGTCTTGCCCGAACCGGTACCGCCAGAGATCAGGATGTTGGCGCGGACGCGGCCGAGGATGCGCAGCACTTCGGCGCCCTCGGGCGAGATCGAGCCGTATTTGACCAGCTGCTGGAGGGTCAGCTTGTCCTTCTTGAACTTACGAATGGTGAGCGCGGCGCCGTCGATGGCGAGCGGCGGGGCGATGACGTTGACGCGCGAGCCGTCGGGCAAGCGCGCGTCGCAGATCGGCGAGCTTTCATCGACGCGGCGGCCGACCTGGCTGACGATGCGCTGGCAGACGTTCATCAGGTGGGCGTCGTCGCGGAAGCGCACGTTGGTGAGCTTCACCTTGCCGCTGACCTCGATGTAGCATTTCTGCGACCCGTTCACCATGATGTCGGCGATGTCGTCGCGGGCCAGCAGCGGCTCCAGCGGGCCGTAGCCGAGCACGTCGTTACAGATGTCCTCGAGCAGGTCTTCCTGCTCGGAGATCGACATGATGATCGACTTGAGCGCGATGATTTCGGCGACGATGTCGCGAATTTCCTCGCGCGCCGACTCCTGCTCCATGGTCGCGAGCTGGCTGAGATCGATCGAGTCGATCAGCGCGTTGAAGATCGCCGACTTGGTCTGGAAGTACTCCTTGTCGCGCGCCACGGCCTCGGGGCTACGAACATCGAGCACGCCGCCATCGTCCCCGCCGCCGCCACGCTTGGCGGTGTCGGCCGGGCGTGCGACTTCCTGTCTCTGCGCTGCCGGAACAAGCGGAGCTATCGCCGGGCGCGGCGGCTGCGCGGCGCCGGGAGTGTTGCCACCGAAACTGGTACGCTTGCCGAACATCTAGACTGCCTCTCAGGCGCGCTTCATCATAAAGGACGGGAGCTTAATGCCCGGCTTCTTCGAGGCACTTTTTTCGGGGGCGTTGCGACCGGTGACGTGCATCCCGATGAAGCGGAACACCTCGTTGGCGCGGTTGTTGGCTGACACTTCGGCGATCATCTGGCCGTTGTTGGCTGCCGTGCCGAAGGTCGCCGCGTCGAAGGCGAGCTGGCCGAGCAACCGACATTCCACCGACGCCGCAAACTCGTTCGCCGCGATCTCCGGACGCCGCGGCATGCCCACCTTGTTGATGACCAGCAGCGGCTCGCTCTCGGCCGGGCGCAGCGCCTTGATGGTGTCGGAAAGGTTCTTGGCGTTGCGCAGGTTGGCCAGATCGGGCTCGGCGACGATGATCACCTCGTCGATGGTGGCAATGGTGTGCCGAACCCAGGCGCTCCAGATATGGGGAATGTCGAGCACCACGATGGGCGTCGACTTCTGGCTCAGCTCGACGACCTGCTCGAACTCGCGCTCGTCGAAGTCGAACACGCGGTCGAGCACCACCGGGGCGGTGAGCAGATTGACGTGGTTGGCCGCCTTGCTGGCGAGCCGGTCCAGCATTGTCTGGTCCATCTTCTGGTTGTTGCCGATGGCGTCGGCGATGCCGTGCGGTGGGTCCTGGTTGAAGTTCAACCCGGCGGTGCCGAAGGCGAAGTCCATGTCGAGGATCAGCGTGTCCTGCCGCAGGGCCTGGCTGATGGCCCAGGCCACGTTGTGCGAGACGGTGGAGCCGCCGGCGCCGCCCTTGGCCGAGATGAAACCGATGGTCCGGCCGATCGGCGCGGCGCCCTCGGCGGCAAACAGTTCGCTGATCGCCGAGACGATCGACTGCGCCGAGGCAGGGAGCACGATGTACTCCGAGACGCCGGAACGGATCAGCTCGCGGTAGAGCAGCACGTCGTTGACGTGGCCAAGGACAATGAGCCGGGTGGAGGCGTCGCACACCTCGGCGAGACGCTCGAGGGCACCGGGAATCTCGTCGGGCTGCAGCGAGGTCTCGACGATGATCAGGTTCGGCGTCGGGTTCGACTTGTAGGTCTCGATGGCGCCCTCGAGGCCGCCATTGTGCGTGGTGAGCGCCACCTTCGACATGCGGCGATCATGCACCGCCGACTCGACCAGTTGGGCGGTCTGGGAGTGTTCGCAGAAGGCCTGGATGGTGATGCGCGGGATCAGCCGCGCGCCCGTTGCCACCTCGAGGGCGGGCTCATCGGCCGACTTGGCGTTATCGCGGGAGAGGAAACTCATGACTACAGACTCCATCAATCCAGCAGGAAACCGACGGACCCGTCGTAGCTGCCGCGGGTGCCCGCGGGGCCGACGCCGTACATCGTTTCGATATGTCCGAGGAAGATCGCCTCGGCGTCGTTGGCAAACTCCAGCCGGTCGGTCGGCAACACCGGCTTATGGTCGCTGCCCTTGGCGAGATAGGGGGTGACGAGGATCACCAGTTCGCTCTGCGAGCGGATGAAATCGCGCGACCGGAACAAGGCGCCGAGGATCGGGATGTCCCCAAGGCCGGGCAACCGATGGATCTGGGTGCGGGTCTGGTCCTGGATCAGGCCGCCGATCGCGAGCGTCTGGCCGGCGCCGATCTCGACGGTGGTCTTGGCCTGGCGCTTCTTGATGCCGGGAAGCGACGAGTTGCCCACCGTGATGCTGCCCTCCGCGCTCAGTTCGCTGCTCGAGGTATCGACCACGAGGCCGATGTTGCCGTTGGACTTGATGGTCGGCGTGAAGGTGAGGCTGATGCCGAAATCCTTGTAGCCCACCGACACTTCGCCGTCCGAGACGCTGGTTGGGATGGGGAACTCGCCGCCCGCGGTGAAATAGGCCTGCTGGCCGGAGACGGCGGTGAGCAGAGGTTCGGCGAGGGTGCGAGCCGCGCCGCGCTGTTCCATCGCGCGGATCTGCGCGTCGATGCTGAAGCCGCCCGCCTTGAGCCCAAGTTCGAGGCCGTTGTCGCTGAACAGGTTGGACGCGCCGCCGAGCGGCTGCTCGCTGACGAAGCTGGTGGTCAACCCGCCGCCGGCAAAGCTGCCGGACAGATCGATACCGAACTGCTTGGCAAGGCTGCGGTTCACTTCGGCAACCGTGACCTTCAGCATGACCTGCTGGGGACCATCGACGGTGATGACGCTGGTGACATTCTCCGGGGCGCCGGCGAATTGCGCCGCGATGGCCAGCGCCTTGTCGGCATCGTCGGCGCTGCCGGCGCTACCGGACAGAACAATGCGGTTGGTGGTGTTGCCGTCGCCGTCGATGAGAGCCACCGACTCCACCTGGATGTCGGAATTGGGCATTACCTTGGTGTAGGTTGCGCGCAGCGCGGCGGCGACGTTGGAGCCGCCGGAGCTGTTGTTGCTGCCCGTCGTGCTCACGTCGAGGACCACGATGGTCCGGCCTGCGGCATCGAGGAAGAAGATGTTGGTATCGCCCGAGCCAACCGCCTGCAGCACGGCCCGGCGCTTCGAACGCAGGAGCGCGTTGGCGACGCTGGGCTGCGAGACGATGACTTCCTGCACGTCGACCGGCAGGTCGATGATCATCGACTTGTTCAGGTTCATGCTGACCGGCTGGGTGGAGCCGAAGGAATTAGCGCTGATCCGCAGGTGGGTAGCGTCGGCGGCGTGGGCCTGTCCGAAGCCGAGAGGAGCGAGACCCAGGGCCGCGCCGACAACAGCCGCTGCCGCCATCAGGCGCAGCGTGTTGGCCAGGAGGCCGCGGGGTGGGCGGGTAGTGATAGTCGGAGACATCACGTAATCCTCACGCATCATTGGGCCTGCTCTTCTGAGTTGGCCTGCGTCTCGTCGAAGGAGGCGTCGGCGACCACGCCTGGGCTGGAACTGCTCGGCATGACATCCGTGCCGACGCCAAAGCGGATCATGCGGATGGCGCGGCTGGTCTCGTTGCCGGTCGTGTCGTCCTGCGTCTGGGCAAAATCGGCGATCGAGCGCAGGACCACGGACAGCGAACCGATCTTGGCGGCATTGATGATCAGCTCGCCCTGCGCCGGAGTGAGTTCGAGCGTCGCGATGGTACCGCCCTGGAACACATCGGCGCGCGGATTCTCGGGGTCGGCCTTCTCGCCGGTCGTGCCGGCCTCGCCGAGGCGGGTGCCGATGGCGAGGACCTTCACGTTGGCAAGAATGGTCTGGCTGATGCTGCCGCGGCTCATCACGACGTCGACGCGGTCGTTGGGAAGCACGAAACCGCCGGCGGCCGCATCGGCGCTGACCGGGACCGAGACCCCTCGCATGCCCTTGGTCAGCACTGCCGAGAGGTAGCCCTGGTTGGAATGGACCAGCTTCTTGTCGATGATCGGCTCACCGGGGAAGAACTCGAACCGCGCTACCGCATCGAGCATCTTGGTCGGCGCATCGGGCAGCACGGCCTCGCTGATATACTCGGGGCGAACCGCGAATTCCGGCCAGGCCTGCCATTCGATGGTTTCGGCGGTGAGACGCTGCCCGACGCCGATCGGTGTCTTGGCGACGAGGACCTTGGCCTTCTTTTCCTCGATGACCTGGGTGGGCCCCTCCACAACAACCTGCTGCGGGGCGGTGCCGCGCGTGGCGAGGAAGGCGGCCAGCCCTCCTGCCAAGAGGGCCACCACCAGCAGGATGATACGCGAGACTCCCATTGCCCAAACTCCACGCGACTGGGCCCGAAAGAGCCCGGCTACACTTGCACTCGACTATCGGGCCAAAGGGTCAAAGTTTGGTTAATCGATGCTTGTCAATTACGGTTAACGGCCCGTATCTCAAAGACTTCAGCCGAGAAGGTGCAGAAAGATCGCGCTGCTCGGAAAGACCAGAAGGCCGGCAGCAGCGAGCGCTATGCCGTAGGGCACCCCGGTCTTGCTGTCGTGCAGCCGATCTATCCAGGCCACCTGCTTCAATTGCGGCGGCAAGGGCCAGCGGCGCACGCTGAGCAACAGCAGCGTCAGGGCGCCGCCGAGAAGCGAGGCATAGACGAGGTAGGGCAGCATGGAACCGAAGCCGAACCACAGCGTGGTTGCCGCGATCAGCTTGGCGTCGCCTCCGCCGATCCATCCCAGCGCGAAAAAGCCGAACGAGAATGCCAATACCGCGATGGCGGCCACCACGTGCATGCCGATCGTCTGCAGCGAGAAACCGGCCAGCAGGGCCAGGACGAAGAACCCGCCTACCAGCAGCAGCACCAGGCGATTGGAGATCCGCATCGTCAACAGATCCGAGGAGGCCGCATAGGCCATCAGCAGCGGAAACACGAGCATTGCGGGGAAGGCGATGAATGTGGGCATGAGGGCCGGCTGTTGCGGTGGGCCGGGCTTCGGTCCTGACCGCAGTCTTGGCGCATCGTGGTTAAGAAAGCTGAAATGCAAAGGGGACCCTGTTGGGTCCCCTCCGAATTCGTAGCCCCCGGGAGGCTATTATTCCGGGATTTCGACCGTATCCAGCTTGCTGGAGATGCCGGTGAACAGAGTGGAGAGGCTACCGCCGAGGGCGGTGGCAGCAACGATGATACCGACGGCGATGAGCGCGGCAATCAGGCCGTATTCGATCGCGGTAGCGCCGGACTCGTCATTCACGAAACGAGCGACAGTGTTCATTTTTTGGCTCCTTGCACACGTCATTCAGTGACAGCATCAAGTGATGCGTCAGCACCGTTCGACACGTCACACATCGAACATGGCCTTAGGCTAAGTCGCCACGTCTTGAAATTGAGTTAATAGCGAGGCCCCAAGAGCCCCGGATTGCAAGGGTTTCCAGCATACTGAGCAGATCGTTAAAGCAGTCGACGCAATTGTTCCAATCATCCACACAGTAATGATGGCGCAATGACGTTGGCCCAGGCGCCGATAATTGCCGCCGACGCGCTTCACGCGGGCTTGGCGCCGCATTTGCGAATTGTTCACCATTCCGCGCAACACTCTGTTTGCGTTCTAGTACCGTTTCCCAAGGGTCCGCCATGTCGTTTCGTTCCAGCCTTGCCGCCCTTGCCCTCGCTTCGGCGCTGATTGCGCCGGTGGCCGCTGTGGCGGAGAGCGCGCCGGTGAGCGTCAAGGTGAACATGGCGCGCATCCTGAGGATCAATGCGCCTGCGGCGACCGTGATCATCGGCAACCCGGCCATTGCGGATGCGGCGATACAGGACCCGCAGACGCTGGTACTGACCGGCAAGAGCTACGGGCAGACCAATCTCATCGTGCTCGACGCGCAGGGCAACCCGATTGCCGACACGATGATCGAAGTGGTGCAGGAGCAGGCGGGCCTCGTTACCGTGTACCTCGGCGACAAGCGGACCAGCCTCGCGTGCGAGCCGGTGTGCCAGCCGATCATCATGCTGGGCGACGACTCCAGCTTCACCGGCGAGACCATTGGCGCGGCCAACGCGATCGAGTCCGCGGCGAACTAACCGGCGGTTAACCACGCCACCGCATCGCAAGCAAATGCGAGCCAGACACTAACCAATCACTAGGTACGAACCGCTAGGTTCCGGTCGCGAACGGAATGCAGTGGCCGAATGTCCAAACGCTCCAGATGGCTGAGAAAGCTCATGTCGCCGGCGATCCGCCGGGGGCGTGCGTTCGGCCGCGACGAGCGCGGCGTGACGGCGATCGAGTTCGCATTCCTCGCCCTGCCCTTCTTCACCATCGTCGCCGCAATCCTCGAGAGCTCGCTGATCTTTCTTGCCGGGCAGATCCTCGATAGCGCCGTGCAGGACTCCTCGCGGCTGATCCGGACCGGCCAGGCGCAAAACAGTACGCCGGCCTATAACAGGGAGGCGTTCCGGGAAGCGATCTGCGATGGGCTGTACGAGATGTTCGATTGCGCCGAGGCGGACGGCAAGCTGCGCATCAACGTCACCGTGATCGACGACTTTTCGGACGTTACGATCGGCTATCCGCTCAAGACCGGCGAGGACTGCGACGAGGACGAGTGCGACTGGACCCTCGCCGACGACTACGACCCCGGCGAAGGCGGGTCGGTGGTGCTGGTGCGGGCCTACTACAAGTGGCCCACCGTCGTTCGCCTGCCTGGATTCAACTGGCAGACCCTGCCGGACGGTACGCGTCTGCTTGGTGCGTCACGCGTGTTCCGCAATGAGCCGTTCGTATGCGGCACCTGCACGTGACCCTGGGCCTCATTGCGAGATTTCGTCGGGACGTCGAGGGCATCGCCGCCGTCGAGTTCGCGCTGATCCTGCCGCTGCTGCTTGGCCTTTACCTCGGAGCGATCGAGACGGCGACGCTCTATACTGTCGACCACAAGGTTGCGACGGTTGCCAGCACCGTTGCGGACCTGGTGTCTCGAGAGAAAGCCGAGATCAAGGAATCGACGCTCGACAACTATTTCGAGGCCGCGGCGAGCATCATGCAGCCCTATTCGACCACCGGCCTCGTGCAGACGGTGTCGCTGCTGAGCATCGACGCCGACGGCGTTGCCACGGTCTCATGGAGCGCGGCCAGCGGCGCCGAGGAAGGACGCGAGGTGGACAGCGTCTACCCGCTTGATGCTACTGCGAAAATCAACATTCTGGCGCGCGAAGCGAGTGGCTGGCTGGTGGTGTCCGAGATCGAGTATCCGCACCAGCCGATCGTGGGGCTCGTGATCACCGACACGATCGACATTCGGCATGTCGAGTACTTCCTGCCCCGCTTCAGCAGTGAGATCGAGTTCAAGGCCGGCGAGTAGCTTGCCGCCGGTCAGCGGGCGTGGCATAGGCCGGGCGCGTTCCAGAGCGAGGCCAGCCGATGCAAGATACCCTGATCCCCGTGTTCGACCTCGGCGGGGTGTTCGTCGACTGGAACCCCATGTACCTGTTCCGCAAGCTCTTTCCGACCGAGGAAGAGGCGCAGTGGTTCTGGGACAATATCTGCACCAAGGACTGGAACCTCGAGTTCGACGCCGGCGACATCTTCGCTGAGGGCGTCGCTGAGTTGATCACCCGCTACCCGCGCTACTGGCGCGAGATCCAGGCGTTCGACCTGCGCTGGAAAGAGACTGTCGGGGAGTTCATCCAGGGCACGATCGACATCCACGACGAGCTGATCGCAGCGGAGATCCCCACCTTCGCCATCACCAACTTCTCGTGGGAGAAGTGGGTGAGTTGCCTCGGCGAATGGCCGTTCCTCGAAAAGTTCGACGGCGTCGTGGTCTCCGGCCTCGAAGGGCTGGTGAAGCCCGACCCCCGCCTCTACCGCGTGTTCTGCGAACGCTACGGCATGGCGCCCGAGATGTGCGTCTTCATCGACGACAGCGAGCCCAATGTGGTCTCGGCCCGCAAGTTCGGGATGAACGCCATCCACTTCACCGGCGACACGAAGGCGCTGCGGAAAGAACTGATGGGGCTCGGCCTGCCGCTGAAGAAGAGCTGAGGCTCGTATTAGCCGACGACTGGCAGAAGTTCACGATCTAGCGTTGGACTTTTGCCAGACTGCCGGGCGTCTAAGGCATTGATTTCCATGCAATGTGCTGTCCGGACGAGCGAAGCGAGGACGCCGCGCGTGGCGCGCCCGGTCCGGAGCGCGACCAGCGCGTGAGGACCTACTTCGTGCCGTACATGCGGTCGCCGGCGTCGCCGAGGCCGGGGATGATGTAGCCCTTCTCGTTGAGATGGCTGTCGATGGCGGCGGTGAAGATCGGCACGTCCGGGTGGGCGGTCGAGAATTTCTCGATGCCCTCGGGTGCCGCGAGCAGGCAGAGGAAGCGGATATTGTTGGCGCCACGTTCTTTCAGCTTGTCGACGGCGGCGATCGAGGAGTTGGCGGTGGCCAGCATCGGGTCGACGACGATGATCAGGCGGTTGTCGAGCTCGGACGGCGCCTTGAAATAGTACTCGACCGGCTGCAGCGTCTCGTGATCGCGGTAGATGCCGATATGGGCGACACGGGCGGCGGGGACGAGATCCAGCATGCCGTCGAGCAGGCCGTTGCCGGCGCGCAAAATCGAAGCGAATACAAGCTTCTTGCCCTTGATGGTGGGGGCATCCATCTTGGTCATCGGCGTCTCGATCTCGACCATTTCGAGCTCGAGATCGCGCGTCACCTCGTAGCACATCAGGTGCGCGATCTCGCGCAGGAGGCGCCGGAACCCCGCGATCGAGGTATCCTTGTCGCGCATGATCGTGAGCTTGTGCTGGATCAGCGGGTGATCGACGACCGTTACGCCACGCATGGAGGCCTCGTGAGCTAGAGGAAGGATTTGCCGTGCGGTCCGGGCGCGAGGCCGAGCCAGCGGGCGATGCTTTCCCCTATATCCGCGAAGGTCGGCCGAATGCCAATGGTTCCGGGCGTGAGGCTTGGGGAAAAGGCCAGAATCGGGGTCTGCTCGCGGGTGTGATCGTTGCCGCGCCAGGTCGGATCGTTGCCGTGGTCGGCGGTGAGCACGACGAGATCGTCAGGGCGCAGCGCGGCGATCAGCTCGGGGAGCCTTTGGTCAAAGGCTTCAAGGGCTTGCGCATAGCCCGGCACGTCGCGGCGATGGCCGAAATCCTGGTCGAAATCGACGAAGTTGACCATGATGAAAGCCCCGTCAGCGGCCATCTGCATGGCCTCGAGCGCGCGATCAAACAGGGCCATATTGCCGGTGGCCTTGATCTTGTGGGTGACGCCGTGGCCCGCGTAGATGTCGGAGATCTTGCCGAGAGCGTAGACCTGCCGGCCGGCATCCTTGGCGCGATCGAGCAGAGTGGGCTCAGGCGGGGCGATGGCGAAGTCGCGGCGGTTGCCGGTGCGTTTGAAATCACTGGCGTTTTCGCCGACGAACGGGCGGGCGATGACGCGGCCGATGTTCAATGGCGCAGTGAGCTCGAAGGCGGTCTTGCAGAGCTCGTAGAGGCGCTCGAGGCCGAAATGGGTCTCGTGCGCCGCGATCTGGAAGACGCTGTCGATCGAGGTGTAGCAGATCGGCTTGCCGGTACGGATCGACTCCTCGCCGAGCTCGGCGATGATGGTGGTGCCGGAGGCGTGCTTGTTTCCAAGGATGCCGGGAATGCCTGACTTCTCAATCAGTTGGGCGATCAGCTCGGGCGGGAAAGTGGGCTCGGTCTGCGGGAAATAGCCCCACTCGAACGGCACCGGCACGCCAGCAATCTCCCAGTGCCCGGACGGTGTGTCCTTGCCCTTGCTGACCTCGCGGCCAACACCCCAGCGGCCGCCCTTGGGCTGGTCGGTGAGGCCACGCGGGATTTCGCCGGTGGAGAGCTTTGCCGCGGCTCCGAGGCCGAGGGCGTCCAGATTCGGCAGCGATATCTGATAGTTGGCGGCGATGTGGCCGAGCGTGTTGGAGCCGACGTCGCCGTAATCGGCTGCGTCGGGGGCGCCGCCGATGCCGAAACTGTCCAGGATGCAGAGGATGGCGCGGGGCATGGATCAGGCCTCCGTAGGCGGGACGTAGTCGGCGATCAGCGGGTGATTTGGGGCCGGCCGGTCACTGATGGTGTAGGCGGCGAGGAAGCGTTGGGTCGCATCTGCTGCCATATCTTCGGTGCGTGCATGAACGCGGCACAACACAGTATGAACGTCGACTTTCGCACCCAGACCAAGGACTTGGTCGAATCCTACGGCAAAATCGATGCTGTCCGAGGGGAGCCGGCGGCCACCGCCGAGGGCGACGACGCCCATGCCGACGCCGCGCGTGTCGATGGCGGTGATGGTGCCGGCGACGGGAGCGAGGATATCACGCACAATGGGTGCCGGGGACAGGTGTGCGTCCATGTTCTCGACGAAGTCCGCGGGGCCGCCAAGCCCCGCGACCATGCGCGAGAAGTGCTCGGTTGCCTTGCCGCTGGTGAGCGCCTGCTCAACCGCTGCCGCGGCATCACCGTCGTAGCCACTGAGCTGGAGGGCGGCGGCGCAGAGGTCTAGCGTGACTTCGCGGAGGCGGGCGTCCTGATGCTTGCCGGTAAGGAAGTCGACGGCGTTGCGGATTTCCAGCGCGTTGCCGGCGGCGGAGGCGAGCGGCTCGTTCATGTCGGTGATCAGCGCCGCAGTGCGAAGGCCGGCGCCGTTGGCAACCGAGACCAGGCTTTCGGCGAGGGCGCGGGATTTTTCCAGCGTCGGCATGAAGGCGCCGGAGCCGGTTTTGACGTCGAGGATCAGGGCGCTGAGGCCTGCAGCGAGCTTCTTCGACAGGATCGAGGCGGTGATCAGCGGGATGGATTCGACGGTGCCGGTGACGTCGCGGATGGCGTAGAGGACCTTGTCCGCCGGGGCGAGATCGGCCGTCTGGCCGATGATGGCGCAGCCGGCTTCCTGCACGACCTTCCTGAACAGGGCATTGTCCGGGCTGGTGGTATAGCCGGGAATGGAATCGAACTTGTCGAGCGTGCCGCCGGTGTGGCCGAGGCCGCGGCCGGAGATCATCGGCACGTAGACGCCGCAGGCGGCGAGGATCGGCGCCAGCATCAGCGAGGTGTTGTCCCCTACCCCGCCGGTCGAGTGCTTATCGACCGCCGGGCCATCGAGATCGGACCAATCGAGCACGGTGCCGCTGTCGCGCATCGCCTCGGTGAGCGCGACACGCTCCGACGTGGCCATGTCGCGGAAGAACACCGCCATGGCGAAGGCGGCGGCCTGGGCGTGGGATACGGTGCCGTTGGTGAGGCCGGCGATGAAGCTGGAGATCTCGCCGGCAGTGAGGGCGAGACCATCACGCTTGCGGATAATGGTTTCTTGCGGGAGCACGGTCATGGCCGCTTTCTTGCGCTCTGGCCGCCGGAAACTCAAGCGACGACAGGCACATCGCTACCGGGTGACGCCCTTGTGGTACTGCACTGGCGTCGCCCCCAGCACGGTGCGGAAATCGGTGATGAAATGCTGCTGGCTGCTATAGCCGAGATCGTAGGCGATGCCGACCCAATCGGGTTCGTCGCTGGCGCGGATCTCGGCTGCGGCGGCCAGCAGGCGTTTGCGCTGCAGCAGCCATTTGAGGCCGATGCCGAGATGGTCGCGGAAAGCCTGCTGTAGCCAGCGCTCGCTGCGGCCGAAGGCTTCGGCTACCGCTGCGACGGTGGTGAGGGTGCCGTTGGTTTCGACGGCGGCAATGATGGCATTGATCTCCTCTAGCGCCTCGTCGGCGGTGGGGGCGGCGGCGCGAATGCGCTCGAGCAGCGCGGCGACGGCCTTGTCGTCATCGTGGGCGAGGATGGTGGCGACGCCTCTGGCATCGGCCCAGGGGAAGACCGAGGTCAGCGGCACCACCTTGTCCTGCAGGTCGGCCATTTCGCCTGCCCAGAACGCGTGGAAGCCACCGGGGCGGAAGCGGACGCCAATGATGCGGCCGCTGCCGGCGGCGGAATAGGTGCGCTTGCCGCGGAAGGTGCCCTGGATGCCGGATTCCTGCGCCGAGAAGAATAGATCGACATAGGGCCGGTGCATCACCTCGTCGGAATCGTAGGGGCCGAGCGCGCTGTCCCAGCGGATGATCCAGAAATGCTCGATGAAGCGGGCGAGATCGGGGGGCGGCGGCACAGTGCGGAATTTGACGTGCCGATCGAAGCCCGCCGGATCGAGGCGGCCGCGCGGATCGTATGGAGGTTCCCCGGGCTCGCCGGGCTCGCTGGGCGCTGCGGGTTTCTGAAATACAGGCCTCGTAGCATCGGTCATTGTCGGGTCATCAACTCAACGAGGAAGGTTACGACGATGAGCAACAAGCACTTTCTGCGCGGCATGGCCACGGTCAACTTCTTTGCCGACGATATGAACGCGGCCCGCGATTGGTACACCGAACTGTTCGGCGTCGAGGCCTATTTCCAGATGCCGAGCCGCGAGGCTCCGGCCTATGTCGAGTTCCGGATCGGCGACAGCGAGGACGAATTCGGCATCATCGACCGCCGCTATGCGCCGGCAGCGATGCAGCCGGGACCGGGCGGCGCTATCCTCCTGTGGCATGTCGAGGACATCGAGGCGGCGTTCGCGCGGCTGAAGGAGATGGGCGCCAAAGAGTACGACCCGATCACCAAGCGCGGCGAGACCGGGTTCGTGACAGCGTCGGTGGTCGACCCGTTCGGCAACGTACTGGGGATCATGTACAACCCGCACTACGTAGAGACGGTGGCCGGGCACGCGGCCTGACGCCGCGATGCCGGCGGCGTCAACACGGCATTCATCCGGAAGGGATTACGGTGTAGCATGCGGCCAGTTAGGCGGCCGTGGTAGACGCCATGCTAGAGCCCCATCCGATCGAGACGTATATCGAGAAGCCGGTCACCGAGGTCTATCGGTTCCTGGCTGCGCCGCGGAACTATCCGCGCTGGGCGGCGGTGGAGGAGGCGTCGTTCAAGCAGATCGGGCCGCTCGAATGGTCTGGTGAGACCGAGTTCGGGCCCCGTATCGTGCGGTTCAGCCCACCCAATGGCGAGGGCATCCTCGACCATGCCGTCTACAAGGCGGGCGAGGAGCCGGTGATGATGCCGATGCGAGTTGTCGCCGATGGCAACCGGACGCTGGTGACCTTCACGTTCTACCGACGGCCGGGGATGGATGACGAGCAACTGGCATCGGCGCTGGAGTGGATCCGCGCGGACTTTACGGCGCTCAAGTCGATGCTCGAGGTTTGAGGCGGCTACCTCCCCAGCCTCCCCCTCAACAGGGGGAGGCGCTGTGGGACGGTTGTGGGTTACGCCCCGTACGGGATCCAGACGTTTTTCACCTGCGTGGCGCGCCTCAGGAAGTAGTCACCTTCGAACTTCGCCTTGTCGGCGAGATCGTAATAGAGGCCGCGGCTGGTCCAGGTTTGCTTGACGTTGCCGGCAGAGGCCTTCTCGACCATGGCGGAGGTTTCGGCGTCGCCGGCGAACCAGATGGCGTCGATGCCGTCGTGTTCGGCGAGGGTTTTGGCCAACACCTTGCTCTCGCCGGTGACGATGTTGATGACGCCCGAGGGGACGTCCGAGGTTTCGATGACCTGGTAGAGGTCGGTGACCGAGAGCGGGGACTTTTCCGAGGGGACCAGCACTACGGTATTGCCCATGGCGAGGGCCGGGGCGATCAGCGCGATGGAGCCGAGCAGCGGTCGCGACGGCGGGGCGAGGATGGCCATGGCGCCGATGGCTTCGACCATGGCGGTGGCGATCATGCGCTGCGGCGGGTTGTGCACGGCGCCATCGTACTTGTCGGCCCAGCCGGCGAAGGCGAAGAGGCGCTCGACGCTGGCCTCGACCTCGGCGGTGCCGTCTTCGCCGGTTTGCGCCTTGATGCGGGCGGCGAATTCGTCGGCGCGGTATTCGAGGTTTTCGGCGAGGAAATAGAGGATCTGGGCGCGGGTGTGGGCGGCCGTGGTGGACCAGCCGAGGGCGGCGCGGGCGGCTTCGACGGCGTTGCGGATGTCCTTGCGGTTGCCGTCGCCGACTTCGCCGACGAGCGCGCCGTTCGGGCCATGGACCGGGCGGGAATAGCCGGAATCCGGGCGGGCCTGCTTGCCACCGATGTACATCTTGGCGGTCTGGTCGATGTCGGCGCTGTCGTCGAGCGGGTTGGCGGCCTTGGCGGGCGCTGCCTTGGGAGCGGCGAAGTGCTTGAGCTCCTTCTCCCAGGCGGGCTTCAGGTAGGAGGCCATGCCTTCCTTGCCGCCTTCGCGACCGAAGCCGGATTCCTTGTAGCCGCCGAAGCCGACCGCGGCGTCGAAGTTGTTGGTGCCGTTGATCCAGACGACGCCGGCCTTGAGCTTAGGCGCGATATCGAGGGCGAGGTTGATGTTCTCGCTCCAGATGGTGGCAGCGAGGCCGTACTTGGTGTTGTTGGCCAAGGCCACTGCCTCTTCCGGGGTGCGGAAGCTCATGGCGACGAGCACCGGCCCGAAGATTTCTTCGGCGGCGACGGTGTTGGCGGGCGAGACGTTGGTGATCAGCGCGGGGCGGAGGAAGCAGCCGCCACCCTTGGGTAGATCTATATCGGGCTCGTACAGTTGGCCGCCTTCGGCGACGCCCTTTTTCACCAGGTCGCGGACGCGTTCGACCTGCACCTGGGCGACCAGCGCGCCGATATCGACGGCCTTGTCGAGCGGGTCGCCGACGCGGAGGGTGGACATGCGCTTCTTCAGTTTTTCGATGAAGCGCTCTTCGATCGATTCCTGGACGAGCAGGCGCGAGCCGGCGCAGCAGACCTGGCCCTGGTTGAACCAGATGGCATCGACCAGGCCTTCGATGGCGCTATCGATATCGGCGTCGTCGAAGACGATGTAGGGCGACTTGCCGCCGAGTTCGAGCGAGATGCCCTTGCCGGAGCCGGCGGTGGCGCGGCGGATGATCTTGCCGACCTCGGTGGAGCCGGTGAAGGCGATCTTGTCGATATCGGGGTGGTTGGTGATGGCGGCGCCGGTATCGCCCTCGCCGGTTACGATGTTGACGACGCCCTTGGGGAGCTTCGCCTTCTCGCAGATTTCAGCGAACAGCAGCGCGGTGAGCGAGGTGAACTCGGCGGGCTTGAGGATGACCGTGTTGCCGGCAGCCAGCGCCGGGGCGATCTTCCAGGCGAGCATCAGCAGCGGGAAGTTCCACGGGATAATCTGGCCGCAGACGCCGTAGGGGACGTGATCGGGGAACTCGCGCTCGAGGTGCTGGGCCCAGCCGGCGTGGTGGTAGAAGTGGCGGGCAACCAGCGGGATATCGACGTCGCGGCTCTCGCGGATCGGCTTGCCGTTGTCCATGGTTTCGAGCACGGCGAACAGGCGGGAGTGCTTCTGGATCAGGCGGGCGATGGCATAGAGGTACTTGCCGCGCTGGTAGCCGGAGAGGGCGGCCCACGGCTTTGCGGCGGCGCGGGCGGCTTTCACCGCGGCATCGACGTCGGCGGCGGTGCCGTCGGTGACCTGGGCGAGGACCTTGCCGTTGGCGGGGTTTTCGCTGGCGAAGGTCTTGCCCGGTTTGGTCCAGGCGCCGTTGATGAAGTGGCCGAAGGTGTTGTCGTGGGCGGCGAGCCAGGCGAGAGCCACGTCCGCGGATTCCGGCGCGGGGCCGTAGTCGAGGGAGGTGAAGATTTCGGCGATTTTGTTCATTTCATTCTCCAACGACGGAGCGTTTGACCGCCCCCTCCACCAGCTTCTTCGGGCCTTTCGAGCATAGCTCTCAAGGCCTTCTCACCTAAAATCGCTCCACCGGAGCGATTTTGCCCTCCGGGCCGGCTCGAAGCCCCTCCCCCGCCACGCGGGGGAGGATCACCGCCCCCTCAGCGGGTCACACCATCGGCATCCGGTAGTCAGCGGCGTAGTGGCCGGTGAGTGTGTGTTCCAGCTGCCGTTCGATGTCGGTCAGCAGCGAGCTGGCCCCGAACCGGAACAGGTGGGGCTGCAGCCAGTGGGTGCCGAGCTCTTCCTTCATCAGCGCCATGTAGTCGAGCGAGAGCTTGGCCGTGGCGATGCCGCCGGCGGGCTTGTAGCCGATCTCGATGCCGGTTTCCTCGTGGAACCAGCGGATCATGCGGACCATCGAGAGCGAGGTGGGGAGGTTGGCGTTGACCTTTTCCTTGCCGGTCGAGGTCTTGATGAAATCGGCGCCGGCGAGCATGCAGACCAGCGAGGCCTTTGCGACATTGGTCTGCGTGGCCAGTTCGCCGGTGCCGAGGATGGTCTTGATGTGGGCGTCGCCGCAGGCTTTGCGCATGGCGCGTATTTCGTCGTACAGCGCCTGCCAGTCGCCGCGCAGCACCATGCCGCGCTCGATGACGATGTCGATCTCCTTGGCGCCATCGGCGACCGAAGCTTCGATTTCGGCGAGGCGCGTGGAGAGCGGGGCGAGGCCGTGCGGGAAGGCGGTGGAGACCGCCGCGACGTTGATATTGGTGCCTTCCAGCGCGGCGACGGCGGTCTTGACGAGGCTGTGGTAGACGCAGACGGCAGCAGGCTGGACGTTGAGGTCGCTGACCCCGAAGCCATCGAGGATATCCTGGCGCACCGGGTGGCGGGCCTTGGCGCAGAGGCGCTCGACGCGGCCGGGCGTGTCGTCGGAATTGAGCGTCGTCAGGTCCATCAGGGTGATGGCCTTGAGCAGCCAGGCGGCCTGCCAGTCCTTCTTCACGGTCCGGCGGGCGGGCAGCGTCGACGCGCGGCGTTCGAGTGCCGAGCGGTTCATGCGGACGCGTTCGACCCAGTCGAGATCGAGCGGGAAGCCGGGATTGCGGCGATGGGAGGCAGCGGCCTCCTTCGACTTAGCTGCCGCTGCAGGCTTGGGTGCGGCCGGTTGATCGACGACGCGAAGTTCCATGGGGTGGCCTCCTTGCCGCTTCGGGTTAGCCCCTTTTTGCGGCACTTTGCTGACTGCCATTATCGGCCCAAAAACTCGGGGCCGAAAGAGTGCGGGAGCAGTTGGGCGATGGTCTGCTCGAGCGGCGTGCCGTCGATACCGTGCGAGACGACGACTACATCCTGATCGGCGAACTCGCGGATGCGCTGGCGGCAACCGCCGCAGGGGGTCACGGGGGTTGCGCCTGGGCCGGTGACGTAGACGCGCTTGATGCGGTGCGCACCGCCGGCGATCATGGCCGCGATGGCGGAGGCCTCGGCACAATTACCGATGGGGTAAGCGGCGTTCTCGACGTTGCAGCCGGAATATATCTTGCCGTCGTCAGCAAGGATGGCGACCCCGACCTGGAATTTCGAGTACGGCGCGTAGGCCTTGGCGCGAATGGCCACGGCAGCGGCGAAAAGCTCGGCGTCGGTGACGGCCATGCTAGCGTTCCTTCGTGTAGGCGACGCCGCCGGCCTTGGGGCCGACGGCCTTGCCGATGAAGCCGGCGAGGACGACGACGGTCAGCACGTAGGGCAGCGCCTGGATGGCCTGCACCGGGATGTGGATGCCGAACAGCTCGGCATTCTGCAGGCGGATCTGCAGCGCATCGAGGAAGCCGAAGAGCAGGCAGGTGAACATGGCGGGCACCGGCTTCCACTTGGCGAAGATCAGCGCGGCGAGCGCGATGAAGCCCTTGCCGGCAGTCATGTTGTTGCCGAAGCCGGAGCCCTGCGCGATCGAGAAGAAGGCACCGGCAAAGCCGCAGAGCAGCCCGGTGATCAGCACCGCCTGGTAGCGCAGCCGGACCACCGAGATACCGGCGGTGTCGACGGCCTTGGGGTTTTCGCCGACGGCGCGGAGGCGCAGGCCGAAACGGGTGCGGTAAAGCACGAACCAGGTGATCGGTACGGCGAGGAAGGCGATATAGACGAGCAGGTTATGGCCCGAGATCAGCTCGGAATAGATCTGGCCGATGACCGGGACGTTGGCGAGTTCGGCGGCGAAGGGTAGATCGATATTGCCGAAACGGCCGCCGGGCGAAAGCGGTGGGGTGCGGCCGCCCTGGGCGAACCACTGGATGCCGAGGAAGGTGGTGAGGCCGGCCGCCAGCATATTGATGGCGACGCCGGCGATGAGCTGGTTGCCTTTGAGCGTGATGGCCGCGAGACCCTGAAGGGCGGCGGTGGTGAGCGAAACGGCAAGGCCGGCAAGGAGGCCGAGCCAGACATTGCCGGTGACGGCGGCCACGGCGGCGGCACCGAAGGCGGCGGCGAGCATCTTGCCCTCAAGCCCGATATCGAAAATGCCGGCGCGCTCGGAATAGAGCCCGGCAAGACAGGCGAGCAGCAGCGGCGTCGACAGGCGGATGGTGGCGTCGAGCGTCGAGAGGACGAGTGCGAGATCCATCTCAGCTCTCCTTGCCGACGGTGTTGCGCACCACAGCCTCGGCCTTCTGTGCCGGCGTGAACAGCGCGAAGACGCGCTGCAGGCCGGGGCGGAACATGCCCTCCATGGCGCCGGTGAAGAGGATCACCAAGGCCTGGATGACGACCACCATTTCCTTGGACAGGCCGGGAATGACGTATTGCAACTCGTTGCCACCCTGGTAGAGGGCGCCGAACAGCAGGGCGGCGAAGGCGATGCCGACTGGGTGATTGCGACCCATCAGCGCCACGGCGATGCCGACGAAACCGGCGTCGGCGACATAGTCGAGCACGAGCCGGTACTGCACGCCAACCACCTGGTTGACCGCCACCATGCCGGCGAGCGCGCCCGACAGCGTCATGACGATCATGATGATGCGCGAGTTGGAGATGCCGGCGTAGGTCGAGGCGGTGGGGTTGTAGCCAAGGGCGCGCATGGCGAAGCCGAAGCGTGTGTGCCAGATCAGCACGTAGACACCGATGAGGCAGAGAACGGCCAGCACCAGGGTGAAGTTGACGTCGGTATTCTTGAACCAAGGGATGAACGTGCCGAACTTCGGCATGCGCCCTTCGACGGCGATCATCGCCGATTCCGGCGCCATGATGCCGGCGGGCTTCAGCACGTTGACCACCATGTAGACCATGATCGCCGAGGCGATGAAGTTGAACATGATGGTGGTGATGACGACGTGGCTGCCGCGCTTGGCCTGCAGGTAGCCTGGAATGAAGGCCCAGAGGCCGCCGACGGCGCCGCCTGCGAGGATGGCGGCCGGGAAGGTCAGCCACCAAGGCAGCGCCTGCATGGCGAGCGCCACGACGATAACGCCGAGGCCGGCGATATAGGCCTGGCCGTTACCGCCGATGTTGAACAGGCCGGCATGGGCGGCGACCGCCACGGCAAGGCCGGTGAAGATGAAATTGGTCGAGTAGTAGAGCGTGTAGCCGAAATTGTAGCCGTTGCCGAAGGCACCGTTGACGATGGCCTCTAGCGCCGCCAGCGGATTCTGGCCGATGACAAACACGACTATCCCGGAGACGATGAAGGCCAGCGCCAGGTTGATCACCGGCAGCAGGAGGATATCGGCCCAGCGGGGCAAGGGTTTCAGAACCGCGCTCATGAAGTCGATCCCTCGCCCGCTGCGCGCGGAGCCGAATCGTCGGCCGCTGCGCGCGCCTGGGGGGCGGCCGCCTGCTTGTCGCCGATGCCGGCCATCATCAGACCGAGTTCGCGTTCGGTGGCGGTGGCCGGGTCAGCTTCGCCCACAATGTGGCCGTCGAACATCACGAGGATGCGGTCGGATAGCGAGCGGATTTCGTCGAGTTCGACCGAGACGAGGAGGATCGCCTTGCCGGCATCGCGCATCTTGATGATCTGGTTGTGGATGAACTCGATGGCGCCGATGTCGACGCCGCGGGTCGGCTGGCCGACGATGAGCACATCCGGGTTGCGCTCCATCTCGCGGGCGAGGACGATCTTCTGCTGGTTGCCGCCGGAGAAGTTGGCGGTCTTCAGCCGCTCGTTGGCCGGGCGGATATCGAACTTCTTGATGCGCTCGCGCGATTGGGCGCGGGCGGCATCGAGGTCGAGGATGAAGCCTTTGCCGTAGGCCTTGTCGTCCTGGTAGCCGAGGATGGCGTTCTCCCATTCCTCGAAGGCAGTGATCAGGCCCATGCGCTGCCGGTCTTCCGGCACGTGGGCAAGGCCGGCCTGGCGCGCGCGGTGCGCACCGTCGTCGCCCTCGAGCGACAGCGGCGTGCCCTTGAGGCGCACGATGCCGGCGGTCTGGTCGCGCATGCCGGAGACCGACTCGAGCAATTCGGACTGGCCATTGCCGGCGACGCCGGCGATGCCGACGATCTCGCCGGCGCGGACGGTGAAGCTCACATCCTTGACGCGGGTAACGCCGAGGTCGTCCTTGACCACGAGGTGCTCGACGCCGAGCAGCACTTCACCCGGATTGGCGGGGCCCTTTTCGACGCGCAGCAGCACGCGGCGGCCGACCATCAGCTCGGCGAGTTGTTCGGGATTGGTATCGGAGGTCTTCAGGGTCTCGACGATGGCGCCCTGGCGCATGACCGAGACATAGTCGGTGATGGCCATGATCTCGCGCAGCTTGTGCGTGATCAGGATGATGGTCTTGCCCTGGTCGCGCAGCTCGCGCAGCACGCGGAACAGGTCGTCGGCCTCGGACGGGGTGAGGACGCCTGTCGGCTCATCGAGGATCAGCACGTCGGCGCCGCGATAGAGGGCCTTCAGGATTTCGACGCGCTGCTGGGTGCCCACCGAGACATCCTCGATGATCGCATCAGGATTGACGTCGAGGCGGTACTCCTTGGCGAGGCGGGTCAGTTCCTTGCGGGCGCGCTCGAGGCTGGGGCCGAGCAGCGCATTGTCCTCGGCGCCGAGCACGACGTTTTCGAGGATGGAGAAATTGTCGACCAGCATGAAGTGCTGGTGGACCATGCCGATGCCGAGCGCCAAAGCGTGGCGGCTGTCGGTGATGGCGTGGGGGGTGCCGTTGACGCGGATCTCGCCGCTATCGGCGTGGTAGAAGCCGTAGAGGATCGACATCAGCGTCGACTTGCCGGCGCCGTTTTCGCCGACGATGCCGTGGACCGAGCCGCGGCGGATCGACAGGTCGATGTCCTTGTTGGCGTGGACCGGCCCGAACCGCTTGTTGATCTTGATCAGCTCGATGGCGAAATCGGAGGCGGCCGAAGACGCAACGGCCCTTTCGGGCCGCTGCGCTGATTGATCACCCATGGGGGTGCCAGGTTCGACCAAGGGTCAGACGCCCGGGCAGGTCGAGTCGGTGGTGTAGTCGTGCACCTTGATCTCGCCCGACTGGATCTTGGCCGAGAAGTCGTCGACCTTGGTCTTGATGTCGTCGGTGATCAGCGCCTTGTTGTTATCGTCGAGCGCATAGCCGACGCCGTTCTGGGCGAGGCCCATGACGGTGATGCCGGGCTTGAAGGTAGCGTCGTCGCCGGCTTCCTTCATCGCGGTGGTGACGGCGACGTCGACGCGCTTCAGCATCGAGGTCAGGACCGAACCGGGGTGCAGGTAGTTCTGGTTGCTGTCGACGCCGATCGAGAGCTTGCCCGCGTCGGCAGCGGCCTGCAGCACGCCGAGGCCCGAGCCGCCCGCTGCCGCGAACACCACGTCGGCACCGGCATCGAACTGGGCCTTGGTGAGCTCACCGGCGGTGACCGGGTCGTTCCAGGCGGCCGGGGTAGTGCCGGTGTAGTTTTCGATCAGCTTGACGTCGGCCTTCGCGGCCTTGGCGCCCTGGGCATAGCCGCAGTAGAACTTGTGGATGATCGGCACGTCCATGCCGCCCACGAAGCCCACGGTGCCGGTGGTCGACTTCAGCGCTGCGATGGCGCCGACGAGGAACGAGCCGGTGTGCTCGTCGAAGATGATCGACTGCACGTTCGGCGCATCGACGACGGCATCGATCACGACGAAGTTGGTATCGGGAAATTCAGCGGCGACGGTGCCAAGCGCGGTGCCCCACGAGAAGCCGGCCATGACGATCGGGTTGGCACCCTGCGAAGCGAAGCGGCGGAGAGCCTGCTCGCGCTGCGCGTCGTCCTTCAGCTCGAGATCGACGTAAGAACCACCGGTTTCCTTCTTCCAGGCTTCGGCGCCGTTGAAGGCCGCTTCGTTGAAGGATTTGTCGAACTTACCACCCAGATCGTAGATGATCGCCGGATCGGCAAGGGCAGCACCGGCTGCGAGAACCGACATCGCCACGCCCGCGGCGAGCGCACTGATGCGCTTCGAAAAAAAGTTCATGGATCAGTCTCCCTGTGTCGCGTCCGGCAACGGCACATGCCGCCCTGACAGCCCGGCGCGTTGGGAAGGAATACAATCCTGCAAACCGACGCTCTGCAAGAGGGGGCTGTGCAGATTTTGACCAAGTGGGCAAAATTCGTGATGCGAGGGTTTACGCGCGGGCGCGACGGCGGCTGTGCGGCTCTGTGTTGGGCCAATAGCATCCCACCGACGTCATTCCCGCGAAGGCTGGAACCTAGTGAGATGCTGCAACGCCACCGGAAGTTGAAAGACCGCACCGGGTCCCCGCCTTCGCGGGGATGACGCCGGTGGGTGGGGAGCTCAGGGGAGCATCACGCGGTGATCGGCTTTACCTCTACCCCCATCGCCTCGCCAAACCGTTCGAAGAAGCCGTCGATGACTTTTTGGGCGGAGGAGCCGATGAGGGCCTTGCCGAACTTCATGATGCCGCCGTCGGCGCCGCCATTGGCGACAAAGACCAGCTGGGTGTCGTGGCCGGCGTCGGTGAGGACGATGTCGGCGGCGGCTTCGGCCTTGCCGAGGAGGCCGCCGCGGCCCTTGCCGGCGAGGGTGTAGCGTTCGGCCGGGATGATGTCGCGGAGTTCCAGGTCGCCAGAAAAGACGGGCTGCATGAGGCCGAGATTGACCTCGATCTCGAGCCCCAGCGTGGTCTCGCCGGTCCAGTCGATGCGGCGGCAGCCGGGGATAGTGGCCTTCAGCACCTGGGTGTCGTTCAGCGCCTTCCAGACAGCCTGCCGTGGCGCCGAAACGAGGTACTTGCCGCCGAATTCCATGCCGTCATTCCCTCGTACCGATGCTGTAATACTTAGCTAGCGCGCGATGCCTGAAGCCACAACCGCGGCACCACTGCAACGGTTGCCGCAATCTTGGTGCAAGGCCCTTTTCGTGAGGCTTTTAAGCACCATATCGCGCAAAATAGGCGGCGCCGATATAAGCAACATTGGCAACTGACGCCGGGAACGTGAATCATGTCACCTCAAGGTGACCGATAGAGGGAACGCATCCAAATGGCCACTGAAGTGATGGAAAAGCCCCTGCAGTATCTCGACAAGGCGATGGGGGCGATCAAGCAGCTCGGCATTTGGCCTGAGCAGTCCGCCGAACAGCCGATCACCGGGCTGTTGAACGAGATTACCGACCTCGACGAGAACAAGGTCATCCTCATCGGCCGCACGCTGACGCAGGCGAGCGCCTTCAACGAGGTGGTGCGCAGCCAGGTCGCGGCGATGAATGTCGGCGAGCGCTACGAGGACATCACCAACGGCTTCAACTCCATCCGCGACGACGCCAAGGGGCTGGTGGACCAGCTCGACGACGGCAAGCTCGACCTGATGGAGCGCGTTTCCAACGTCTGGATGAAGGTCAGCCGTGGCGATATCGCCACCCGTTTCGACAAGATCCGCGACACCTATCTCGACGTCTCCAAGGAGACCAAGAACCAGGTCGACCGCGAGCACACCATTCTCGAGGCGTATCGCGATTTCCGCGGCGCGCTGAAGCAGGCCGAAGTGATGGCGCTCGAGTTGCTCGATATCGCCACCAAGAAGCTCGACGAGAGGAAAGCCACGCTGAGCGCCTCGAGCGATGCACTCGCAGCGTTCACCACCGGCACGCCGGCGGACCGGGCGAAGCTCGAAATGGACCGCGACGAGAAGCTGCGCGACCTGCAGAATGAGGAGCGCCGCTACCAGATCGCCAAGGACCTCTCGGACAACCTCACCATCTCCTACTCGACGTCGGAAGTGGTGATGGCGCGGCTGATGCAGACGACGCAGGCCAAGGAGCGGGTGTACCAGCAGGCGATTTCGTTCTTTTCGACCAACGAGACGGTGTTCACGGCGCTGTCGGCCTCGTTCACTGGCCTGTTCGGCTTGCATGAATCGACCGAGACGCTGAACGCCATGAAGGAAGGCATGTCCAAGAGCCTCGAGACGCTCTCGGAGATCGGCGACCGCGTTGGCGAGGCGGCGGTGAAGGCCGGCTACGGCCCGACGATCCGCGCCGATGCGGTCAAGAAGCTGGTCGACTCGGTGGTGACGTTCCAGGAGAAATCGCGGGTCATCATCAACGAGATGCGCGACCAGGCGACCAAGAATTCGGCCGAAATCCGCGATGCCGTGGAAGACGGCAAGCGCCGCCTGGCGCAACTCGCGGCCGACGGCAACGCGCTGTTGCTCGAAACCAAGAACTAGGCCGGGGAACCGCAGGCTCGCAGCAGATGAGCACGACTACGGCGACCGCCGAGAAGGCCCCGCTCGACGAAGTGATGCTGGCGATGGACGTGGTCGACACGCTCCGTCACCGACAGGACCTCGTCGAGCGCGAACTCGCGGGCGATGCCCGCGAGAAGCAACTGATCGAGAAGCTGCGCGACATCTATCACCAGCAGGGCATCGAGGTGACCGACGCGGTGCTCGCCGAGGGGGTGAAGGCGCTCGACGAGAGCCGCTTCGTCTACACGCCGCCCAAGCCGAGCCTCGGGGTGAGCCTCGCCAAGCTCTATGTCGGGCGGAAGAAATGGGGGCCGGCGGCGCTGGCCATCACGCTGATCCTGGTGATCGGGCTCGGCGGCTATTTCTTCGCCTACAAGCCCTACCAGCAGGCGCAGATCGAGGGTGCGCGGATCGAGCTCAGCGAGAAGCTGCCGGCTGAGATGGATGCGCTGTACCAGACGATCTTCGACGAGACCAAGGTGCAGCAGGCGGTCGGCGAGGCCGAGGAGATGCGCGCCCGCGGCAAGACCGCGGCGGCCGAGGGCAACCGGACCGGCGCCGAGCAGGCGATCGCCTCGCTCACCGGGCTGCGCGACCAAATCCGGCAGGAATACCAGCTCAAGATCGTCAACCGGCCCGACCAGAAGACCGGGTTCTGGACCTTCCCCGAGATCAACACGGCGGCGACCAACTATTATGTCGTGGTCGAGGCGATCGACGATGACGGCAAGCCGCTGACGCTGCCGATCTCCAACGAGGAGAACGGCCAGACCGAGAATGTCGCAATCTGGGGCGTGCGGGTGCCGGAGAGCACCTATCGCGCGGTGGAGAGCGACAAGAAGGATGACGGCATCCTGCAGCGCAACGTGCTGGGGTTGAAGGAGTATGGGTTCTTGGAGCCGGATTACGTGATGCCGGTTCTGGGCGGGGCAGTAACGCGGTGGTAGCGCCATGAGCCTTTCCGGACCCGAGGCCCTGCGTTCGCTGGACGAGGCGCTGCGCGACATCCGCCGCGAGGAGGATGAGATCGCCAAGCGCCTGGCGCGCTCGGCCGAACTCGTCACCAAGTTCAAGGAAACCGAGAGCGAACTGCTCAGGCAGCTGGCCGAGGTGCGGCTCGACCCGTCGGTGCAGGCGACGCTGACCGGGCGGCTGAGCCAGGCCGAGCTGAAGGCGCGTGAATTGCTGAGCAAGCACGGCGCCGACCTCGATGCGACGGAGGGCGAGCTCAAGGGGCTCGATGCGCAGATTGCGGCGCTGGCCAAGGAACGCGCCGAGCAGGCCGCGGCGGCCGAGAAGGCGCAGGGCGAGCTGAAGGTGCTGGCCAACAAGGTGTCGGTCGAGGCAGTGAAGAACCCTGAATACGCCGAGAAGCGCAAGGCGGCCGAGCAGCTGGCGCAGGTCGCCGGCGAGAGCATCCGCAAGACGCAGCAGGCGGAAGCCGATCGGGAGCAGAAGGGGCGACCCTATCGCGACGACCCGCTGTTCATGTACCTGTGGGAACGCGGCTTCGGCACCAAGAACTATCGCGAAAACAACCTCATCCAGTATTTCGACAGCCTGATCGCGCGGCTGGTCGGGTTCCCCGAGGCGCGGGTGAACTTCGCCATGCTGAACGAAATCCCGCTGCGGCTGCGAGAGCATGCCGAGCGGCAGCAGCAGATAGCGCAGGCGGCAGTGGACGAGGTCACCCGGCTCGAGAAGGCGGCGGTGGATGCGGCCGGCGGCAAGCCGACGCGCGAGCTGCTGGAGAAGGCGCAAGCGCGGATCGCGGCCATCGACCAGGAGATGGTGGCGGCCGAGGACAAGCGCGACGAACAGGCGCGCGAGCAGCGCGAACTGGCGCAGGGGAGCGACCCGGCGTTCAGCTCGGCAGTGAGCGGGCTGGCGGAGGCGCTGGGCCGGGAGGATATCAAGACGCTGCTGGCGGAGGCGCGCGCCACCGAGACCGGGCAGGACGACACGATCGTCAAGCAGATCGACGAGACCCGACAGCGCGCCAGCGAGGAAGACGGCGACAGCCGCGAGCAGAAGAGCCGGCTGAAAACGCTGGCGGCGCGGCGGCGCGAGCTCGAGGACATCCAGTACGAGTTCAAGAAGCAGAACTTCGACAACCCGCGCTCGACCTTCCGCGAGGACAAGCTGGTCGGGGACCTGCTCAACGATTTCCTGCGCGGCGGCATTACTGCCGCAGACTACTGGGGCCAGTGGCGGCGGAGCCAGAACTGGACGGGCGGCGTCGAGCCGCGGCAGCAGCAGCAGGACTCGCCGTGGGGCGGCAATAGCGGCGGCTTCCAGTGGCCGGATTCGAGCTTTGGCGGCGGGCCTTCGGGCGGACGCCGGGATGGCGGGTTCGGCGGAGGCTGGGGCCGCCTGCCAACGGGCGGCGGCGGGTTTGGCGGCGGTGGCTCGAGCAGCGGCGGCGGCGGGTTCTCGCGGCCGCGCACGGGCTCCAGCGGCAACCGCACGACCGGCGGGTTCAAGACCGGCGGCGGGTTTTAGGCGGGCTGGAGACGTCCGCTCGTGGCCAGATGGCGAGCGCTTTGTCGCGCCCTGGGTTTCACATCTCGTGCTGACCGACACGCACAACCAGCATAGCGATCACCTGCTGCCGTTTGCCCTACCCAGAGTGACCGGCGCAGGGTGGGATGTCCTTGATAGGGGCGCCGGTGAGAACCGTGGACAGGGGCTGGTTGCTGAGGAGCGGGGCGAGGGCGGTGGCGCCAGGGAGGGCGATGAGGGCGGAGACGGTGGTCTTGGCGGGATCGATCGCTTCGGTTCGGCAGAACTTTGGCGACAGCGAAACGGAGAGGGCGTTGTTGCCCTGCGGCAGGGTTTTTGTCCAGGCCTGGGCTTCGCGGATCGCCTGCTTGTCGGGGTCAGAAAAGCCGAACAGGTAGTAGTTGCGCTCGCCGCTGGGGGGCGGCAGCGTGCCGGCGAGTTCGGCGGCGTCGGCGGCGACCAGGGTCGCCTTGATGTGGCGCTCGCCGCTGGCTGGGGTGGTGATGTCGAAGCTGAGCGTGGAGCCGTCCGGGACCGGCTCGAGGGCCGGGGGCAGATCGAAGGCGAGGAGCAGGCTGGCGACGTCGTCATTGAGATAGTCGAGGCCGCGGAGCTTGCTGGCGGTGCCGATGGGGATGGAGGAGCAGGCGGCGAGCGCTGTGGCGGCCAGGATGACGGCGATGCGGGTGGTCCGGCGGATCAAGTTCCCCTCCCCTGCCCCAGTGAAGGAGCGTCGACCGATGGGTACGAGATTCCCGGGCTTGGGGGAATGGCGGAGACGGGTTCCCGCCCTGCATCATGGCTCCCCCATTCTTCCGGCCGGAGGGGCCGCTTCGTGCGTGATGGTACTTAAGGGCGCCGACTAATCCCCGCAGTTTCGGCCAGCCCTATCCTCTCCCTCGAACAGGGGAAGGGACAGGTTCATGGAAGACAGCAAGCGTCGGGCGCGCAACGTCGAGCGGCTCAAGCAGCTTTATCCGGCATTCGCGGCTCGACTGCGGCGGGTGATCGAGACGCTGGAGGCAGCAGGGCTCAGGCCGCGCATCCAGGACGCGTGGCGTTCGCAGGAGGATCAGCTCAAGGCGTTCAACGCGGGCAACTCGAAGCTGAAATACGGGTTCCACAATGTCACCGGCAAGGACGGGACGCCCGAGGCGCTGGCGGTGGACCTGCTCGATGACGACAACCCGCTCAACTCGCGCAAATCCTACCTGCTGCAGCTGGCAGCGGCGGCGCGGGCGGCCGGCGTAGCGACCGGCGTCCGCTGGGGCGTGCCCCAGCATCTGCTCGGAGGACTGGAACAGGCGATCGAGAACGCCGACTGGGATGCCAACGTCAAGATCGGCTGGGACCCGACACATGTCGAGCCCGTGGGGATCAAGGTTTCCGAGGCGCGCGCCGGCAAGCGGCCAAACTAGCCGAAGACGCTCGCGCCGCGATCCGCCGTGCCCACCAGGGCGCGGAAGCCGGCGAAGAGCTCGCGGCCCATGCCGTAGTGCTCGCGGCGCAAATCCTCGGTCGCCGGGGTGCGGGAGAGGAATTCGCGTTCGTCGCCGATGAAGGTCAACGTGCCTTCGTTGGCGTCGAGGCGGATCAGGTCGCCGTCGCGGATCTTGGCGATGGCGCCGCCGTCGCTGGCTTCGGGGGTCATGTGGATGGCGGCAGGAATCTTGCCCGAGGCGCCCGACATGCGGCCGTCGGTGACCAGCGCAACCTTATGGCCGCGGTCCTGCAGGATGCCGAGCTGCGGGGTGAGCTTGTGGAGCTCGGGCATGCCGACGGACTTGGGGCCCTGGAACCGAACCACGGCGATGACGTCGCCGTTGAGCTCGCCGTTCTTGAAGGCGGCCTGCATGCCCTCCTGCGTGTGGAAGACGCGAGCCTTTGCTTCGACGACGCGGTTCTCGGGCTTCACGGCCGAGACCTTGATCACCGACTTGCCAAGGTTGCCCGAGAGCACCTTGAGACCGCCATTGGCGGAGAAGGCGTCCTTGACCGGGGCGAGCACCTTGGGGTCGCCGGAGACGGCCGGCGAGGGCTCGAAGGCGAGCTTGTCCTCGATCAGCTTGGCTTCGACGGTGTAACCCGAGAGGCCCTGGCCCCACACGGTCTTGACGTCTTCGTGCAGGTACCCGGCTTCGAGCAGTTCGCGGATGAGGAAACCCATGCCGCCGGCGGCGTGGAAGTGGTTCACGTCGGCGATGCCGTTGGGATAGACGCGGGCGAGCAGCGGGACGGCGCCGGAAAGCTCGGACATATCCTCCCAGGTGACCTTGAGGCCGGCCGCCGCGGCGATGGCGACGAGGTGCATGGTGTGGTTGGTGGAACCACCTGTCGCAAGCAGCCCGACGAGGCCGTTGACGATGGCCTTCTCGTCGACGACGTGGCCGATCGGCGTGTAGTCGTTGCCCTCGGCGGTGAGCGACAGGGCGCGCTTGGTGGCTTCGCGGGTCAGCGCTTCGCGCAACGGAGTGTTGGGGTTGACGAAGCTGGCGCCCGGCAAATGCAGGCCCATGATCTCCATCAGCATCTGGTTGGAGTTTGCGGTGCCGTAGAAGGTGCAGGTGCCGGGCGAGTGGTAGGACTTGGCCTCGCTCTCGAGCAGTTCGGCGCGACCGACCTTGCCCTCGGCATAGAGCTGGCGGACCTTGGCCTTCTCGTCATTGGAGATGCCAGTGGGCATCGGGCCGGCGGGGACGAACACGGCGGGCAGGTGCCCGAAGGTCAGCGCGCCGATCATCAGGCCGGGGACGATCTTGTCGCAGATGCCGAGATAGACCGCGGCATCGAACATGTTGTGGCTGAGCGCGATGGCGGTCGACATGGCGATGACGTCGCGGCTGAACAGGCTGAGGTCCATGCCGGGCTGGCCCTGGGTGACGCCGTCGCACATCGCGGGCACGCCGCCGGCGACCTGGGCGGTCTGGCCGATGGAGCGGGCTGCGTCCTTGATGATGTCGGGATAGGTTGCGTAGGGCTGATGGGCGCTCAGCATGTCGTTGTAGGATGTGACGATGCCGAGGTTCAGCGCCTTCGAACCGGCGAGCTTTGCCTTGTCGGAAGGCGAGCAGGCGGCGAAGCCGTGGGCGAGATTGCCGCACGCGAGCACCGAGCGGTTGACGCCCTGGCCGCGCGCCGCGTCGATGCGCTCGAGATATTCGCGGCGTGAGCCGGCACTCCGGGCCGCGATGCGGTCGGTGACTTCCTGGACGATCTTGACGACGGACATCTCATGCTCCTTGGGGGAGCCCTAGCAGTCTCTAGGGGCTCCAGAAGATAGTCAGCGGTGTCTGGCTTTGTCTGAGAATAGACCTGATCGGCATGTCCTCAACGGGACCTTCCGCCGCAGCCTGCTCCAGCGTCGCCAGCTTTTCCTCCCCCTCGATATGCAGATAGAGGCCCGACGCGTCGAGAAGGCGCTTCAGGACCAGCGTCACCCGGGGCTCCCCTGCCCCAGGCGCCCGGATGGCGAGGGCCGGCCCCTCGCCGGTCAGCGCCGCAGCGAGGTTGTCGCCGCCGGGAAAGAACGATGCAGTGTGGCCGTCATTGCCCATGCCGAGGATCACCGCGTCGAACGGCGTCGGCAGGGCGTTGATGGCGATGTTGGTGCGGGCGATGGCCGGGCCGTCCGGCTCGTCGCCGCCGGAATAGAGCGGCACGAAATGCGCCGACGCGGCCGGCCCCTGCAGCAGCTTCTCGTTGACCAAGAGCGCGTTGGAGCGGTTGCTGGTCTCGTCCACCCAGCGTTCATCGACCAGGGTGACGGTGACCCTCGACCAGTCGATGTCCTTCCGCCGCCCGAGCACCGAGAAGAACCGCGCCGGGGTCGAGCCGCCGGAGACGGCGAGCACGGCCTGGCCGCGCGCCTCGATGCCGTCGTTCAGGTGCTCAGCGACGGTTTCGGCGAGCGCCAGCGCCAGGTCTTCCTTGGTGCCGAAGCTGCGCCGGGTCGCGTTCAATGGCCTTCCTCATGCCAGGTGCGGCCGTCGCGCTCGATCAGCGCGATGGCGCCGGTGGGGCCCCATGTGCCGGCAGTATAGGTCTGCGGCGCGTCGCTTGCGAGGTCCCAGCCGTTGCGGATCGGATCGATCCACTGCCAGGCCGCCTCGAGCTCGTCGCGGCGCATGAACAGCGTCTGCGAGCCACGGATGACGTCGAGCAGCAGGCGCTCGTAGGCCTCGGGCGTGCGCTCCTGGAAGGCTTCGGCGAAGCTCAGGTTGAGCGGCACCTCGCGCAGGCGCATGCCGCCCGGGCCCGGATCCTTGATCATCAGGAACAGTTTTACGCCTTCATCGGGCTGGATGCGGATGACCAGCCGGTTGGGCTTGGGCGCGCCCTGGGCGTGATCGAACATCGAGTGCGGGATGTTGCGGAACTGGATGACGATCTCGGACGCGCGCGAGACCAGCCGCTTGCCGGTGCGGATATAGAACGGCACGCCGGACCAGCGCCAGTTCTCGATCTCGGCCTTGATGGCGACGAAGGTCTCGGTGCGCGAGCCCTTCTTGTCCTCGGGCAGCTCGTCCTGGTAGCTGGCGACGGCGGACCCGTCGACGCTGCCGCCGCGATACTGGCCGCGCACGGTGACGCGGCCGACATCGGCGCCGGCAACCGGCTTCAGCGAGCGCAGCACCTTCAGCTTTTCGTCGCGCAGCGCGTTGGCGGCGTCAGACGCAGGGGGCTCCATGGCGACGAGGCAGAGCAGCTGGATGATGTGGTTCTGCACCATGTCACGCAGCGCGCCGGACTCGTCGTAGTAGCCGCGGGTGCCCGCGCCAACCGACTCGGCGACGGTGATCTGCACGTGGTCGATATGGGCGGAGTTCCAGATCGGCTCGAACAGGATGTTGGCGAAGCGCAGCGCCAAGAGGTTCTGTACCGTCTCTTTGCCGAGGTAGTGGTCGATCCGGTAGACCTGATCTTCCTTGAAGATCTTGGACACTTCGTCGTTGATCTCGATCGACGAGGCGAGGTCGTGGCCGAGCGGCTTTTCAATCACCACGCGGGCGTCGCGGCGGTAATAGCCCTTCTTGAGGATGTACTCGCAGGTCGGCCCGAACAGGTCTGGCGCGATGGCGAGGTAGAAGGCACGGACGACCTTCGGGTCGTCACGCAGGTTCTTCGACAGATCGCCCCAGTGGGCCTCGTCGGTGACGTCGTTGGGGACGTACGAGAAGGCACCGATGAAGCGATCGATGGTCTTCTTGTCCTGGTAGTCCTTCTCGACGAAGGCTTCGATGGACTCGCGGGCGAGCTTCTGGAACTCGGCATCGGTCAGCTTGGTGCGCGACACGCCGATTATGCGGCTGTGTTCGTCGAACTGGCCATCCTTGAAGCGATGGTAGAGCGCCGGGATGAGCTTGCGCTTGGTGAGGTCGCCCGTTGCGCCGAACACCACATAATCGAAGGGCTGGACCGGGATGATACGGCTGGACACGCTCTTCAGGCTCCTATCGAGATAGTTCATGGCAACTCAGGCGAAGTTCTGCTTGGCAAGGATGACGGCGCCGTGAAGCGGCTCGTCGACGGGGCGGACGATGAAATCGCCGTGGCGCTCGATCATCAGCGGATAAAGCCGGGTACCGAAGCCACCGACGGCGGCCATCCGGGTGACGCCGCGCGCCTTGAACCAGCGGACATAGGTGTCGATGTAGCTCAGCTCGAGCTCCATCAGCTCCTTGGCCACCGGGTCGCCCTGCTCATAGTAGTCGAAAAACATCGGGATCAATGCCCCGAATTCGGCCGGGGCGCGGCCGAGCAACGTCGAGGGCGCACCATCGCCGGCGGGCATCGGGCCGCGCGGATCCTGCGGGAACGACCAATCCATCACCGCGTCGATACTACCGCCGAGCTTCGCAATCACGGCTTCGGTGAGCGGTGAGCCGGAGACGAGGCCATCGGTCGCTTCCACGGCACGGCGCACCAGTTCGCGGCCGAGGATGGCGCCCGACATCTGGTCGCCGATCTGGAAGCCCCAGCCGCCGCACTGGTGGCGCTGGCCATTGACGATGGCCATGGCAGCGGAGCCGGTGCCGACAATGATCACCGCGCCATCGGCGCCGCCATGGGCGCCGGCACGGGCGATATCGATGTCGTCGTAAACCTTGACGTTGGCGAAGGGCCACGGGCGCTGCTCGAAGGCCTCGCGCGCCGACGGCAGGCGGCCACCCGCCATGCCGAAGCAGGCATAGGTGTTGGCGGCTTCGGCAATGTCGACGCCGGCCTTCTTGAACACCTCTTTGGTGCCCTCGGTGATGGAGCGGAAAGCCGGGTCGCCGGCCTCGATCTGCAGGTTCGAACGACCACCGGCGGCATCGGCGAGGGTCTCGAGATTCTCGTTGGCGAGGCGGATACGGCAGTTGGTGCCACCACCATCCACCCCGAGATAGTACCTAGGCACCGAACGCGCACTCCCTGCCACGATTGTTGGCTTGCCGACCCAGGAGCCCCCCGAGTCCGGCGCGGACCTTAATGCCAAAGGTTTTCAGACGAAAGTAGAATAAGCATGGGAGCGCGACTGGAAAGGCCGCTTGCCGCATGGCTCGCATGCGGACAAAAGTCCGGCGCTGATGGATCGAAGCGTCGGAAACGCGCATTCCTTCATGCGGCGCGAAGGGCAAGGAGGCAAGAAATGGGTCATGTGCTGGTGCTGGGCGGGGCGCGCTCGGGCAAGACCGGATTTGCCGAACGGCTGGCGATGCGAGCGGGAGAGCGGCCGGCCTATCTCGCTACGGCCGAAGCGCTGGACGCAGAGATGCGCGACCGGGTGCAGAGCCACCAGCAGCAGCGCGCGCAGGCGTTTGCCACGATCGAGGAGCCGTTGCGGCTCAGCGCTGCTATCGCCAGTGCGGCCAAGGTGCACGACGTGATCCTCGTCGATTGCCTGACGCTATGGATCACCAACCTGATCGTCGCCAACGAGAACGTGGCGGCGGCAGTGGACGAGTTGCTGGCGACACTGGCGGCGACGACGAGTGCCCAGGTGATCCTCGTGTCGAACGAGGTGGGGCTGGGGATCGTGCCGGACAACGCGATGGCACGGATGTTCAGGGATCTAGCGGGTTCGGCGCACCAGCGATTGGCCGAGATCTGCGACGATGCGTATTTCGTGGTGGCCGGGTTGCCGATGGTGCTGAAGGGAGTGGCGCCGGAGGCGGAAGTGATGGCGCGGCGGGGGTATGAGGCTTGAAGTAGCCAGCGGATGCTGCCCTCACACTCGGTGTCATTCCCGCGAAGGCGGGAACCTAGTGGGATGCTTCCGAGCTCAGTCGACGATGAGATATCCCGCTGGGTTCCCGCCTACGCGGGAATGAAGCCGGAGGGTGGGGACGAAAAGCAGGGTCGCGTCCGCTAAGCCAGTCGCCACAGGACCAGGGCAATCAGCACCGTCACAACCAGCGTCAGGTTCAGCGTCATCGCGTAGAGTTTCAGCGAGCGATCGACATCATCAGCAATCAGTTCCGCCCGACCATCGCCGAAACTCGGGAGTTCCACCACCTCGCCGTCATAGCTGCGCGGCCCACCGAGCCGAAAGCCCAGCGCTCCGGCCATGGCGGCTTCGGGCCAGCCGGCGTTGGGGCTTTCGTGCTTCTTCGCATCGCGGAGGGCAGTGGACCAGGCGAGCTCCGGGTGTGCGCCTTTGACGAAGAAGCTCGCGCCGGCGATCAGCAGGGCGGTGAGCCGTGCGGGGATCAGATTCAAGAGATCATCGAAGCGGGCGCTGGCCCAGCCGAACTCGAGGTGGCGCTCGGTCTTGTGGCCGATCATCGAGTCGGCGGTGTTGACCGCCTTGTAGAGCGCGATGCCGGGCAGCCCGAGCAGCAGCAGCCAGAACAGCGGGGCGACGACAGCATCGGACGTGGATTCGGCGAGCGACTCGATGGCGGCGCGGGCGACGCCGGCCTCATCGAGGGATTGCGGATCGCGGCCGACAATGTGGCTGACGGCGGCGCGGCCTTCGGGGAGGCTGCGGCGGAGCGCGGTGGCGACGGTGCGCACGGCGTCGCCGAGAGCTTTTTGGGCGAGGAAGGTCGAAGCGAGGATGGCTTCGAGGATGAAGCCGAAGGGGATGAGGCGGCAGAGCCAGGCGACGAGGCCGGCGAGGATGCCGCTGACCGCCAGCAGGATGATGAGTGCGAGGACGCCCTTGCCGCGGCGGTTGGCGTCGCGGTTGAGGCGGAGATCGAGCAGCGAGATCAGCTTGCCGATCCAGATCACCGGGTGGCCAATGCGGGCGACGAGGCTATTGGGGTAGCCAGCGAGGCGCTCGATCAGCAGCGCGAGAGGGGCGAGGAGCGCCTGCATCAGCGGGCGAGCCTCAGCAGGGCGTCGAGATCGAGATGGCGTTCGAGGTGCGCGGCGAGGGCATCGAGGGTGGTGTCGATGGTGGCCTCGTAGGCGAGGCTCGAGGTGGCGGTGGCGGCGGGGCCGAGGAAGTTGCGGCGGAAGGCATCGGCGGCGAAGAGGCCGTGGAGGTAGGTACCCATAACCGTGCCATCGGCGCTGACCGCTCCATCGGCGGCATCACCGATGCGGGCAAAGGGGGTTTCGAGGCCCCGGCCGCGGGTAACGCCCATGTGCATGTGATAGCCGACGAGCGGATCGCCGGTCAGGGCCGAGGTGGCGTGCTCGACGCGCAGCTCCTTGGTGGGGCCGAGGACGGTGTCGATGTCGAGCAGGTTGAGACCGGCCGAGGTGCCGGCGACCCCCTCGATGCCTTCAGGGTCGAAGACCGTGTGGCCCAGCATCTGGAAGCCGCCGCAGAGGCCGAGCACGCGAGCGCCGGCGCGATGATGGGCGAGGACATCGATGTCCCAGCCGTATTCGCGGAGCGCGGCGAGATCGCTGCGGGTGGCCTTCGAACCGGGGATGATGATCAGGTCGGCATAGGGCAGCGGACGGCCGGGCTCGATGATTTCGAGGCTGACGGCGGGCTCGAGACGGAGTGGATCGAGGTCGTCGAAATTGGCGATGCGCGGCAGGCGGGGCACGACGATGCGGTAGGCACCCTGCCCCGGCGTCTGCTGTTCCTCGAGCGCGAGTGCATCTTCGGCCGGGAGTTTTCGCGCGTCGGCGAAGAACGGGATCGGCCCGAGACAGGGCACATTGGTGCGATCGGCAATGAATTGCTTGCCACCGTCAAACAATTCTGGATCGCCCTGGAATTTGTTGACCAGCGTCGCGGCGATCAGCGCGGCATCTGCCCGATCGATCACCGCGAAGGTGCCGACCAGGGCGGCGATGACGCCGCCACGCTGGATGTCGCCGATCAGCACCACCGGCTTGTCGGCGGCGCGGGCGAAACCGAAATTGGCGATGTCGCCTGGCCGGAGGTTCACCTCGGAGGCACTGCCGGCGCCTTCGACCAGGATCAGGTCGGCAGTGGCGGCGAGTTCGTGGTGCGCGGCGAGCACAGCTGGCAGAAGTTCATGTCTTTTCGACCAATAATCCCGTGCCTTGTATGATCCAACACGCTGCCCACGCACGACCAATTGCGAGCCAGTTTCATGCTCGGGCTTCAGCAGCACCGGGTTCATCGCAGTGACCGGCTCGCGGCGTGAAGCCCGCGCCTGCAGCGCCTGGGCACGCCCGATCTCCCCGCCATCGGCAGTGACGGCGGCATTGTTGGACATATTCTGCGGCTTGAACGGCGCGACCCGCAGCCCGCGATTGGCATAGGCGCGGCAGAGGCCCGCCACCAGCAGCGACTTGCCGACGTCGGAACCGGTGCCCATGAACATGAGGGATCCTGCCATGCCCGCCGTTCTAGCCGCTGACGCCGCGATCCGATAGGGAGGAGGGATGCGCACCATCCTCGTCATCGGCATCGGGGCCGGCAACCCGGAATATGTCACCGTGCAGGCGCTCTCCGCCTTCGAGCGGGCCGACGTATTTTTCATACCTGACAAGGGAGCGGAGAGGGCCGGCCTCAACACCATTCGCCTGGCCATACTGAAGCAGTATATCGACCACCAATACCGACTGGTGGAGTTCGCCATCCCTTCGCGCCGGAAGGCCGAGACGCCGGACTATCGCGCCAGCGTCGAGGAATGGCGAGACAAGCTCGAGGATGCCTATCGCCGGATGTTCTCAGAACTGGCCGAGGACGGCGTTGGCGCCTTCCTCGTCTGGGGCTGCCCGACGCTCTATGACGGCACACTCCGCATACTCAGGGACATGCAGGCAGCGGGATGGGAAATCGCCATCGAGGTGATTCCCGGCATCTCGGCACCGCAGGCACTGGCGGCGCAGCATCAGGTGACGCTGAACCGGGTGGGTGAGGCGGTGACCATCACCACCGGGCGACGGGTGGGCGAAGGCGAGGCGGATGGGCTGACGAGCGCCGTAGTGATGCTGGATAACCACCAGGTGTTCCGGCGGTTTGCCGGGGATGACGCTGAGATCTTCTGGGGCGCCTACCTGGGGACGGCGGACGAGATTCTCGTCGCGGGGAAGGTGTCCGAGGTGATGGACGAGATCGACGTGAAGCGGCGCGAGGCGCAGGCGCGGAACGGGTGGATCATGGATACGTACATGATCCGCAAGCCTCAGGCGGACTGATCGACGTCGATGACGTGGGCGTAGGAGCCCATGATGCGGCCTTGGATGAGACCCATCGGCGGAAGCGCTTCGCCGAGGGCGTCGGTGGCGTGGAAGAGCGGCGTGCCGTGGGTTTTGCGGGCGGACGAGTAGTGGAACTCGTGACCGATGAGGTCTCGCGGGAACGGCAGCGGGCTTTGGTGGCTCAGGCGGCGGTAGCCGAGGACGCGCTTGGGGCGGTCAATGCGGGTCTCGTGCGGGAGCAGGCTGGACATCGGGTGGGTGACGCCGGACTTGTCGGTGAGGGTGGCGCCGAGCACCATGAAGCCCCCGCACTCTCCGTAGATGAGCGCTGAGTTTTCGGCAGAAGCACGCAGGCCGCGCATGAAATTCTGGGCGCTGGCGAGGCGAGCGGCGTGGAGCTCGGGATAGCCGCCGGGGAGGAAGACGGCGTCGGCGGATGGGTCGGGGGCTTCGTCGGCGAGCGGGGAGAAGAAGCTGAGGCTGGCGCCGGCGGCGCGCCAGTCGGCGAGCCAATGCGGGTAGAGGAAGGCGAAGGCGTCGTCGCGGGCGATCGCGACATGTTGGCCTAGGGGTGGGAGGCTGGTCCGTGTGGCCGCCCCCTCCACCAGCGTCGCTGGTCCCGCTCCCTCGCCACGCGGGGGAGGATACCCCTCATCCGCCCTTCGGGCACCTTCTCCCACAAGGGGAGAAGGCAATGGGGCCGAGAGGGCAAGGAGCAGGTTGAGATCGAGGTAGTCCTCCATCGCTGCAGCGGCGGTGGCGACGACGTTGTCGAACTGGGCGATCTCGTCGGGGAGGACGAGGCCTAGGTGGCGGTCGGGGAGGCCGAGGGCTTCGCGTTTTGGGATGACGCCGAGGAGCGGGATATCGATGGCGCTGAGCGCAGCGCGGAGCATGGCTTCGTGGCGGGTGGACGCGGCGCGGTTGACGATGAGGCCGGCGACTTTCACGTCGGGACGCCAGGTGGCGAAGCCGTGGGCGAGCGCGGCGATCGACTGGGATTGGCGCTCAGCATCGAGGACGAGGATCACGGGCAAGCCGAGGGTGGCGGCGAGATCGGCTGTGGAGCCGCGGCCGTCGGCAGCACCGTCGAACAGGCCCATGACGCCCTCGACGAGGAGGAGATCGGCATCGGCGGCGTGGGTGCTGGCGAGGTGGCGCAGGCGGGCGGGCGACATGGCCCAGGGATCGAGATTGATGGCGGCGCGACGGGCGGCACGGCTGAGGATGGTGGTGTCGATATAGTCGGGGCCGGTCTTCGCCGGGGCGATGCCTAGGCCGCGCGCCCTGAGGGCGGCGAGGAGGCCGAGCGTGATGGTGGTCTTGCCGGAGCCGGAGCGCGGGGCAGCGATGACGAGGCCGTTCATCTGGCCACCCGAAGATTGTGCTGCAAAATCTTGGGGCTAGCAGTTATGGTGGGGACGGCGCCGTGAGACCGGGGGGTACTAGCGGCGCCACGGCGGGCCGCCAGGGCGCCGGACTTGGGGAAAGCGACCAGACGATGAAGATCCTGATCCTTGGGGGGACAGAGGAAGCGCGGCAGCTTGCCGGGCAACTGACCAAGATGGGCCACGACGTCACCACGTCGCTCGCCGGCCGGACCAGCGATCCGCTGCTGCCCGCAGGCGCGGTGAGGGTGGGCGGCTTTGGCGGTGGCGACGGGATGGGCAATTACATCATCACCGAGCGGTTCGACCGGCTGGTGGATGCAACGCATCCCTATGCCGAGGAGATCAAGCGCAACGCGGTGAGGGCGGCCGAGCTTGCCGAGCTGAAGCTGGTGCGGCTGACCCGGCCGGCCTGGAGCGAGCCGCAATATGCGTTCTGGAAGCACGTCGCATCGGCAGAGGAAGCGGCGGCGAGCCTGCCCAAGGGGGCTCGGGCGCTGCTGACGGTGGGGCACACACATCTCGATGCGTACCTCAAGCGCACCGATTGCAGCTTCGTGGTGCGCTCGATCGAGCCGCCGGAAAAGGAACTGCCTGTCAATGCCACCTCGCTCCTGGCGCGGCCGCCGTTCTTCTTCAACGGCGAGTTCCAGATGATGCAGGAACAGGGGATCACCCACCTGGTCTGCAAGAACTCGGGCGGGGCGCAGACGGAGGCCAAGCTGCAGGCAGCGCTCAGGCTGCGGCTGCCGGTGTTCATGATCGACCGGCCGGCACTGCCGCCAGCGCATGAGGTGCCGACAGTCGGGCAGGCGATTGCGGCGCTGAAGCTGGGGTAGGTTGGTCGAGGGGCTGGTGCGGGAAACGCACCCCCCACCCTGTCCCTCCCCCGCAAGGGGGGAGGAGACGCTTACACTTGCACCGCGCGTGAGGCTGCGACGGCTGACAGGGAGGGTCTGCCTCCCCCTTACGGGGAGGGGACAGGGGTGCTCTTCCCGCACGGCCCTATCGGCGGTCATGCCCCTGCCCGCGACTTCTTCTTTCCCGCGTTCCGCAGCACGTGGGCGAAGCTCTCGTCGTAGAGCTTTGACTCGCGGAAGCGGGTTTCGCCCAGGACGCGGCCGACGAGGATCAGGGCGGTGCGGGTGATCTTTTCCTCGCGGACGCGGGCCTTCATCTCGGAGAGCGTGGTGAAGATCACTTCCTCGTCCGGCCAGGTGGCGCGGTAGATGATAACCACCGGACAATCGGCGCCGTAGTTCGGGGTGAGCGCGGTTTCGACGTAGCCGAGATTGCGGATCGACAGGTGGATGCAGAGTGTCGCCTTCGACAGCCCGAGGATTTCGAGGCTTTCCGACTCCGGCATGGCGGATGCCTTGCCGGAGGTGCGGGTGAGGATGATGGTCTGACTGATTTCCGGCAGGGTCAGTTCGGCGGAGATGCGGGCGGCGGCGCCGGCGAAGGCGGGAACGCCGGGGACGACCTCGTAGGGGATGCCGAGGGCGTCGAGGCGGCGCATCTGCTCGGCGACGGCGCCATAGATCGACGGATCGCCGGAGTGGACGCGCGACACATCCTTGCCGACGTCATTGGCTTTGATGATCTCGTCAATGATCTCGTCGAGATGCATGGGGGCGGTGTCGCGGACCAGCGCGCCAGCGGGAGCGGCGGCGACGATTTCGGCGGGGACGAGCGAGCCGGCATAGAGGCAGACTTCGCAGCGCTCGATCAGGCGCTGGCCACGCAGCGTAATGAGGTCGGGCGCGCCGGGGCCGGCGCCTATGAAGTAGACGGTCATTTGCTGCTTTCGACGGACTTGGCCGCGTAGCCGCGCGGCGTGTAGGCGACGGTACCCGAGCCGCGCTGAAAGGTGCGGGAAGTGCTGGCGCCGATGATGATGATGGTGAGCATGTCGATCTCGGTTGGATCGAACTCGCTGAGTTCGACGACGCGGACGCGCTCGGTGGGGCGGCCGAGGTTGGAGCCGATGATGACCGGGGTCGAGGGCGGACGGTATTCGAGGAAGATACGCTTGGTCTCCTCGATCAGGTCTGTGCGGCGCTGCGAGCGCGGGTTGTAGAGCGCGGTGACGAAATCGGCGCGGGCGGCGCCATCGAGGCGTTTCAGGATGTCGTCGCGGGGGGTGAGGAGGTCCGAGAGCGAGATGCAGCAGAAGTCGTGGCCGATCAGCGCGCCGGCGGCGGCGGAGGCGGCCTGGAAGGCGGAGACGCCGGGGTGGGTTTCGAGATTGACGCGGCGGGCGACGTCGGAGACGGCTCGCGGGCCGGTGGCATCGAGCAGCTCGTAGGCGAGCGCGGCCATGGCGTAGATCTGCGCGTCGCCAGAGCAGATGAGCGACACGACCTTGCCTTCGGCAGCGAGTTCGAGGGCGTGGCGGACGCGGGTTTCTTCCTCGCCGAGCCCGTAACGGTGTTCGACCTGGCCGCGGCGGAGATCGGCGACGAGATCGAGATACAGGTCGTAGCCGACCCAGTCGGTGCTCTGCTCGAGTGCGTTGACGGAAGCGGCGGTCCGAGAGATGGCTTCGCCCGGGCCAATGCCGACGAGATGAAGCACGCCGGGGCGGCGACCGAAGGTTGCGGGGTCGATGGGGTGTAGCGCCTTGCCGATGGCGCAGGTGGCGCGCTCGGATTTCAGCTTTTCGACCACCAGCGGGCCGGCCTTCAAGGCCGAGGCTTCGGCGACGCTTGGGGTGCCTACCGTTTCCTCGACATAGTCGGAAGGGGACTTGAGGCGGTAGCGCTCCTGCAGGAGTTCGGCCGCGGAGAACAGGCGGAGCGGCACGCTAAAGTGGCGAGCGGCCTCGAGCAGCGCGGGTTCGTCGGCCTTGATGTCGATCGAGGCGAGGGCGGCGAGGCTTTCGGGGGCGAGGTTCTGCTTGGCGAGGGCGAAATCGATGAGGGCGATGACCTCCTCGGCTTCCGCCCCGCGCTCGCAGCCTACACCGGCGACGAGGGTTTTTGGGTGATAGACGACGCCGCGCTCGATGCGCAGCTTCTGCTCAGTGACCAGCACCTTGACCGCGCCCATCGAAGAGACCGGATAGCCGGCCTCGGCGAGGAACGGCGCCTCGCCCTCGATCTGCAGCTTGGCGCCCAGCAGCAGCGCCATCATGGCGGGCTTGGCATCCTGCGGGGTACCGAGCACCCACCCCGCGGGCGGCTCGTCGAGGCTGTGGAGGAACTTGCTGTCGGACGCCGTGGTGATGGCGGGGTGGCCGCCGAGTTCATCGGCGAGCTCGCGCGCCAGTCGGTTGGCGCCGCGGTGGCCACCGAGCAGCGGCACGATGCTGCCGCCGCCGAGCGAGACGGCGAGGACCGGCGGTTCCTTCTGCTTGTTCTCAAGGCTGGCGGCGAGCAGGCGGATCAGGATGCCGGCCGCGCAGACGCCGATGATGGGGCGACCTTCGGAAAACAGACGCGGCAGCAGCTTCAGCGCATCGGCACCGCCCTGCCCGCAGGTGTAGATCTCGCCGCCGGTCGCCTCGGCGATGCGCGTGGCGGTATCGAGCCCGGTGTCGGCGAAGATGATGATGGCGGGGGTGGTCATGCCGCGTTCTCCCCGCTGCCCCAGGCTTCGGCGCCGCGATAGCAGAGGATGGTGGAGAAGTAGGGCCGCTCGTCATGGGCGAAATCGGCGAGGCGGGTGATGCGCTGGCGATCCATGGTGGCGTGTTCAACGACGATGGCGCCAGCGGCATGGCCGGTTTCGGCGAGCAGCGCGCGGACACGGTCGAAGTGGCGGCCGACCTTGATGATGGCGGCGGCGGGGGTGGCGGCTAGCTCGGCGCGGAGGGTGGCGTCGTCGAGGGGGGCGGGGAGGATCTTCAGCATTTCGTTGCGGGCAGCGAGCGGGCGGCCAATGGCGGCGGCGGCGGCGGTGAGCGAGGTGACGCCTGGGACGATGGCCACCGGGGCATGGGCGCCGACGCGGGCGACGAGATACATGGCCGAGCCGTAGAACAGCGGATCGCCCTCGCAGAGCCAGGCGACATCGCGACCGGCGCGGAGGTGGGTGAGGATGGCTTCGGCGGCGGCATCATAGGCGGCCTGGGCCGGGCCGCGTTCGACCGACATCGGGATGCTGACGGGGAGGCGCTCGGCGGCGGGATTGAGGTGCGGGCCGGCAATTTCGAGCGCGAGCGCGGCGTCCTCACCGGTGGTGGGGTAGGCAACGACCGGGATGGAGGCGAGCAGGCGGGCGGCCTTCAGCGTCAGCAATTCGGGATCGCCGGGGCCGACACCGACGAGATGGAGGGTACCGGTCACGGTGTCACCACGAGGCCGTGCAGCGCCTTGGTGACGGACCACTGAGTGACCGCCATGCGCGGTTTGAAAGCGCGGTGGCCGCCGACGCGATCGAGCGCGGAGATTTCGATGCGGGTGAGTTCGCCGCCGAGCTGCAGGTGGCGCGAGTAGAGCGCATGCTCGGCATCGAGGGTGACGGCATTGGCGACAAGGCGGCCGCCGGGCTTCAGCGCGTTCCAGCAGGCATCGAACAGATCATCATTGCCGACATCGCCGCCCATGAAGATGGCGTCGGGCGGGGCCGTGCGCCCGAACGTGCCGGGCGCCTCGCCGCTGACGATCTCGAGGTGCGGGACGCCGAGGGCGGCAGCGTTCAGCGCGATCATCTGCAGGCGCTCGCCTTCGCGCTCGAAGGCAATGGCCTTGGCGTCGCGAGCGGCACGCATCCACTCGATAGCGATGGAGCCCGAGCCGGCGCCGACATCCCACAGCAGCGCGCCGGGGAACGGGCCGAGCTTGGCGAGGGTGGCGGCGCGGATCTCGCGCTTGGTCAGCTGGCCATCGTTGACGAAGGTTTCGTCGGGCAGGCCGGGGACCGGGGGCAGCAGCGGGGCAGTGAAATCGGGGACGCAATCAATGGCGAGGACGTAGAAATCATCGACTTCGCGGGTGTTGAAGGCCTCGGCCTCGTCGGAGGTGATCTTCTCGTCCGGGCCGCCGAGGTTTTCGAGCGTGGTGACGAGGCTCCGGCCATAGCCGCGATCGACGAGGAGCTCGATAGCGAGATCGACGGTGGTGTGGTCGGCGGTGAGCGCGAGGATGCGATTGCCGGGGACGAGGTGCGGGTGCAGCGTTTCGACGGCGCGGCCATGCAGGGAGATGGTCGCCACAGATTGCAGCGGCCAGTGGAGACGCGCGGCGGCGAGTTGGAAGGCGGAGGGGTGGGCGTGGATGACGAACTCGGACGGCAACAGATAGCGGGTGAGCGTGGCGCCGATGCCGAACCACATCGGGTCGCCCGAGGCGAGGATGACCGTGGGGGTTTCGCGCAGCGCCATCACCTGCTCGATCATGGTTTCGAGCGGCGGCTCCCATTCGATCAGGGTGCGGCCATCGGCATAGGAGGAGGCCGGCGAATGGTCCGGTTCCTCGCCGGAGAGGGCGCGGGCGACGGCCTCGAAGCTGCGCTTGGTGACGAACTCGGGATTGAACAGGTCAGCGCCGGCATTGGGCCGGGTGATGGGCTCGAGATCGGCGAGGAAGCGGGCCGGGCCGATGACGGTGTCGGCATAGTTGAGCAGCAGCTTGTAGGACGCCGGCAGCTCGCTCGGGCCGCGCTCCCCTACCCCGATGATGTGCAGCCAGGCGGTCATGCGAGGTCTTTCGAAATGGCATTGAAGGCGGCGCTGGCGATGGCCGAGCCACCGCGGCGACCGCGCACCGTGAGGAATGGAATAGAAAGCGCGTTGGTCGCGAGCAAGGCCTTGCTTTCAGCCGCCCCCACGAAACCGACCGGCGCGGCGATGATGGCGGCGGGGCGCGGGCCGCCTGCTTCGATCAGTTCGATGAGGTGGAACAGGGCGGTGGGGGCGTTGCCGATGAGGACGACGGCGCCTTCGAGACGGGGGCGCCAGAGTTCGACGGCGGCAGCGGACCGGGTGGTGCCGAGGGATTTGGCGAGAGCCGGGACGGACGGATCGTTGAGGGTGAGGACGAGCTCGGTGGTCTCCGCAAGGTGGCGGCGGATGATGCCGGAGCGGACCATTTCGCAATCGCAGAGGACGGGGGCGGCGGAGTTGAGGGCGTGGCGCGCGGCAGCGACGACGGAGGGATCGCCGACGATGTCGGCGGCGAGGTCGACCATGCCGCAGGCGTGGATCATGCGGATGGCGGCGGGGTGGAGTTCGGGCGGCAGCGAGGAGAGGTCGGCTTCGGCTGCGATGGTGGCGAAGCTCTTGATGTAGATGGCGTCGGGGTCGCGGAGGTAGCTCATGCGGCGCTCCGCAGCTCGGCGAGCAGCGCTTGGTGGCCAGCGCCGGCGATCCAGCCTTCCTCGGTGAGGAGGATTTCGCGCTCCTCCCCCGACAGCCCTGCCGGTGGGCTGAGGACGGTGGCGAGGAGGCCGGCGCGGTCGAGTTCGGCGAAGCGGCCGGTGGTGACTTCGACCTGGGCGCGGTCGCGCGGCAGGCCGTCGGCATCGGTGACCGGGAACAGCGAGGGGTAGATTTCGACGATGGTGATGGGCTTGGCTAGATTGTCGGCGAAGGCGGTTTCGAATGGCCAGACGGCGATGTCGGCGGCGAAGCGCGGATCGCTGCGCAGGGCTTCGAGGCGGGCGATGCCGAGCATGGCCTGGCTGCCGACGGAGCCGACGCCGGTAAGTTTCCAAACCGGCTGGGCGCTGCGGACATAGCGCTCGGCGAGGCGGCGTTCCGGGATGGTGGAGTAAGCGGTGGCGGGGCGCTTCGGGGTTAGGCCGGGGTAGCTGTGCTGGTGCGGGTGGCCCCAGAAGTGCGGGCCGTCGGCGAGGCGGAGGTTGAGGGACTCGGCGAGCTGGAAGCGGTTGGAGCGGTTGTCAGGGGCGTCCACCACAAGGCGGTGGAGCGTTGACCACAACTGCAGCCATCGGGGCTCATCGCCCCCCCACCCATCCTCCCCCGCAAGGGGGGAGGTGTCTGAGCGGCCGGTGGCTCGCGCGATGGCTGCCGCGGCGCCGCGGGGGTAGCCGAAGACGAAGTCGAAGCCGAGCATGATGCGCTCGCTGCGCTGGCGGGCGGCGAGGAGGCGGCTGGCGATGTGCTGCATCGCCAGGTAGCGGGTTGGTGGGTTCTCGCTCGGGGCGCGGCCGTCGGGGCCGAGTTCGCCGATCCAGATCGAGTCCTTGCCGCGCTTCGGGGTGTTCGCCGCCGACCAATCCACCGCGATGTAGCGATCGAAGAGCGGCATTAGCTCTCCTGGTCCTCGCGAGCGAGGCGGCCGGGGATTTTGGGGAGGGTCACTGGCCCGAGTGGGTGGTCGGCGTGGGGATAGGGGTGGTGGTGATGATCGGCGTGATCATGGTGGTGATGGGGGCCGTCGCCGTGGTGATGGCCGTGATCCTCGGGGTAGCCGTGATCGTGGCTGCCGCCCAGGCGGATCACCGGGAAAGCAGGGTTGGCGACGAGGGCGTGTTGGGCCGGCGCGTGGGTGTGTGGGTGCGCATGCGGGTGGGCGTGATCGTGGTTGTGGTCATGCCCATGATCATGATCATGGCTGGGGAGCGGGGTCCAAGGCAGGCCGTGCTTCAGGCAGAAGGCTTCGTCGCGGCAGGAGGAATCGCAATCGCCCTTGCAGGGGCAGTTCTCTAGGCCGCCGCCGATGCCTTCGACGTGGTGGTGGTGGCTTTCCTGCGCGAGGCCGACTTCGGCTTCGAAGCCCAGCACCTGCTCGCGGTATTTGCACATGGCGCAGTTCATCAGGTTCTGCCCGACCAGCATTTCCTGGATGCGATCGACGAAGGTCTCGACCACCAGCGGGTGATCGTTGAGGTAGGGCGCGTTGAGGAACTCGATGTGCGGGTATTTGGCGGCGGCTTCGTTGGCCGCGTCGTAGATGCGCTTGACCAGCACGCCGGTGAACAGGAAGTAGGGGAAGACGATGATGCGGCGGTAGCCGAGTTTCACGGCATGATCGAGCGCCGGAGCGACGAGCGGGAAGGTGACGCCGGAATAGGCGATCTCGCCCCAGCCGAAGCCCATGCCCTCCCAGAGCAGGCGCATGACTTTCGCGACGTTGGAATTGGCGTCGGGATCGGAGGCGCCGCGGCCGACGACGACGAGCAGGGTTTCGTGGCGCGGAACGTCGTTGGGGGAAGAGTCGATGGCCTCCTGGATGCGATCGCCGGCGGCGCGCAGCATCTTGAGGTCGACGCCGAGTTCGCGGCCGTAGGTGATCTCAACCGGTTTGCCGGCGGCATAGGTGTTGAGCACCGAGGGGATATCGTTCTTGGCGTGGCCAGCGGCGAACAGCATGCCTGGGACGGCGAGGACCCGCTTGACGCCGGCGGTGCGGAGCTTGTCGAGGCCTTGGTGAATCACCGGGTTGGCGAACTCGAGGTAGCCGTATTCGACGGGCACGCCCGGTAGCCGCTCGCGCAGGCGCTCGGCCAGCACGGCGAACTCGCCGACGGCGAGTTGGTTGCGGCTGCCATGGCCGCACAGCATGATTCCGGTCTCAGCCGGCAGGATCAGGGATTTTTCCATTCTCGCCTCTGTTTATCACAAAGGCAGAGTTCGCTTTCGACCAACCAGCAGCCCCGGATTTGGTCCCCGATTTGGGTCGACCGCACCGAGCGTGAGTTTCAGTCCATCAAGGAACGCTGCGCTATCAAGGGGTTGTAGTGAGGGGGCCATGAGGGGTCAAACGATTCCCCCATCACCCGCGAACGCTTCTGAAAATCACTTGCAAATACAGCAGCTTGTCAGCGCGAGGCGGCTCGTCTATTGGCCGTTGATGGCCATCAGCTCTTCCAACCTCGCCGTCCGTGTCGCCTATGGCAGCCTCGCCATCGGCATCCTGGTGCTGGCGTTGAAGGGCTTTGCGGCATGGTCGACGGGATCGATCGCGCTCTACTCGGACGCGCTCGAGAGCGTGGTCAACCTCGTAACGTCGGTAGTGGCGCTGATCGCGGTACGGCTGTCGGCACGGCCGGCGGATGCATCGCTGCCCTATGGGTACTACAAGGCCGAGTATTTCTCGGCCGTGGTGATCGGCATCTTCATCGCGGTCGCGGCACTGCTGATTTTCCGCGAGGCGTATTTCGGCTTCATCCATCCGCGCCCGTTCGAGCTCGATCCGCTGGGGTTGAGCATGAGCCTGCTGGCCACGGCGATCAATGCCGGGTGGGCGTTCTGGCTGATGCGGTGGGGCCGGCAGGAAGGCTCGCCGGCCCTGGTGGCGGATGGGCGGCACCTGTGGACGGACGTGGTGTCCACGCTCGGCGTGCTGATCGGCGTGGCGCTGGCGGCGGCAACCGGCTGGGTGCAGCTCGATGCGATTCTCGCGGCGCTGGTTGGTATCGCGATCCTCTGGTCGGGGTGGGAGCTGATCAAGCAGAGCGTCATCGGGCTGATGGACGTGGCGGTGGAGCCCAAGCTGCTCAACCAGATCCGCGAGATCATCTCGGCCAATGCCGAAGGGGCGATCGAGGCGCATGACATCCGCACCCGGCAGGCGGGGAAGATGACGTTCATCGATTTCCACCTCGTGGTGCCTGGCGCCATGAGCGTCGCGGCGGCGCACGCGATCTGCGACGGGATCGAGGCGAAGCTGCGCGAGACCGTGGAGCGGGCGCAGATCACCATCCATGTCGAGCCCGAGAACAAGGCGAAGCACTCGGGGATCGTGGTGGTCTGAGGGGGCGCACCGATGAGCTGGTGCGAGCCACCCCCCACCCCTGTCCAAGCCATTCGAGCATAGCTCTCATGGCCTTCTCCCCTAAAATCGCTCCACTGGAGCGATTTTACCTTCGGCCGGCTCGAAGCCCCGCAAGGGGGAGGGAGACCAAAACACCGGCGTCAGGAACGAGGCGCTACCGTCGGCGCTTCGCACCAGCACAGCCCGTGAAAGCCTAAGTACTTCAAACTATTGCAGCCGGTTGGGCGCATTCCTACATATTCAGCAGCCGATGCGGGCTCGATCCGCGGGCTCTGCATCTTGGCACATGGAGGCTAAGATGGCTCTCAATGCTCCCAACATGGTGATGTACCTGCTGGCGCTGCTCCTCGCGATTGTCGGCGTGCTCGCCTATTTCGGCGTGCTCGGCGCGATCGTGGGTTGGGCGTTCTGGCTGATGGTGATCGCGTTCGTCGTGCTCGCCGTCGCAGTGCTGGTGAAAACCGCCTGAGACGCTGGTGCAACGGCGCGCAACCCATGGCGGCTGCGCGCCGCACAACTTGTGCAAAGCCGCCTTCGCGGCATGGCTGCGATTCAGCGGCGCGCCTAAGCTTCTGCTCGTGTGCATGACCCAGGAGGTCTTCTATGACTCTCAATGCGCCTAGCCAGACCATGTTCATCGTCGCCGTCGTCATCGCGGTTATCGCGTTGCTGGGGGCAATCGTCGCGATACCTTTCGTCAGTGCCTACGCGTTCTGGATTCTGATCGTTGCCTTCATCATTCTCGCCGCAGCGGTGATGATGAAGGGGGCCTGACGCCCCGGCATTTCGCCGTTTGATGAAACGGCGAAAGCATTTGGGGTTTGAGGTTGCAGGCAAGCGCATGGCGGGCAATCCTCGCCGCCATGCGCGCTCTGATTTGTTTCATACTTATCGCCCTCGCTGCCCCGGCGCTTGCCGCTGGGTGGGAGACCTATGGCAACCCCCGCTTCGGCTACGCGATCGACGTGTCGCCGGGGTTCGAGTGGGGCAAGGAGGCGGACAACGGTGATGGCCGCGCCTTCCGCGATGGCGCCAGAAAGCTGCTGGTGTGGGGTGGCAATATCACCGAGCACAGTTTTGAAAGCGCGGTCGCTGCAGCGAAGGCGTTCGCGATCGGGGATGGCTGGACCATCACATATGAGGCGGTGACGCCGAGCTGGGCCAGTTACTCCGGCACGCAGGGCCAGCGCGTGCTGTACCAGCGGATGATCGCGTTGTGCGACGGGCAATATGCGGCGTTTCGGCTGGAATACTCGGCGGTCGATATCGGTGCGCTGGGTCCGGTGGTGGATCGGTTGGTGCAGAGCCTTGAGGGAGGGTGCTGATGGTGCGGGTTTACCAGCGCGAGGACTGGGCGGTGCATCCGACGCGCCGCTCCGGCGAGTGGGAAGGGGGCGACGCCAATGTGACGCTGATCCTGCACGACAGCGTCGAGGCGGGCATCGGTCCGCGGCTGCATACGCATCCCTACCCCGAGACGTTCATCATCGAGGAGGGACGCGCGGTGTTCACGGTGGGGGACGAGGAGATCGAGGCCGGGCCGGGGCAGATTCTGGTGGTGCCGGCGAACACGCCGCACAAGTTCCGGACGCTCGGGCCGATGAAGAGCCTGCACATTCATGCGAGCCCGAAGTTTGAGACGCGGTGGCTGGAGTGAGCGGGCTGGTTTGCCCATCCACCGGGGCGGACGTTTCGGAGCTTAGGGCGCGCCTCCTAGAACTCGATCCCCGCCTGTGCCTTCACGCCCGCACGGAACGGGTGCTTGATCTCCGTCATTTCGGTGACAAGGTCAGCTAATTCGATGATTTCGTCCTTGGCATTGCGGCCGGTGACGATGACGTGGGTGTCGCGCGGCTTGTTGCGCAGGACCTCGAGCACTTCGTCGAGCGGCAGATAATCGTAGCGCAGCACGATGTTGAGCTCGTCGAGCAGGATGAGCTTGTAGCTCTCGTCGGCAATGAGTTCCTTGGCCATCTCCCAGGCGCCCCGGGCGGCGGCGAGGTCGCGCTGGCGGTCCTGGGTGTCCCAGGTGAAGCCCTCGCCCATCGCCTTGATGGTCACCTGGTCGGGGAACTTGTCGAGCACGTCGCGCTCGCCGGTGGACCAGGCACCCTTGACGAACTGTACCACGCCGACCTTGAAGCCGTGGCCGATGGCGCGGAACACCATGCCGAACGCGGCGGTGGATTTGCCCTTGCCCTTGCCGGTGTGGACGATGAGCAGGCCGCGTTCCTCAGTCTTGGTGGCGAGGATCTTGTTCCGCGCCTCCTTCTTCTTGCGCATCTTTTCGGCGTGATAGGCGTCGCGCTCGGCTTCACTCATCAGGTCAGTCTTCTTGGGGGCGCGGTCGGTCATTTGGACTCCTCGAGGAAGGCGTAGGCGGAATTGGACCTGGGTGTCCAGAAGCCGCGGCGGCGGGCTTCGTTGAACTTTTCGATCAGCTCGTCATAGCCGAAACGGTTGTTGAGCTGGATGAAAGTACGCGTCGCGTCGTCTTCGACGAAGGCTTCGAACGCGAGGTCAAAATGGTGGGTCTTCACGGCGCCGGTGGTGGCGGCGAAGGCGAACATGTAGTCGACCGTGGCGATGATCTCGAAAGCGCCTTTGTAGCCGTGGCGTTTCACGCCATCGATCCATTTGGGGTTCACGACGCGAGAGCGGACGACCTTCGAAATCTCCTCCTCCAGCGTGCGGGCCAACGGGCGGTCGGGACGGGAGTGGTCGTTGTGATAGGCCGCGGGGGCCCGGCCGGTGAGGGTTTCGGCAGTGACGGCGAGGCCGCCCTCGAACTGGTAGTAGTCGTCGCTGTCGAGCAGGTCATGCTCGCGGTTGTCCTGGTTGTGGACCACGGCTTCGATGTCGGAGAGGCGGGCGGCGAAGCGGTCGCGCTCGGGCACGCCGTCGGCGTTGGCGCCGTAGGCGTACTGGCCCCAATTGAGGAAGGCCTCGGCGAGGTTGGCCTTGGTCTCCCAGTTGCCGGAATCCATCAAGCCCTGCAGGCCTGCGCCATAGGCGCCGGGTTTCGAGCCGAAGATGCGGTGGCCGGCGCCCAGCGCGGCGGTGCGATCATCGGCGCCGGATTTCATCAGCTCCAGTGCGTCGGTGCGCATGCGGGCGGCGATCGGGTTCTGGTCCTCGGGCTCATCGAGCGCGCCGATGGCGCGGACGGCCTTGTCGAACAGCGCGATCTGGGCCGGGAAGGCATCGCGGAAGAAGCCGGAGATGCGCAGGGTGACATCGACCCGGGGGCGGCCGAGTTTCGCCAGCGGGATGATCTCGTAGCCGGAAATGCGGAGCGAGGACGGGTCCCATACGGGCTTGGCGCCGATGAAGGCGAGGGCCTGGGCGATATCGTCGCCGCCGGTGCGCATGTTGGCGGTGCCCCAGACGGAGAGCGCGAGCGAGCGGAGCGGGAGGCCGTGGTCCTGGAAGTGGCGGGTGAGTAGGTTCTCGGCGGATTTTTTGCCGAGTTCCCAGGCGGTGGGGGTGGGCACGGCGCGGATGTCGACGGAGTAGAAATTGCGGCCGGTGGGGAGCACGTCGAGGCGGCCGCGCGAGGGGGCGCCAGACGGGCCGGGGGCGATGAACTTGCCATCAAGGCCGAGGAGGAGGGAGGCGAGCTCGTTCGGGCCGGAGGCGGCGAGGCGGGGGCGGATAACGTGCTCTATCGTTTCGAGAACAGACTTTGTCGCGTGCCAATCGGCGTCAGGGGCCCTGCCCTCGACCAACTCTGCCGCCAGCGCTTCCAGGTATTCGACGACGTCGCCGACCGTGCGTGGGGTCGCCCCCTCCACCAGCTTCGCTGGTCCCCCTCCCCCGCCCCGCGGGGG
>NZ_JBFUGO010000007.1:0-222644 GCF_056402875.1 Devosia sp. P3_B2 | reverse complement strand
GCATCGAGCGACCCTCGCGTGATAGCGGCTTGACCGGCGAACCGGTCCTTGCCGTGATGGTTTCCGCCTGAACTGCAGCGACCCGCAGCCCACCCGGTCTCCCCCGCACCAACCACTCGTCATGATCTCGCTTCGGTGCAGCGGATGGGTGGAAGAATCGCATGGGTGGGGAGTGGGGGGATAAGAAATTTCGATGTGCTCGCTCTTGCCCCTCCCACCTGCCGTCATCCCGGCGAAGGCCGGGACCCAGTGCTCTGGCCGATCCACCCGCGCGGGCCTGTCCGACCTTGCTGTGATGGACCGGATGGGGTCGTGCTCAGATCAACCGTCCGAGCAATGGGTCCCGGCCTTCGCCGGGATGACGGCTGGTGGGTGGGTGAGTTCGAGACGGACGCCGACGCACGGCAAGGCGACCTCCGCATCGTGGCTCCGCCCCCGTCAGAGGGGGAAACGCCTGGTGGGTGGGCAACAATCAGGCCGGCCTGTGGTCCCCGCGACCCTAGTTCAACCGTACATCCACCACGCCATCCATCGCCTTGATGCTGCCGGCGAGTTCGGCGCTGAGGCGGTAGCCGCCCTTGAGCTCGATCTCGTACTCCTTCGCGCCCGCATCGCGGATGACGATGAAGCTGACCTGCCCCTCGCCGCCGGGCTTCAGCTGCGAACGGATCGGGGCGAGGCATTTCTCCGAGCCGGCGAACACCGTGAGGCGGCGGCCGATCTTTTCGGCCAGGCCCTCGATCGGCTCGGCGTTGATCAACCTGAGGCTGATGCCGTCGGGGCGCTCGTCGGCCTCGACCGTCAGCACCACGGATTTGCCGGGCTGCAGGATGTTGGAGAACTGGGCGATCTGCTCGGAGAACGAGATCACCTCGTAGCCGCCGCTGGCGTCGGACAGGCTGAGGATGGCCATCGGCGTGCCCTTTTTGGTACGCCGGTCGTTACGGGTGGCGATCGTTCCGGCGAGGCGCCCTGCCCGCGCGTCGGCTTCCTTCACCGCCCGCTCGAAATCGGCATAAGGCTGGACGCGCAGCCGGTCGAACAGCTCCGCGTATTGGTCGAGTGGATGGCCTGAAAGGTGGAAGCCGATGGCGCCGTGTTCGCGCGCCAGTCGTTCCGCCGGTAGCCAGTTCGTTACCGATTGACTGAGCGCGATGGGCTCCGGCCGATCGGCGGCGAACATATCCATGATGCCGTCGGCGGCGTTGGCATTGGTGCGCTGCGCCGTAGCGACGATCGAGTCGATGGCGGCGAAGGCCTGCTCGCGGCGGGGCACCAGCTGGTCGAAGGCTCCGGCGTTCACCAGGGCCTCCAGCGTCCGCCGGTTGATGATCCGAGCATCCACCCGCGCGGCGAAATCGCCGAGGTCGGTGAAGGGCTGGTCGCCGCGTGCCGCCATGATGTGCTCGGCGACCGCCTGCCCGACACCCTTCACCGCGCCAATGGCATAGAACACCTTGCCGTCGTGGGTGTTGAACACGTCGTCCGAGCGGTTGACGCAAGGTGGCACGATCTCGATGCCGTGCTTCTTGGCGTCCTGGCGGAATTCGTTGAGCTTGTCGGTGTTGCCCATGTCGAGCGTCATGGTCGCCGCGAAGAACTCGTGCGGGTAATGCGCCTTGAGGTAGGCGGTCTGGTAGCTGACCAACGCGTAGGTCGCGGCGTGCGACTTGTTGAAACCGTAGTTGGCGAACTTGGCGAGCAGGTCGAAGATGGTGTCGGCAAGGCCCTTCTTCAGGCCGTAGCGGATACAGCCTTCCTGGAAGCGGGCGCGCTGCGCGTCCATCTCGGCCTTGATCTTCTTGCCCATGGCGCGGCGCAGCATGTCGGCTTCGCCAAGCGAGTAGCCGGAAAGGATCTGCGCGATCTGCATCACCTGTTCCTGATACACGATGATGCCGTAGGTTTCGTCGAGCACTGTGCTCAGCGCCTGGTGCGGATACTCCACATCCTCGCGACCGTGCTTGCGGTCGTTGAATAGCGGGATGTTCTCCATCGGGCCCGGCCGATAGAGCGCCACGAGCGCGATGATGTCCTCGAAATGGTCGGGCTTCATGTCGACCAGGGCCCGGCGCATGCCGGCGCCTTCCACCTGGAACACGCCTGCGGTGTCGCCTATGGCGTAGAGCTTGTAGGTCTTCTCGTCGTCGATCGGGATGTCTTCGATGCGGAACTTGCCGTCGCCGTGCCGATTGATCATGTCGACGGCGCGCTTGATGGTGGTCAGCGTCTTCAGGCCGAGGAAGTCGAACTTCACCAGCCCGGCCGATTCCGACCACTTCATGTTGTACTGGCTGACCGGCATGTCCGAGCGCGGATCGCGGTAGAGCGGCGCCAGTTCCTGCAGCGGCCGGTCGCCGATGACGATGCCCGCGGCGTGGGTCGAGGCGTGGCGGTAGAGGCCCTCGAGCTTCTGGCCGATGGCGAGCAACTCGCCAACCTGCTCGTCCTCGTCGGCCATCATCTTGAGCTGCGGCACTTCCTTCAGCGAGCGCTCGAGCGTCCATGGGTCTGCGGGATTGGCCGGCACGAGCTTGGCGATCCGGTCCACCTGGCCGTACGGCATCTGCAGCACGCGGCCGACGTCGCGCAGCACAGCGCGCGCCTGGAGCGTACCGAAGGTGATGATCTGCGCGACCTGCGCCTCGCCGTATTTCTTCTGCACGTAGCGGATCACCTCTTCGCGGCGGTCCTGGCAGAAGTCGATGTCGAAGTCCGGCATCGACACGCGCTCGGGGTTGAGGAAGCGCTCGAACAGCAGGTTGTAGCGCAGCGGATCGAGGTCGGTGATGGTGGTCGCGTACGCAACCAGCGAGCCGGCGCCTGAACCACGGCCCGGGCCGACGGGGATGTCCTGCGCCTTGGCCCAGCGGATGAAGTCGGCGACGATGAGGAAGTAGCCCGGGTACTTCATCTTCTGGATGATATCGAGCTCGAACTCGAGCCGTTCGCGGTACTCGGTTTCGGTCTTCCCGGGGGCGACGCCGACTGTCTTCAGCCGCTCGTCGAGCCCAGTGCGCGCCATCTCGGCGAGGGCATTCGCCTCGGCGGCGATGGCCTCGGCGTCGGTGAGGTCGGAGGCGGCGGCGAACTTCGGCAGCACCGGATCGCGCTTCTTCGGCCGGTAACCGATGCGTTGCGCGATCTCGATGGTGTTGTCGAGCGCTTCGGGCAGGTCGGCGAAGAGTTTCTGCATCTCCTCGCGGGTCTTGAAATAGTGCTGGTCGGAGAGCTTCCGCCGCTCGGTCTGCGCCACCACCGTACCACCGGCGATGGCCAGCAGCGCGTCATGCGCCTCGTGATCCACCGGGCCGGGGTAGAATGGTTCGTTGGTCGCAACCAGCGGCACGCCGCGGGCATAGGCGTAGTCGATCAGCTTGGCTTCGTTCAGCGTCTCCTGCGGGCGTCCGTGGCGCTGCAACTCGACATAGAAGCGATCGCCGAACAGCTCGCGTAGCCGGTCGAGCCGGGCCTGTGCGATTGCGTCGAGATTATTGGCGAGCCAGGGGTCGATCGCACCTTCCGGACCCCCGCTCAGGCAGATGATGCCTTCGAGCGCGTGACGCTCCATCCAGGCGAGCTTGGCTGCGGCGCGACCATTCTCGCCTTCGAGGTGCGCCCGACTGACGAGCGAAGAGAGGTTGGCGAACCCGGTGTCGGAGGCGGCGAGCAGCACCAGCCCGCCCTTGCCGTAGCGACCACGGTCGTGGCCGCGCTCCTGCATACGGTCCTGGCTGTCCTCCATCTCGGAGAAGTCGATCGCCAGTTCGACGCCGATCAGCGGCTGGATGCCCTTGCCCGCCGCCTTTTCGGAGAACTCGAGGGCACCGAACAGGTTGTTGGTATCGGCGATGCCGAGCGCCGGCTGCTTGTCGGCCTTGGCGAGGTCGAGCAGTTTCGACAGCGGCAGGGCCCCCTCGAGGAGCGAGTAAGCCGAATGTACGTGCAGGTGAATGAAGCCGGGGCCAGCCATTCGTCGTTCCTAACCCCGTGGCGGCACCACGGCCACACACGAGGACGTCAATCCACAAGTCACTCACACGAGTCGGGCAGCGATATCCATCCAGGTGAGCGAGGCGACCGAGAAGCCGCAGATGGTGACGAAAGCCAGCAGATCCTTGACGAAAGAGAGCATCGGAACCTCCAAAGTTTCTGTTCCGTTCTTGTATGTTCTCAATTTGTTCTTGTCTAGCGACATCGGCTTAGCCATGAATACATGGTTAACGCGCGAGTCGGGGATCGACCCGGGCACCGAGGAGAACGAGCGTTGAACCAGCAGCAGAAAGCCGAGCGTTTCCAGGCACTTCACCAAGGGCCGCTGTTCATCATGCCGAACCCCTGGGACGCCGGCAGTGCCCGGCTGCTGGCCGGTTTCGGTTTCCAGTCGCTGGCGACGACCAGTGCGGGGCTGGCATTTGCGCTCGGTCGCCGCGACGGCGAAGGCAGCGTCAGTCGCGATGAGGCGCTGCGGAACGCCGCCAATATCGTCGCCGCCGTGGATTTGCCGGTCAGCGCCGACCTCGAGAATGGCTACGGCGATGCACCCGAGTACGCCGCCGAGACCATCCGCCTGGCCGCTGAAGTCGGCCTGGTCGGGGGCTCGATCGAGGATGCCACCGGAAACGCCGATGCGCCGATCTACGATTTCAACCTGTCGGTCGAACGTGTGGCGGCGGCGGCAGAGGCTGCCCACTCCCTGCCCTTCCCATTCACCTTCGTCGGCCGGGCCGAGAACTTCCTCCATGGTCGCAATGACCTCGACGACACCATCCGCCGCCTGCAGGCCTATGAGAAGGCGGGCGCCGACGTGTTGTTCGCGCCCGGCCTGCCTGACCTCGAGGCCATTCGCACCGTCTGCGCTTCGGTGACCAAGCCCGTGAATGTCGTGCTGGGAGCCGGGAACACGCCCTACTCCACCGCGGACCTGGCCGCCGCCGGTGTCCGACGGGTCAGCACCGGCAGTTCATTCGCCCGCGCCGCGCTGACCGGGTTGCGGGATGCATCTCGCGAACTGCTGGGCCCTGGGACTGCGACTTACCTCGATGACGCCATCACCTTCGCCGAGGTGACCGCGCTGATGGCCGAGAAGCAGTAGACGGCTGGATTTCGCGTAGCGATGCGGTTACCCCTTCAACCATGGCGATAGATGGCCGCACCCGCAAGAAACTCATCCGGATCCTGAAGCTGATGGGCTCCGATCAGCCGGGCGAACGCGCTTCGGCCGCGCTGGCGGCGGACAAGCTCGTCGCCTCTCTCGGCACCGACTGGGAGACGCTGCTCGATCCGCCGCCGGAGACCAAGGTGGTGATCCGGCGGGTGCGCGAATGGGACGTGAACCATCAGGAAGCGGCGGAGACCCGCATCCGCCAGCTCAGGGACACCACGGAGCGGCAGGCCCGGCAGATACGCGGCCTGAGAACCCGGGTGAACACCCTGCTGGATCGCGAGCGGACGCGCCGCGCCAGCGAGTCCGACGCGGACGAGGTTCAGCCAGAAGCCTAGAGGGTGATCGGCTCGATCAGCCCGCCACGCAGCGTCACGATCCGGTTGGCGCGCCGCGCCAGTTCGTGGTTGTGGGTGGCGATCAGCGCGGCAGCGCCCTCCTCGCGGATCAGCGCCGCCAGGGCATCGAACACCACATCGCTGGTCGAGGGGTCGAGGTTGCCAGTCGGCTCGTCGGCGAGGATGATGCGGGGGTGGTTTGCCGCCGCGCGGGCGATGGCGACGCGCTGCTGTTCGCCGCCCGAGAGCTCGGCCGGGCGGTGCTGGGCGCGGGGGGCGATGCCGAGGATTTCGAGTAGTTCCATCGCGCGCTTCTCGGCCGCGGCGCGGTCGCGCCCGGCGATAAGTTGCGGCATTGCGACGTTCTCGATTGCAGAGAATTCGGGCAGCAGATGATGGAATTGGTACACGTAGCCGATGGTGTCGCGACGGAGCAGCGTGCGGCCGCGCTCATTGAGCTTGCTGGTCGAGATGCCGGTGATCTCCACGTCGCCACCCTGCGGACGTTCGAGCAGGCCTGAGATGTGCAACAGCGTCGACTTGCCGGCGCCGGACGGCGCGACGATGGCGACGAGCTCGCCGCCCTTCACCTCGAGATCGGCGGCTTCCAGCACGCGGACCAGCGTTTCGCCCTCACCATAGTGACGGTGCACCTTCGCGAGTTTGAGATGGACGTCACTCATAGCGCAGGGCCTCGACGGGATCGTATTGGGCGGCACGCCAGGCCGGATAGAGCGTGGCGAGGAAGGACAAGCCCATCGCCACCGCGACGATGGCCGCGACTTCCGAGGGGTTGGTGCGGCTGGGCAGCGAGGAGAGGAAGAACACCTCGGGCGGGAAGATGGTGAAGCCGAGCACGCTGGAGAGGAATGCCCGGATCGATTCTGCGTTCGCCGCGATGAGCAGCCCGAGCGCCATGCCGAGCAAGGTGCCGCCGACGCCGATCGCCACCCCGGCGATGCCGAAGATCCGCATGATCGAGCCGCGCGTCGCGCCCATGGTGCGCAGCACCGCGATATCGGTGCCCTTGTCCTTCACCAGCATGATGAGGCTGGAGATGATGTTGAAGGCGGCCACCACGATGATCATCGACAGGATGATGAACATGACGCTGCCCTGCGTCTGCAGCGCGTCGAAGAAATTCTGGTGCTGCTGCTCCCAATCCGACAGGATCAGCGGCCGCTCGATCTGCTGGCCGATCTTCAGGCGCATAGCATCGAGCGCGCTTGGGTTGTCGATGAACACTTCGATGGCGGTGGCACGGTAGATCCGATCGTAGGCCGCCTCCCGGTCCTCCTCGGTGGCGTCGAGCGCCGGAACCGAAGCGTTGGGCTTCAGCACCCGGTCGAACATGTCGAGGTAGTCCTGCGCGGGACGCAGCGGCATGTAGAGGTAGAAGCTGTCGAACTCGGTCATCCCGAGGTCGAAGATCACCTGCACCGGGAACGAGCGCGTCTTCGGCCGGTTACCGCCCTGCGCACCCTGCGCATCGGGACTGAGCAGCGTCACCGTATCCCCGATATTGACCTTCAGCTTCTCGGCGAGCCGGCGGCCGATGGCGACGCCGTTCCCCTCGTCCCAGCCATCCCAGTGACCGAGCAGGGCGCCGTCGTGCAGCAGCTTCAGCTTCTCGATCGAGGCCAGTGACACGCCGCGGACGATGACGCCCGTGGAATCGGCCTTGGCGCCGGAGGCAAGTGCCTGCCCCTCGACATAAGGGATCGCCGCGACCACGCCGTCGACGTTCTGAATCTGGATGGCGGACTCGTCGTAGTCGGTGAAGCGCGCTTCGATCGGATAGGCGGAGAAATGCCCGTTGAGCCCGAGCAGCTTGGAGACGATCTCGGCGTTGAAGCCATTCATCACCGACGTGACAACGATCAGTGCCGCGACGCCGAGCGCGATGCCGGTGAGGGTTAGCCCGGCGATCACCGAGACGAAGCGGTCGCGCCGACGGGCCCGCAGGTAGCGGCCGGCCACCAGGAACTCGAACCGCGAGAACGGGCCGGGATCGGCGACTTTGTCGGTCATTGGTTGAGACCCTCGATCGGGTCGAGACGCGCGGCGCGCCATGCCGGGTAGAGGGTCGCGAGGAAGGTGAGGCCGAGCGACAGCAGCACCACGAGTGCCACCTCATGCACATCCACCCGCGATGGCAGGCTCGACATCAGGAACAGTTCGGGCGGGAAGATCGAAATGTTGAAGAAGTTGGAGACCGCCGAGCGGATGGCTTCGACATTGAAGGCGAATACCAGCCCGAGGATCAGCCCAAGCAGCGTTCCGGACAGGCCGATGGCGAAGCCGGTCATCGAGAAGATGCGAAGGATTGAGCCGCGCGTCGCTCCCATGGTGCGGAGGACGGCGATGTCCGGTCCCTTGTCCTTCACCAGCATGACGAGGCTAGCGATGATGTTGAAGGCGGCGACGAGGATGATCAGCGACAGGATGACGAACATCACCACCCGCTCGACCTGCAGCGCCGAAAAGAACGTGGCGTTGCGCTGTTGCCAGTCGGCGATGTCGAAGCCGGGCTCGAGCGCTGCCTGCAGCTTTGAACGCATGCCGGCGATGTTGTCGGGGTCGGTGACGAACACCTCGACGCCGCTGGCCTGGTAGACGCGCTCGTAAGCGGCATCAATCTCCTCGTCGGTCGCCATCACGCCGGGCATGGCGACGCCGGGCTTCAACTGGTCCTCGTACAGCCGGAAATAGGCCTGCGCCTCCTGCATCGGCAGGTAGACGTAGAAGCCGTCATATTCGGGCATGCCGATGTTGAAGATGACGTTGACCGGCAGCGTGCGTTCGGCCGGTGTCATGCCGAACGGGGTCGGAGTGCCGTTGGGATTGATGATGGTGATCTGGTCGCCGAGCGCCAGTCCCAGCCGCTCCGCCAACCGCTGGCCGATAGCGGCGCCCTGGCTGGCGTCCCACTGGTCCCAGCCACCGAGCGCTGCTCCATCACGCAGCAGATCGAGCTTGTTCAGCGATGCCTCGCTGATGCCGCGGACCACGACGCCCGTGGCGCTGGAGACGCCCGACGCGAGCGCCTGCCCCTCGACATAAGGAATGGCGTAGCGCACCCCGTCGACGCCTTCGAGACGCACCACGGCGTCGTCATAGTCGGCCATCGGCCCGGCGACCGACTGCACCACGAAGTGGCCGTTGAGGCCCAGGATCTTGCCCAGGAGCTCGGTGCGAAAGCCGTTCATCACCGACATCACGACGATCAGCGTGGCGACGCCAAGCACGACGCCAAGCAGTGTCAGCACCGCGATCACTGAAACGAAACGTTCCTTGCGGCGGGCCCGCAGATAGCGGCCCGCCACCAGGAACTCGAAACGCGAGAACGGTCCCGGTCCCTTCGCCGCGATGGGCGGGGCGTCGGTCAAACGTTGTCCCGCCGCTGCGGCACGATCAGCTTCTTGAGCCGGCCGACCGCCTCTTCGATGGACAGCGTCTCGCGCTCACCGGACTTGCGGTGCTTGATCTCGACCTGGCCGTCCTTGAGGCCGCGCGGGCCGACGATCAGCTGGTACGGGATGCCGATCAGGTCGGCCGCGGCGAACTTGCCCCCGGCCCCCTGGTCGCGGTCGTCGTAGAGCGCGTCGATACCCTCGAGCTTGAGGTCTTCGTAGAGGCGCTCGGCCGCGCGATCGCTGTCGGCGTCGCCGACCTTGAGGTTGATCACCACGGCCTCGAACGGCGCCACGCTCACCGGCCAGACGATGCCGGCATCGTCATGCGAGGCTTCGATGATGGCGGGCACCAGCCGGGTCGGGCCGATGCCGTAGCTGCCCATCTGGACCTCGACCGCCTGCCCTTCCTGGCTCGTGACGGTCGCCTTCATCGGCTTCGAGTATCTGGTGCCGAAGTAGAAGATGTGGCCGACTTCGATGCCGCGGGCAGCGAGCTGGTGCTCCGCGTCGACGGCAGCCTTGAACTGGGTCTCGTCGGTCATCTCGTCGGTGGCGGCAAATAGCGACGTCCAATCCTTGAAGATCGGCGTCAGGTCGCTGCGGAAATCGATGTCGATGGGCGGAATCGGCTTGTCCACCAGGCGCTTGTCGAGGAATACCGCGCTCTCGCCGGTCTCGGCGAGGACGTGGAACTCGTAGCTCAGGTCACCGCCGATCGGGCCGGTATCGGCGCGCATCGGCACACCCACCAGCCCCATGCGGTGGAAGGTGCGGAGATAGGCCACAAACATGCGGTAGAATGCCTGCGTCGCGCTGGCCTCATCGAGGTCGAACGAATAGGCGTCCTTCATCAGGAACTCGCGCGAGCGCATGGTGCCGAAGCGCGGCCGTACCTCGTCGCGGAACTTCCACTGGATGTGGTAGAGGTTCAGCGGCAGGTCCTTGTAGGACTTCACGTACGTCCGGAAAATGTCGGTGATCACCTCCTCGTTGGTCGGCCCGAACAGCATGTCGCGCTCGTGCCGATCCTCGATGCGCAGCATCTCCTTGCCATACGCGTCGTAGCGGCCGCTTTCCTTCCAGAGGTCCGCGGACTGGATAGTCGGCATCAGCAACTGGATGGCACCAGAGCGGTTCTGCTCTTCTTCGATGATCCTGACGATCTTGTTGAGGACCTTGAAGCCCAGCGGCAGCCACGAATAGCTGCCTGCCGCCTGCTGCTTGATCATGCCGGCGCGCAGCATCAGCTGATGCGAGACGATCTCGGCCTCTTTCGGCGTCTCCTTCAGGAGGGGCAGGAAGTAGCGGCTCAAACGCATGAACGGTCCTCGGGTACGCCGGATTCGGTTGGGGGAACCCTATAGCGCAAAGCGGGGCAAAGTGGAGCCCGCAAAAACGCGCGAAACTTAGGCAAACGCTTGGTCGTGCGGCACTTTTGCGCAGTCGCTGAGCGCCCCCAAATCATGACTTGAATACTATGTAAAATTGCCATGGCTGCCATGCAGAATCCACTTGGCAGCCCCAGATTCAGTTGTTAGGGTCCCGCGTCATAAGAACACAGGCAACCACAAGTTGCCGGACGTCGACAACGTCAAGGGAGGAGCGTTGGCTGCCATCTAACCGTGTGCCTAAGACCAACGTATTGTCGAAAAACTTCTCAAAGCAGGGCTTAGGCCCTGCTTTTTTCATTCCGGGATGAAGAATCGATGACAAGTTCTTCTGACTTCAGGGCAATTGCACTGTCGCTGGCCGGCACCACCGAAGCCCCGCACTTCGACCGCGCGGCGTTCAAGGTCGCCCGCATCTACGCCACCCTCGCTGCCGATGGCCTGACCGCCAACCTCAAGCTCACGCCCGACGAGCAGGAGTTCAAGGCCATGCTGGCGCCTGAAGCCCTGATCCCGATCGACAATGGCTGGGGCCGGCAGGGCTGGACGACGGCAGTGCTGGCGAAGCTCAGCGAGGGGGAGTTGCAGGCGGCGCTGGAGATGGCTCACGCGCACGCGTTGCCCAAGGCGAAGAAGCGGGCTGGCGGGAGCTAGGTTGCGCCTACCGAGGCTATGGCGACGTTCGGCTCTCTACCGCCAGTACTCGATCAGCCATGGGGTGGTCAGCGCCCAGAGCAGCAGGCCCGTGACCACGATGGCGAGGATGGTCGTGATCAGCAGCTTTGGCCAGAGGCGCAGGATGCCCGCCGGGGCGCCGCGTTCGGTGCCCTGCACCCATTCGCCCGCATCGACCTGGTTGCGCACCTTGAACGGCAGCACCAGGAACAGGCATATCCACCAGGTGACAAAGAAGATCGCGAGGAATGTGCCGACTTGCATGGCGAGCTCAGACGCGGTGTACGAAGATCGTTACGTTGGGTTTGCGGCCCCAGTAGGACGAAACTTCACTGCGCACCGCCCGCTGCAGCGCCGTGTTGACCAGCTCGGGGTCATTGCGGCGCTTGGGCGGTATCGACTTGAGCGTGCCGGTGACGGCGCGACGCACCAGTTGCGGCAATGACTCGTCGTCATCCTCCACATCCGGCAGGCCTTCGATCACCAGTTCGGGGCCGGCAAGCACCTGGCCGCTGGCATTGACGCAGAGGCTGACCACGATATGGCCGCCGAAGCTGAGCCTGCGGCGGCCCTTCACGCCGCTTTCCTCGGGTGTGCAGAGCACGTTGCCATCGAGATAGAGCTGGCCGACGCGGACCTCGCCGGGGAACTGGGTGGTGTTGGGGAACAGCCGGACCATATCGCCGTTGCGGGCGTGGACGACGGTATCGATGCCATGCTGGCGGCCGAGCAGCGCATGCGCCTCGAGGTGAGCGGCTTCGCCGTGCACTGGCACCAGCACGTCGGGCTTGATCAGGTCGTAGAGCCGCTTCAGCTCTTCGCGGCGCGGGTGGCCGGTGGTGTGCACCAGGCCGTGCGTCTGGGTGATCACGTCGATGCCGCGGTCGATCAGCATGTTCTGGATGTCGATGACTTCGCGCTCGTTGCCCGGGATAGCCCAGGACGAGAAGATCACTCGGTCGCCGGCGTTGAGCGAGATCTCGGGATGCTCCTCGCGGGCGATGCGGGCGATGGCGGCGCGGGCTTCGCCCTGGCTGCCGGTGCAGAGCAGCACGACCTTGGCGCGCGGCAGGGTCTTGTATTCGTTCTGGTCGAGGAACGGATCGATCCCCTCCAGCATGCCGAGTTCGCGGGCGATCCCGCTGATGCGGTGCAGCGCCCTGCCCGACATCACCACCTTGCGGCCGGCCTTCTGGGCGGCGCGGGCCACCGAAATCACCCGGCCGACATTGGAGGCGAAGGTGGTGACGGCGACGCGATGCGTCGACTCGGCGATCAGCGCGGCGAGCGTCGCCGCGACCTCGTCCTCGGACGGGCTGGTGCCGTCCTTCATCGCATTGGTGGAATCGCAGATCAGCGCGATCGGCGTCGAGCGGTCGGCGCCGATCTGCGCGAAACGGCCCACATCGGTCGGCGGCGCGCCGACCGGATGCGGATCGAGCTTCCAGTCGCCGGTATGGACGACGCGGCCGATCGGCGTGGTGATCAACAGCGCGCAGCTTTCCGGGATCGAGTGGGCGACGTTGATCGCCTCGATGGTGAAGGGGCCGACCGTGAACGGCTTACCGACCTGCATCGGCTTGACCTCGACGTCCTCGACGATGCCCTCCGATTCCTTCTTGGCGCTCAGCATCGCGGCCGTGAAGGCGGTGGCGTAGACCGGCCGGTCGAAGGCCGGCCACAGGTCGAGCACGGCACCGTAATGGTCTTCGTGGCTGTGGGTAAGGATCAGCGCCAGGATGTCGTCGGCGTTCTCCTCAAGGAACGCGGGATCGGGCAGGATCAGCTCGACACCGGGCTCTTCCGGGCCGGCGAAGGTGACGCCGCAATCGACCACGATCCACTTGCGGTTGCGCTCCGGCCCGAAGCCGTAGGCGCCCATGTTCATGCCGATTTCGCCCACGCCGCCAAGCGGAACGAAGACGAGCTCATCGGGACTCGGCTTTGCCATTGTCAGTTCCTAACGCTTGCGGTCGTGCCGAAATGCACGTCACCGGCGGTGATGGCAATGCGACTGTTGTCATTGGCGCGGACGATCAGTCGCCCCGCCTCATCAATGGTTTCGAAAATGCCGCGGACGATATCGCCATCGCGGTTCACCGCCACCTCGGCGCCCATCCCGGCAGCCGATTTGCGCCAGAGTTCGAGCACCTGGGTTATGCCCCTGCCCTGGTTCCAGATCTCGAACGCCTCGACCCAGGCGTCCGACAGCGCACCGAACACGGTCTCGGCGCTCGTATCGAGCCCGAGGGTGCGGAGCGACGTCGCGGGATACGGCAGCCCCTCGGGCGCCTCCACCACGTTGACGCCGATGCCGATGACGATGGCCATCGAGCCATCCGGGCGTTTGTGGGCTTCGAGCAGGATGCCGGCGAGCTTGGCGCCATCGGCCAGCACGTCGTTCGGCCACTTGAGCGCGATGCGGCCGTGAGCCAGGTCGGCTCCGTCGATGCCGGTCTTGAAGCGGGCTGCGGGGACGATATCGGCGAGGGCCCGGTTCAGCGCCACCCCGGCCACAAAGCCGAGGGTAGCGGAGATCGCCGGATCGGCGTCGGGCACCACGAGCAGGCTGGCAGCGAGGTTGCCGTGCGGCGACTGCCACGGGCGGCCGCGCCGGCCACGACCGGCGGTCTGCTGCAATGCGCAGAACCAGACATCGCCGACATCGCCGGCTTTCGCTGCATTGGCGGCCTCGTTCGAGGTCGAGCCGACGCTGTCGAAGCCGTTCAGCCTATAGCCGCGGGAGACCGCCCTGGACCCAAGCCAGAACCCTGCCACTAGAACAGGCTTCCGGCCGCGCTGTGGGCAGCGGCTGTGAGCGGCGAACCCACGGTCACGAAATAGGTGACGATGAGAAAGCCGATCGCTGCCATGACGACGTTGAGTTCACCCGGCACGGCGGCGAACTTCGCCACCGGCTCGTCGAAGTACATCACCTTGACGATGCGCAGATAATAGAACGCGCTCACCGCCGAGGCGAGGACGCCGATCACGGCGAGAACGAAGAGGTTCTGCTCGACCGCGGCGAGGAACACCTGCCACTTGGCGAAGAACCCGGCGAGCGGCGGCAGGCCGATCAGCGAGAACATCAGGATGGCAATCACCGCCGCAACGAACGGCCGGCGCTGCGCCAGGCCTGCAAGTTCGGAGATCGTCTCGACCGGACCGTTCTCGGTGCGGAGCGCCAGGACGCAGGCGAAGATGCCCACGGTCATCGCGATGTAGATCGCCATGTAGACGGCAACGCCCTCGACGCCGACGGCAGTGCCAGCCGACAGGCCGACGAGCGCGAAGCCGACATGGCCGATCGACGAATAAGCGAGCAGGCGCTTGAGGTTGTTCTGCCCGATGGCGGCAAAGGCGGCGAGGACCATCGAGGCGATCGAGAGGAAGATGACGACCTGCTGCCAATCATGAGTGATCGGCGCGAAGCTGACGGTGGTGACGCGGATGAAGAGCGCCATCGCGGCGACCTTCGGAGCGGCCGCGAAGAACGCCGTCACCGGCGTGGGAGCACCCTCGTAGACGTCCGGCGTCCACATGTGGAACGGCACTGCCGAGATCTTGAAGGCGATACCGGCGAGCAGGAACACCACGCCGAAGATCAGCCCGATCGAGCGACTGTCGAGCGAGATCGCAGAGACAATCAGGTCGAGCTGGGTAGTGCCGGTGAAGCCGTAGACCAGCGACGCGCCGTAGAGCAGCATGCCCGAGCTGAGGGCGCCGAGCACGAAGTACTTGATGCCGGCCTCGGTGGCCTTCTGGTCTTCGCGCTTCATCGCGGCGACCACGTAGAGCGCGAGGCTCTGCAGTTCGAGGCCGATATAGAGGCTCATCAGATCGTTGGCCGAAACCATGATCATCATGCCCAGCGTCGCCAGTAGCACGAGCACCGAGTACTCGAACTTGTCGATGCCGTGCTCCTTGGAGTTCGACAGCGAGATCAGCAGCGTCGCTGCGGCGCCACCCAGCACCAGTGCCTTCATGTAGCGAGCGAACCCATCGACGATGAACACGCCGTTGAACAGCACGCCGGTCGCCGGCTGCAGCAGCAGCACCGCGAGCACCGCTACCAGCAAGGCGATGGAGACGATGGCCACCACGGTCGGGCTGATGCCCTTCCAGAACAGCGCGATCAACAGCACCACCACGGCGCCGGTGGCGAGCAGCAGTTCAGGATAGGCGGGTGCGAGCGAAGCGAAGCTCGTGACGTCGGACAGCATGCCCGTCTCCTAGTGGCCGGTCACCGCGGCGACCGCTGCAGGAGCGGCGCCTATGGCGTTGGCGAAGTTTTCAGCGACGAGATTCACCGATGCGGCAGTCGCATCGAGGATCGGCGCGGGATAGAAGCCGAAGAGGATGGTGAGGATCACCAGCGGTACCAGCACGGCGACTTCACGCGCGTCGAGATCGAGGATGCCCTTCAGCGACTCCTTGGTGAAGGCGCCGAAGATTACCCGGCGATAGAGCCAGAGCGCATAGGCCGCCGACAGGATCACGCCGAAGGCCGCGAAGAACGCCACCCAGGTATTGGCCTGGAATGCCGCCAGCATGGTGAGGAATTCGCCGACGAAGCCCGACGTACCCGGCAAGCCAACATTGGCCATGGTGAATACCATGAAGGCCACTGCATAGCGCGGCATCGGCGACACCAGCCCGCCATAGGCGGAGATCTCGCGGGTGTGCATCCGGTCATAGACCACGCCGACGCAAAGGAAGAGCGCGGCCGAGACGACGCCGTGCGAGATCATCTGGAAGATCGCGCCGTGGATGCCGTAGACGTTGCCGGTGAAGATACCCATCGTCACGAAGCCCATATGGGCCACCGACGAATAGGCGATCAGCTTCTTCATGTCGGTCTGCACCAGTGCGACGAGCGAGGTGATGATGATCGCCGCGATCGACAGCACGTAGACGAACGTCGAGAACTGGTGCGACGCATCGGGGAACATCGAGATCGAGAAACGGATGAAGCCGTAGCCGCCAAGCTTCAGAAGGATCGCGGCCAGGATCACCGAGCCACCCGTCGGCGCCTCGACGTGTGCTTCCGGCAGCCAGCGGTGGAACGGCCACATCGGCATCTTCACCGCGAACGAGGCGAAGAACCCGATCCAGAGCCAGGTCTGGACTTCCGGCGCAAATTTGAAGGTCAGCAGCTTGGTGATGTCGAGCGTGCCGGCCTGCCAGAACATCGCCATGATGGCGATGAGCATGAGCACCGTGCCGGTGAAGCTGTAAAAGAAGAACTTGTAGGTGGCCTGGATGCGCCGCGCGCCGCCCCAGATACCGATGATCAGGAACATCGGGATCAGCGTGCCCTCGAAGAACACGTAGAACAGCGCCAGATCGAGCGTCGCGAAGGCGCCGATCATGAACGTCTCTAGGACCAGGAAGACAATCAGGTATTCCCGCACGCGCTTGGTGATGGAGGTCCAGCTCGAGAGGATCACCGCCGGCATCAGCACGGCCGTCAGCGGGATGAACAGCACCGAGATGCCGTCGACGCCCATGCGGTAGCCGATCGAGTCGCTGAATGGGATATTCTCGACGAACTGGAAGCCGGTGTTCGACGGGTCGAACAGATACCATAGATAAAGGCTCAGTGCCGCCGTCACCAGCGTCACAACGAGCGCGATCCAGCGCGACAGGTTCGTCCCCGCCTCGTCGCGACCGCCGACGAACAGCAGCAGCAACGCGCCCAGCGTCGGCAGGAAGGTGATGACCGTCAGAAGGTGGTCACTGAAGATCATCCCAGGAGTCCCCCGGCGGCGATGGCCCAGGTGAGCAGCGCCGCGATACCGATAAGCATGGCGAAAGCGTAGTGATAGAGGTAGCCGGACTGTAGCTTGACGACGCGACCGGTGATGGCCTTCACCCGATTGCCGAGGCCTTCGGTGATGGTCTGGTCGATCAGCATGTCGTCAAAGCCCTTCCACAGGGCATTGCCGAGCCAGAGCGCCGGCTTGACGAAGATGCGGTCGTAGAGCTCGTCGAAGTACCACTTGTTGAGCAGGAACAGGTAAAGCCCGGGGTTGGCGTGAGCCAACCGCTTCGGCGCCGCCGGATCGCGGATGTACATCTGGTACGCAGCGGCGAAGCCGAGCAGCATGGCGACAGTCGCCGACCACTTCACCCACAGCGGCACGCCGTGCGCGGTTTCGAGCAGTTCCGTCGGAACGACCAGCGAGCCTTGGAAGAAGTGCGCGATGTGCTCGGCATGGCCGAAGAACAGGTCGTTGAATACCACGCCCGCCAGCACCGCACCGGCAGCCAGGATATAGAGCGGCACCAGCATGACGTTGGGGCTCTCGTGCGCATTATCGTAGGCGCTGCCGTGGTGCCCGTGGTCATCATGGGCAGCATGCGCATCATGGCCGTGGTGGGCTTCGCGCGGCTTGCCGTGGAACGTCAGGTGGATCAGGCGCCACGAGTAAAAGCTCGTGAACATCGCTGCGATCACCAGGGCCCAGAAGGCGATGTAGCCGGTCGATCCGCCAGCCGCATAAGCGACTTCGATGATGCCGTCCTTCGAGAAGAACCCGGCGAAGCCGAGCGGCGTGCCCGGAATGCCGACGCCGGTGAGCGCCAGTGTGCCGATGATCATCAGCCAATAGGTGACCGGGATCTTCTTCCGCAGTCCGCCCATGTTCCGCATGTCCTGCTCGTGGTGCATCGCATGGATGACCGAGCCGGCGCCGAGGAACAACAGAGCCTTGAAAAAGGCGTGGGTGAACAGGTGGAAGATGCCCGCCGAGAACATGCCGGCGCCGAGCGCCACGAACATGTAGCCGAGCTGCGAACAGGTCGAATATGCGATGACGCGCTTGATGTCGTTCTGGACCAGGCCGACGGTCGCCGCGAAGAACGCGGTCATCGCGCCGACCAGCATCACCACGGTCATGGCGAAGGGCGACAGCTCGAACAGCGGCGACAGCCGCGCCACCATGAACACGCCGGCGGTCACCATGGTGGCGGCGTGGATGAGCGCAGAAACCGGGGTCGGGCCTTCCATGGCGTCCGGCAACCAGGTGTGGAGCAGGAACTGCGCGGACTTGCCCATGGCGCCCATGAACAGCAGCAGGCAGACCACAGTCATGGCATCCAAGTCCCACGACAGGAAGTGGATGACCGGCAGGTTGCCCTTTAGGCCGTCCGCAGCGTGGAACGCGCCATCGAAATCGAGGTGACCGAGCACCACGAAGGCGGCAAAGATGCCCAGCGCGAAGCCGAAGTCGCCGACGCGGTTGACCACAAACGCCTTGATGGCGGCGGCATTGGCCGACGGCCGCGTGTACCAGAAGCCGATCAGCAGGTAGGACGCGAGACCCACGCCTTCCCAGCCAAAGAACATCTGGAGGAAGTTGTCGGCGGTCACCAGCATCAGCATGGCGAACGTGAACAGCGACAGGTAGGCGAAGAACCGCGCGCGGTGCGGATCATCGGCCATATAGCCGATCGAATAGAGGTGGACGAGGCTGGAGACGGTGGTGACGACGACCAGCATCACCGCGGTCAGCGTATCGACGCGCAGCACCCAGCGGAGGTCGAGCGCACCCGAGGCGATCCAGCGGAACACCTCGACCTTGGCAGCCTCGGCATGAGCGCCCGCCTCGGCGGCTTCCGGAGCGAACCAGTAGCCGGCAAAGACGATCCAGCTCAGCACCGCGGCGGCGATCAGCAGCCCGGTGGTGATGTACTCGCTGGTGCGGTGACCGATGATACGGCCCAGCAAACCTGCGATCAGGGCCCCGACGAGCGGGAAGAATACGATGGCCTGGATAAGCACCGGGTCAGCCCTTCAGCGAGTTGACGTCTTCCACGGCGATGGAGCCGCGGTTGCGATAGAAGATGACGAGGATGGCGAGACCGATCGCCGCTTCAGCAGCAGCCACCGTAAGGATCAAGAGCGCGAACACCTGTCCGGCGAGATCGCTGAGCTGTGCCGAGAACGCCACGAAGTTGATGTTCACCGCGAGGAGGATGAGCTCGACCGACATCAGGATGACGATGATGTTCTTGCGGTTGAGGAAGATACCGAACACGCCAAGCGTGAAGAGGATCGCCCCGACGGTCAGGTAGTGCCCGAGCCCGATGCCTGTTTCTGCCAGCATTTAGAGCCCCTGCCCCGATTTGACCTTGACCAGTTCCGTGCCTTCCGAGCGCTTGCGCCCAGTCTGGCGGAACACGTCCTGACGTTTGACATTCGACTTGTGCCTGAGCGTGAGGACGATCGCGCCGATCATCGCCACCAGCAGCACGCCGGCGGCGCCCTGGAACAGGAAGACGTAGCGCGTATAGAGCAGCTGCCCGATGGCCCGGGTGTTGCTGATCCCGGCCTCGATCGGCACCATGGCCGAGGCCCCGGAGTCGACAGGCAGCACGAAGCTACCCCCGACCAGCAGCAGCTCGAGCAACAGGATAATGCCCACCACCATGCCGACAGGCGCGTACTGCAACATGCCCTGGCGCAGCGACGCGAAATCGACATCGAGCATCATTGTGACGAACAGGAACAGAACCGCGACGGCGCCGACATAGACGACGATCAGGATCAGCGCCAGGAACTCGGCGCCGGCAAGCATGAACAGCCCGGCCGAATTGACGAACGCCAGGATCAGGAACAGCACCGAGTGCACGGGATTGCGCGCCGCGATCACCATCAGCGCCGAGGCGACGGTGATGACCGAAAACACGTAGAAGAAGAACAGCGGCAGCGTCATCTCGATCCCTTACCGGTACGGCGCGTCGGCGGCGAGGTTGGCAGCGATTTCACGCTCCCAGCGATCGCCATTGGCAAGCAGCTTCTCCTTGGAGAAATACAGCTCCTCGCGTGTCTCGGTCGCAAACTCGAAGTTCGGCCCTTCGACGATGGCGTCGACCGGGCAGGCTTCCTGGCAGAAGCCGCAATAGATGCACTTCACCATGTCGATGTCGTAGCGCACCGTGCGGCGGGTGCCGTCGTTCTGGCGCGGGCCGGCCTCGATGGTGATGGCCTGCGCCGGGCAGATCGCTTCGCACAGCTTGCAGGCGATGCAACGCTCTTCGCCGTTTGGATAGCGGCGGAGCGCATGCTCACCGCGGAAACGCGGCGAATACGGAATCTTCTCGAACGGGTAGTTCACGGTCTTCTTGGGCGCGAAGAAGTACTTCATCGCGAGGAAGAAGGCGCCGACGAACTCGCGCAGCAGCAGGCCGTTGAGGAACTGGGCGAAACGCATCAGACGGCACCTCCGTGCCAGCCCCAGCCGGTGAGCTGGAGAACCGCGGCAACGACGACGACCATGAGCAGCGAGATCGGCAGGAACACCTTCCAGCCGATACGCATCAGCTGGTCGTAGCGGTAGCGCGGCACGATCGCCTTGGCCATCGCGAACATGAAGAACACCAGGCAGAGCTTGAGACCGAACCAGACAACGCCCGGGATCCAGGTGAACGGCGGCGCGTCGATCGGCGCAGCCCAGCCTCCGAGGAAGAGGATCGTCGTCATCGCGCACATCAGGATGATGGCGATGTATTCGCCGAGCATGAACAGCAGATACGGGGTCGAGGAATATTCGACCATATAGCCAGCCACGAGCTCGGACTCACCTTCCGGCAGGTCGAACGGCGGGCGGTTGGTTTCCGCCAGTGCCGAGACGTAGAAGATCACGAACATCGGGAACAGCGGCAGCCAGTACCAGTTCAGGACGCTGAGCCACGGCACGCCAAGCATGGTGGCGATGCCGCCCGACTGCTGCGCCACAACGATGTCGGTGAGGTTCAGCGAACCGACGCAGAGCAGCACCGTGATGATGACGAGGCCGATCGAGACTTCGTACGACACCATCTGCGCGGCCGAACGCAGCGCGCCGAGGAAGGCGTATTTGCTGTTCGACGACCAACCGCCGATGATGATGCCGTAAACGCCGAGCGACGAGATGGCGAAGATGTAGAGGACGCCGATGTTGATGTTGGCAAGCGCCCAGCCCTTGTCGAACGGGATCACAGCATAGGCCGAGAGCGCCAGGATCGACGTCACCAGCGGGGCCAGGATGAACAGCACCTTGTCCGAACTTGCCGGGATTACAGGCTCTTTGAGCACGAACTTCAACAAGTCCGCGAAGCTCTGCAGCAACCCGAGCGGGCCGACGACGTTGGGGCCACGACGCTGCTGCACGGCCGCCCAGATCTTGCGGTCGGCGAGCAGGATGTAGGCGGTGAAGATCAGCAGCGCCACGAGGAGCAGCAGCCCCTTGTAGATGAAACCGACCTGTTCGCCCCACCCGAAGATCGGGATGCCGAGCAGGTAGTCCAGCGCTGAAACGACGAAATCCATCTGGGCCTCTTACTCTGCTGCCTGCCGGAGACCGGCCTGCAGCGCGGCGCATTCGCCCATCGTCGCGGACGACCGCGCGATCGGGTTGGTGAGGTAGAAGTCGGCGATCGGAGACGTGAAGGTCGCGGACTTGGTCTTGATCGCGGCGCCCGCGAGCTTCTTCACATCGGCCACCGAACCGGCGGCGATCTGGTCGAGGCGCGCGAGGTGCGGGAACTCGGCATAGATCGCGGCGCGCAGCCCAGTGAGCGAGTTGAACGGCAGAGGCTGGCCGAGAACAGCCGACAAGGCACGGAAGATCGCCCAGTCTTCCTTCGCCTCGCCCGGGGGGAACACGGCGCGCTCGGCGAGCTGCACGCGACCCTCGGTATTGACGTAGGTACCCGACTTCTCGGTGTAGGTGGCAGCCGGCAGGATGACGTCGGCGCGGTGTGCACCGGCATCGCCGTGCGTGCCGACATAGACGACGAACGCCTTGCCCATCGCCGCGGTGTCGTACTCATCGGCGCCCAGCAGGAACAGCACGTCGAGCTTGCCCTCGCCGGCGAGACCAACCTGGTCCGCCGAGCAGACGCCGCCATTGTGCGGCACGAAGCCGATATCGAGGCCGCCGACCCGACCTGCTGCGTTGTGCAGCAGCGCAAAGCCGTTCCAGCCCTCGGCGACATTTGCGCCGGTGGCGAGCTTGGCGGCGAGCGCGATGGTATCGCGGCCGATCTGCTTGGAGTGCGCGGCACCGTGCGAAACAGCTCCCTCGCCCACGATGATCAGCGGCTTCTTCGCGGCGGCCAGCTTCTCGGCAAAGCCGCCCTTGCCGGCGACGAGGTCGAGAAGGCCCGAAAAGCCATTGCCGAGGTATTCATAGTCATAGGTCAGGTCGGCCTGGTCGCCGATCACGGCGATCGGCATGCCCTTGGCGCGCCAGGCCTTGCGGATCCGGGCGTTAAGGACCGAAGCCTCCTTGCGCGGGTTCGAGCCGATGATCAGGATAGCGTCGGCTTCTTCGATACCCGCGATCGTCGGGTTGAAGATGTAAGCCGAACGCGGCATCGACGGATCGATCCCCGACATCGCCGGACGGCTGTCGGTCATGCCGGAGCCCAGCGAGGTCATCAGCGCTTTCAGCGCGTACATGTCCTCGACCGAGGCAAGGTCGCCGGCGATCGCGCCGACCTTGTTGCCGCCACCCGAGGCCTTGATCGCCTTGGCAACCGCCGCGAATGCCTCATCCCAGGTGGCGGGCTTCAGCTTGCCGCCCGAGCGGACATACGGGCGATCGAGGCGCTGGCTCTTCAGGCCATCCCAGATGAACCGGGTCTTGTCCGAAATCCACTCTTCGTTGATCGCCTCATTGACGCGCGGCAGGATGCGCATCACTTCGCGACCACGGCTGTCGACCCGGATGTTGGAGCCGACCGCGTCCATCACGTCGATGGATTCGGTCTTCACCAGTTCCCACGGACGAGCCGCGAAGGCGTAGGGCTTCGAAGTCAAAGCGCCGACCGGGCAGAGGTCGATGACGTTGCCCGAGAGTTCGCTGGTGAGCGCCTTCTCGAGATACGAGGTGATCTCGGCATCTTCGCCACGGCCCAGGAGGCCCATCTCGGCGATACCGGCGACTTCGGTGGTGAAGCGGACGCAGCGCGTGCAGTGGATGCAGCGGTTCATCGACGTCTTCACCAGCGGCCCGAGATACTTGTCTTCGACGGCACGCTTGTTCTCGGCGTAGCGGTTCTTGTCCACGCCATAGGCCATGGCCTGGTCCTGCAGGTCGCATTCGCCACCCTGGTCGCAGATCGGGCAATCCAGCGGGTGGTTGATGAGCAGGAACTCCATCACCCCTTCGCGGGCCTTCTTGACCATAGGGGTGTTGGTGAACATCTCGGGCGGCTCGCCGTTCGGGCCCGGACGCAGGTCCTTGACCGACATGGCGCAGCTGGCCTGCGGCTTCGGCGGCCCGCCCTTAACCTCGACGAGGCACATGCGGCAGTTGCCGGCGACCGACAGGCGCTCGTGGTAGCAGAAGCGCGGGATCTCGGCGCCGGCGGCCTCGGCCGCCTGCATCAGCGTGTAGTAGTCCGGGACCTCGACGAGCGTGCCGTCGACCTTGATGCTGGCCATCAGTCTTACTCCGCCGCGATCGAGGGCACGGCGCCCTCGCTGGTCGAGGACCAGGTGTATTGGTCGATCCGCGCCTCGATGACGTCGCGGAAGTTGCGGATCAGCCCCTGGACAGGCCAGGCCGCCGCATCGCCGAGGGCGCAGATGGTGTGCCCTTCGATCTGCTTGGTCACTTCGAACAGCATGTCGATCTCGCGCTTCTGGGCGCGGCCTTCGACCATGCGCTCCATGACGCGCATCATCCAGCCGGTGCCTTCACGACACGGCGTGCACTGGCCACAGCTCTCGTGCTTGAAGAAAGCCGCGATACGCCAGATCGCCTTGATGATGTCCGTGGACTTGTCCATGACGATCATGCCGCCGGTACCGAACGACGACTTCTTCTCGCGCATCCCGTCGAAATCGAGGATGGCGTCCATCATGTCTTCGCCGCGCACGACCGGACAGGACGCGCCGCCCGGAATGACCGCCAGCAGGTTGTCCCAGCCGCCGCGGATGCCGCCGCAATGCTTCTCGATGACTTCGCGGAACGACACCCCGAGTGCGTCTTCGAAGGTCGCAGGCTTGTTCACATGGCCCGAGACCATGAACAGCTTAGTGCCAGTGTTGTTCGGACGGCCAATGCCGGCGAACCAGGCACCGCCGCGGCGCAGGATTTCCGGGACCACGGCGATCGACTCGACGTTGTTGACGGTCGTCGGGTTGCCGTAGACGCCCATCGCCGCCGGGAACGGCGGCTTCAGGCGCGGCTGGCCCTTCTTGCCCTCCAGCGACTCCATCAGCGCGGTTTCTTCGCCGCAGATGTAGGCGCCGGCGCCGTGATGGACGACGATCTCGAAGTCCCAGCCATGGATGTTGTTCTTGCCGATCAGCTTGGCGTCGTAGGCCTGTTGCACGGCTTCCTCGAAGCGCTGACGCTCGCGGATGAACTCGCCACGGATGTAGACGTAAGCGATGTGCGCGCCCATGGCGCGGCCGGCCAGGAGGCAGCCCTCGATCAGGTGATGCGGGTCGTGCCGCAGGATCTCGCGGTCCTTGCAGGTGCCGGGCTCGGACTCGTCGGCATTGACGAGAAGCTGGCTCGGGCGGCCGTCATTGACGCCCTCCTTGGGCATGAAGGTCCACTTCAGCGCGGTCGGGAAGCCGGCGCCGCCGCGGCCGCGGAGGCCCGAGCCCTTGACCTCGTTGACGATCCAGTCGCGACCGTTGTCGATGAACTTCTTGGTATCCTGCCAGCCACCGCGCGCCCGGGCGCCCTCGAGGCCCCAGTCGCCGTTGCCGTACAGATTGGTGAAGATGCGGTCTTTATCTTCCAGCATCACACACTGCCCTTCTTGGTGCGCGGCTTACCCGGCGCCTTGCCCGCATCGATCTTGCCGGCCGGCGATTCGGCGCCGGTGGCATCTTCTCGCATCGCCTTGTTCGGCTTGCCATCGGCCTTGGCGGCGGCATCTGCCTTCTTGCGCTCCGACTCAGCCTTGGCGACGGAGGCCTTGGGCGCACCCGCGGGCTCCTTGAGCGCCGGAGCGGCCTCTTCAGGAACGTCGCCACGCTTGCGACCAGGCTTGGTCGGCGCGGGTTCTGCCACCTTTGCGGCAGGAGCCGGGGCAGCCGCGGCGGGAGCCGCAGCAGCCGGAGCACCCGGAGCGGGCGCCGGAGCCGGCGGTGGCGGGAACGGCTTGTAGGTGCGCTTGGCGGTCGGCTTTTCCAGCAGCGTCGTCTGCCCGCCCTCGGCGGCGCCGAACTGGCGCTGGATCTGCGGACCGGTGGGGACTTCGCTGCCCTTGCCGGCGGCGAACTTGTCGATCAGCGACTCGAGGCTGTCTACCGTCAGGTCTTCGTACGTGTCGTTGCCGATCATCACCAGCGGAGCATTCACGCAGGCGCCCAGGCACTCGACCTCTTCCCAGCTCAGCGTGCCATCCGCATTGGTCTCGAACGGCTCGTGATTGATCTTGTGCTGGCAGACTTCGCGCAGGTCTTCGGCGCCGCGCAGCATGCAGGGCGTCGTGCCGCAGACGAGAATATGCGCCTTGGTGCCGACCGGCCGCAGCAGGAACTGCGTGTAGAACGTCGCAACTTCGAGGACGCGGATGTAGGCCATGTCCAGCATCTTGGCGATCGTCTCGATCGCCGCGCGGGTGATCCAGCCTTCCTGCTCCTGGGCACGCCACAGGATTGGGATCACGGCCGACTGCTGCCGGCCGGGCGGGTACTCAGCCATCTTCTTTTCAGCCCAGGCCTGGTTGGCCTTCGAGAAAGCAAAGCTCTCGGGCTGGACGGTCTCATCTGCGAGGCGGCGGACGGACATGCTCTATCCTGCGAAATCGACGCGGGCGATCTTGCCGCCCGCTATGGTGTAAATCGCGATCGCTTCGAAGCGCTCGCCATCCGGCGCGCGCCGGACGTCTTCGTGGTCTACGACAGTGTTCCCCGCCGCGATGCGGTTGATCAGGATTGCCTGGTTCTGCGGGAACTTGGCGAACATCGTCGCATAGCGCTCGCGGATGGCGGTCGCGCCGTCCTGGGTGATCTTGCCATCCGGGCCGGCAATGACGCAGTCATCGGCGTAGAACGTCATGAACGCGTCGAGATCCTGCGCGTTGTAGGCGTCGAGTTGGCCTTGGGCGAGTGCGGTGGGCGACATCAGCGGTCGACCTCGCCGAACACGATGTCGAGCGAACCGAGGATAGCGGCAACGTCGGCCAGCATGTGCCCGCGGCAGAGGAAATCCATCGCCTGTAGGTGCGCAAAACCCGGCGCGCGGATTTTGCAGCGGTACGGCTTGTTGGTGCCGTCGCTGACGAGATAGACGCCGAACTCGCCCTTCGGTGCTTCGACGGCGGCGTAAACCTCGCCGGCCGGCACCTTGTAGCCCTCGGTGTAGAGCTTGAAGTGATGGATCAGTGCTTCCATCGACTGCTTCATCTCGGCGCGCTTGGGCGGCACCACCTTGCCGTCGGTCGAGGCCACCGGCCCCTGCCCTTCAGGCGAATTCAGTAGATCGAGCACCTGCTTCATGATGCGGATCGACTGGCGCATCTCGTCCATGCGGACGAGATAGCGGTCGTAACAATCGCCGTTCTTGCCGACGGGAACGTCGAACTCGAGCCGGTCGTAGCACTCGTAGGGCTGTGCCTTGCGCACGTCCCAGGCATCGCCCGAGCCGCGCACCATCACGCCGGAGAAACCCCACTTCCACGCGTCGTCGCGCGACACCACGCCGATATCGGCGTTGCGCTGCATATAGATGCGGTTGCCGGTGAGGAGCTTTTCGAGATCGTCGAGCACCTTGAGGAACGGGTCGCAGAACGCGCCGATATCGTCGATCAGCGCCTGCGGCAGGTCCTGGTGCACACCACCCGGACGGAAATAGGCCGCATGCATACGGCTGCCCGAGGCGCGCTCGTAGAAGATCATGAGCTTTTCGCGCTCGTCGAAACCCCAGAGCGGCGGGGTCAGCGCGCCGACGTCCATGGCCTGCGTCGTGCAGTTGAGCATGTGCGACAGCAGCCGCCCGATCTCGGCATAGAGAACGCGGATCAGCTGGCCTCGGAACGGCACGGTGATGCCGAGCAGCTTTTCCACTGCGAGGCAGAACGCGTGCTCCTGGTTCATCGGTGCCACGTAGTCGAGCCGGTCGAAATACGGCACGGCCTGGAGGTAGGTCTTGGTCTCGATCAGCTTCTCCGTGCCGCGATGCAGCAGCCCGATATGCGGATCGACCCGCTCGACGACTTCACCGTCGAGTTCGAGGATCAGGCGCAGCACGCCGTGCGCCGACGGGTGGATCGGCCCGAAGTTGATCGTGAAATTGCGGACGTCGACTTCGGACATCAGTTCTTCGCCTTCTCGTCGCCGGGCAGCACGTAATCCGTACCCTCCCAAGGTGACAGGTAGTCAAACTGCCGAAATTCCTGCGGCAGCTTCACCGGCTCATAGACGACGCGCTTGCGCTCTTCGTCGTAGCGCACTTCGACATAGCCGGTGGTCGGGAAGTCCTTGCGCAGCGGGTAGCCGTCGAACCCGTAGTCGGTCAGCAGCCGGCGCAGGTCCGGATGCCCGGTGAACAGGATGCCGAACAGATCGTAGGTCTCGCGCTCGAACCAGTCGGCCCCCGGGTACATGCCGGTGATCGACTGCACGGGCTGCGTGTCGTCCGTCGTCAGCTTCAGCCGCACGCGCAGGTTCTGCTTGGGGCTGAGCAGGTGGTAGACCACGTCGAAGCGCTCGTCTCGCTCCGGGAAGTCCACGCCGCACACGTCGATGATCGAAATGAACGCCTCGTGGTCGTGCAGGAACGTCGCCACGTCGATGATGGCATCGCGCCGGACCGACAGCGTCAGCTCGCCATAGGCCAGCTTGTGGTCGATGATCTTGTCGCCGAGCGCGTTACGGGCGCGTTCAGCGAGCGCCGCGAGCGGTGAAGGAATGGGGCCGTCAATCATGGCCGGTCCTAACGTTCGATCGTGCCGGTGCGGCGGATTTTCTTCTGCAGCAGCAGGATGCCGTAGAGCAGCGCCTCAGCTGTCGGCGGGCAACCCGGGACATAGATGTCCACGGGCATCACGCGGTCGCAGCCGCGCACCACCGAGTAGGAATAGTGATAGTAGCCGCCGCCATTGGCGCAGCTGCCCATCGAGATGACGTAGCGCGGCTCCGGCATCTGGTCGTAGACCTTGCGGAGGGCGGGAGCCATCTTGTTGGTGAGCGTGCCGGCGACGATCAAGACGTCCGCCTGGCGCGGCGAAGCGCGCGGCGCAGTGCCGAATCGCTCGATGTCGTAGCGCGGCATCGACATCTGGATCATTTCCACGGCGCAGCAGGCGAGGCCCGTCTGCATCCACATCAGCGATCCGGTGCGCGCCCAGGTGATCAGCTGCGAGGCCGTCGAAACGAGGAAGCCCTTGTCCGCCAGCTCAGCGTTCACATCCGCCATGAACGGATCGTCGGCGCCGATCGGCTTGTTGGTGCGCGGGTCGATCAGGCCCTTGGGCTGCGGCGCGACCAGCGTCTGCTCACTCAATCCCATTCCAGCGCGCCCTTCTTCCATTCGTAGATAAAGCCGATAGTCAGTACCCCGAGGAAGATCATGACCGCCCAGAAGCCGAACCAGCCGACATCGCGGAAAGCCACGGCCCACGGGAACAGCAGCGCCACTTCGAGGTCGAACACGATGAACAGGATCGACACCAAGTAGAAGCGCACATCGAACTTCATGCGCGCGTCGTCGAACGCTTCAAACCCAGCCTCGAACGCCGACACCTTTTCCGGGTCCGGTCGCTTGTAGGCAACGATGAAGGGGGCAACCATGAGGGCCAGGCCGATAACGGCAGCCAGACCGACGAATATGATGATCGGCAGGTAGTTGCTGAGCAACTCGTTCATTGTGCAGCCTAATGGTCGGGCCGGCTGGGAGTGGCCGGCTCGCGCGGCCAGACGGGCGATTTTGGGCCCGCGAGACGACGCGACTTCGTGTGGCACGGGCTTAGCCCACGCCTTGCAGCGATTCAAGGAAAACTAATGTTGATCATTACGCTCAACTTAGCACGGGAATCCGGCTGAGACGCCCTGCCCGCAACGGTCTTCCGACGATTGTCGCTATCGGAGTGCTTTGCTCATGGTTGAGGCTGTGCAAACGCGTGACTGGCGATGCCGCGGGTCGCCGCGGAATCGCTAGAAATGGAACCGCGCGCCGAGGCTGAACTGGTCCTTCGGGTTGCCACCCTCGAGATCGAAGCCGCGCAGGTATTCGGCATTGACCGAGATATCGTCGCTGACCGCGTATTCAAGACCGCCACCCGCCAGCAGGTCACGCTCGCCGGTGCCGGTGAGCTCCATGCCGTAGCCGGCCGAGGCGTAGGCCAGCAGATCATCGGTAACCAGCACGCCGCCGCGACCCGTGACCTGCCCGTAGGCCGTGTCGATGGTGTCGCTGGTCAGCCCGTGCAGGGCCACCTCGCCGCCGACGAGGAAGAAGTCGAGCTGCGCATTCACGCCGGCCTCGATGCCCGCCCCGACCTCGCCGCCACGCGCCGGGCTGGATTGTACAACGCCGTAGACGCCGGCGTAAAAGCCGCTCCAGTCGAATCCACTGGCGACAGGAACGCCGACGGCGCTGGAACCGACCGGCACGGTGATGAGGTCAGACGCAGCCGCGGCCCCTACCGTGCCGGCTAGTGCTGCTGCTGCAAGCATCAGTCGCAACGACATCCGCATGTCTGGTCTCCGAGATCGCCTCCAACAGACTTCAATGCACCACCCCGCCCCGCGGTTCCGACGCACCTAGGGGCTGGTACAATTGAAATGTGGTGAGGGGACGGCCCTTGCAAGGGCAGAGCATGGCGACCGCCATCAAGCGATCATCGCCACCCGGTATTCTTCAACAATGTGATGAGAAAGGGTGGCGCGAGAGACGGGGCTCGAACCCGCGACCTCCGGCGTGACAGGCCGGCGCTCTAACCAACTGAGCTACTCCCGCAGCGCTTGCGAACAAGTCGTCCGCGCAACGTGGCGTCCGTTTAGAGGGAGGGTCGGAGAGTGTCAAGCGCCGAAACCGTGCGCGCCGCATACTTTCTTCCAGCTTTTCCACGCCTGCCTGCAAATGCCTTTCCAGACTGGCGTTTTCCCCATCGAATGCGGTGTCGCTCGCTAAGCCCCCGCACCCGCCGGACGAATGTTGTGGTTGTGGCGGAACACGTTCTCGGGGTCCCACTCGGCCTTGAGCGCGCGCAGCCGGGCAAGCTTGGCGGCGCCGAACGCCGCGTCGACTCGATCCTGCCCCTCGTTGCCGATGTAGTTGAGGTAGACCCGGCCGGTCGACCAGGGCTTCAGCACGGAGGCAATCTCCTTGACGCGGGCAATGTTGGCTTCGTTGTCGGCCGGATCCATCCAGCCGCAGATGTAGTGGACGTTCCACGGCGCGGTGCGCATGCCGAAGGCCGTTGCTTCTTCATCGACTCGCGACGGCGCGCCACCGCCAGGAACGAGGATGATGGCCGACTGCGGCGACACCGGCGTCAGCGCCAGCGCGGCATAGGCGTCGATCGCCTCCTCGGGCAGCTCGTTGAGGAAGTCGGCGGTCCAGTAGTTCTGCGAGCCGGGGAAGTTGCCGCCCATCTTCTGGAACTCGGTGTAAGGCATCGGCTGCACTAGGTCGGCCGCCGGCGGACCAAAGGCCCGGAACGGCGCCAGCACCCGCTGCCCTTCTTCCACGTCGCCGGCATAGATCAGTTGCACCACCACGATCGGCTTGCCGCGTGCCGGCTCGGGGACGAATGGCGCGTCGGGCGCGGTGGTGAAGGCCATTCCGGTGCCCACCTCATCCGGCGCGGTGCGCATGAAATCGCGAATGTGCCGCAACACGGCACCAGCCATCGGCGCCGGGTACATAAGCACGCCGGCCAGCACGATCGGGCCGAGCTTGTGCAGACGGAAGTGGAACGCCGTGACGATGCCGAAATTGCCGCCCCCACCGCGCAGGCCCCAGAACAGCTCCGGATTCTCGCTGGCCGACGCGACCACCTTGCGTCCGTTTGCGGTGACCACTTCGGCACTGATGAGATTGTCGCAGACGAAGCCGAACTTCCGCTCCAACCAGCCGCTGCCGCTGCCCAGCGACAGCCCGGCGACGCCGGTGGTGGGGTTTCGGCCACCAGTGAGCACGAGGCCGTATGCGGCAGTCGCCGCGTCGAACTCGCCCCAGTTCAGCCCGGCCTCGACGCGGCAGGTCTGCGCCGCAGGATCGATGGTCATCCCCTTCATGCCGCGCATATCGATGCACACCCCGCCGTCACAAACCGACGCACCGGTGACCGCATGGCCGCCGCCGAACACCGAGAGCGGCAAACCCTCTCGACGGGCAAGGCCGATGGCCAGCACCACGTCGTCGGCGCTGCTGCAGCGCGCGATCACCGCCGGCCGACAGTCGATCATGCCGTTGTAGACGCGGCGCGCGTCATCGTAGTCGGCATGGTCTGGGTGGATCAGGGTGCCCGCAAAACCAGGCAGATCAAAGCGGCTTACTTCGGCAATCGACATCAGAGCCCTCCCCTGGCCTAAGTCCGACGAACCGTGAAGTTTAGCGATGTGAGCCTACAGGGGGATTGTTGCGACGCACAGCCCAGATCGGAGTGCCACGGGTTGACGCCTCGCGACCAAAACCCTAGTTAGTGCGCCTTCGTCGCGACCACGTCGCTGACGGGCGGTTAGCTCAGTTGGTAGAGCATCTCGTTTACACCGAGAGGGTCGGCGGTTCGAGACCGTCACCGCCCACCATTCCCCTCGAATGACTGACATGCGCTTGGCGCCAGCACCAAGCCAACTTCAGCGCCCTGCCCCAAAAAGCAAATGGCCCCGGCGGCAAGCGCACGGGGCCATGTGGTCTTATCGACCGGAACGCGTTCTTAGTTGATCGCGTCCTTGAGGCCCTTGCCGGGCTTGAACTTGGCCTGGTTGGAGGCCGGGATCTTGATCTCGGCGCCCGTTGCCGGGTTGCGGCCGATCGAAGCCTTGCGCTTGGAAACGGCAAACGTGCCGAAACCGACGAGGCGAACTTCTTCGCCCTTCTTCAGCGAAGCGGTGACGGCGTCAAACACGGCATCGACAGCCTCCCCAGCCTGGGCCTTGGTCAGGCCCGCCTTGTCGGCGACGACGCCGATCAGATCGTTCTTGTTAGACATAGCGTTTCCTCACTGTGGGATGCCCGCCCTCTGAGGCGAACCAAAACGCCGTGACCCTTCTTCGATTCTGCTCGGAACGCAAGGAAATCCGGGCTTTTCCGCAAGCTGGGCACAGCAATTCTGTTAATGAACTGTCAATTTAGGCTCAACTTTGTCAGCCTTCGGGCGTTACTGTGGCGAGCGGCGTTCTCCGGATGCCCAAAAGCAGCGGCAAAGCCAGCAAATACACGCCTCCCCCGACGATCCAGATCAGCCCCGGCCAGGTCGGTTTGAGGGCGAAATACACCATTGAGAAGAATAGCGGGCCGAATACTGCCGAGAGGCTGACGAGACTGGCGAGCACGCCCTGAAGCTTGCCCTGGTTGTCGGCATCGACCTGCTGTGTGGTGAGCGATTGCAGCGCCGGCATGCCGATGCCGCCGAGCGCGAATAGTGGGGCCAGCGCGAACACGATCCAGCCCTGCGTGGCGAAGCCCAGAATCAGCAGCGCGGTGAGCTCGCAGGCCATGCCCAGAATCATCGCCCAACGCTCGCCCAACCGCGCCGCGACCGGACCGGTGAGCAAGGCCTGCGCGCCGGCGTGGAAGAGCCCGAACGCCCCTAGCGAGAGCCCGATCATCAGGCCGTTCCACTGGAACATGTCCTGGCCGAACAGCGCCCAGATGGTGCCGTACATGGTGCCGACGAAATTCATGATCACGAAGATGGCCATCAGCGGCAGTAGCGCCGTGAAGCTGAACGCCCAGCCCAACGGCCGGAACGGGTTCAGCGTCTTGAAGTCGAACTTGGCGGAGCTGTCACCCTTGCGCGATTCCGGCAGCACAAACAGCGCCAGCGCGAAGTTGACCGCGTTGAGGCCCGCCGCCACGAGGAACGGCGCCCGCACCCATATGTCGCCCAGAATGCCGCCGATCACCGGCCCAATGATGAAGCCGATGCCGAACATGGCGTGGAAGTAGCCGAAGCGCTTGGCGCGCTCCTCCTCGGCCGAAATGTCGGTGATATAGGCCGTGGCCACCGCCATGTTCGCACTGGTGACGCCGGCAATGGCGCGGCCCAGGACCAGCATCCAGAGCTCGGGCGCAAATGCCATGATCAGGTAGTCGATGGCGGCACCAGCCAGCGACAGCAGCAGCACCGGGCGCCGGCCATAGCGGTCGCTGAGCACCCCCAGCACCGGCGAGAACAGGAACTGCATCGCCGAATACAGCGCCAGCATAATGCCGATCAGTGTCGTCACCTCACCGGTATGGGTGACGTCCTCCAGCAGGCGCGGCAGAATCGGAAAGATCAGCCCGATGCCAACGGCGTCCAGCGTCACGGCGGCCAGGATCACGATAAGTGCTTTGTTCAACTCGGGGCCCTCCAGCCGGTCGATACGCGGGGCGCGTTCTTTATTCGTTCTTGTCTGCATTGGCAAACGAAATGCCTAAGTGGTGATCCGTGCCAACTTGTGCCAGCCCGTTGATCGACGACGCGGTTCTCACGCGTCACCTCGTGATCGCGGCTCTGCTCACCCCCGCCCATCCTCCCCCGGGAGGTGCCCGCTGGTGGTCCCGGTCCTGCCACAAACGAAAACGGCGCCCTGAGGCGCCGTCTCCAATTTCATCATTGCAAACCCGCTTAGTGCGGCAGGCTCGAGCCGGCTTCGTCGCCGTCGACGGTCGGGTCGACCACCGGCACCACGGCCGCCGGCTTGTCGTCGTCGTACTTCCATTCGATCGGCTCGGGCTGGCGGATCAGGGCGCGGCTCAGCACCTCGTCCATCCGGCTCACCGGGATGATCTCCATCCCCTCGGTCACGTTCTTCGGGATCTCCTTGAGATCACGCGTGTTCTCCTCGGGGATCAGCACGGTCTTGATGCCCGAGCGGAGCGCCGCAAGGAGCTTTTCCTTGAGCCCGCCGATCGGCAGCACGCGGCCGCGCAGCGTCACCTCACCGGTCATCGCGATGTCGTGCCGCACCGGAATACCGGTCATCAGCGAGACGATCGCCGTGGCCATGCCGATGCCGGCGGACGGTCCATCCTTCGGCGTCGCGCCTTCCGGCACGTGCAGGTGGATATCGCGCGTGTCGAACAGCGGCGGCTTGATGCCGAGGTCGACAGCCCGCGAGCGGACGTAACCCGAGGCGGCAGTGATGGATTCCTTCATCACTTCCTTGAGGTTGCCGGTCACCGTCATGCGGCCCTTGCCATGCGTCATCACGCCTTCGATCGTCAGGATCTCGCCGCCGACCGAAGTCCAGGCGAGGCCCGTCACCGCGCCGACCTGCGGCTCGGCATCGATCTTGTCGTTCCGGAAGAATGCCGGCCCGAGATATTCCTCGAGCAGTTCCGGAGTGATGACCACCTTGGTCGACTTCTTGACCAGGATGTCGCGCACGGCCTTCCGCATAAGCTTCGACAGCTCGCGCTTCAGGTTACGGACGCCGGCCTCACGGGTGTAGTTGCGGACCACGGCCATCAGCTGGTCATCGTCGATGACGAATTCCTTGGGCTGCAGGCCGTTTTCCTTCAGCGTCTCCGGGATCAGGTGGCGCCGGGCGATCTCGAACTTCTCCTCCTCGGTGTAACCCGAGAGGCGAATGATCTCCATGCGGTCCATCAGCGGGCCGGGGATGTTGAGCGTGTTCGAGGTGGTGACGAACATCACGTCCGAGAGGTCATAGTCGACCTCGAGATAGTGGTCGGCGAACGTGTGGTTCTGCTCCGGATCGAGCACTTCGAGCAGTGCCGACGACGGATCGCCACGGAAGTCCTGGCCCATCTTGTCGATCTCATCGAGCAGGAACAGCGGATTGCTCTTGCCTGCCTTCTTGAGCGACTGGATCACCTTGCCTGGCATGGAGCCGATATAGGTCCGGCGATGGCCACGGATCTCGGCCTCGTCACGAACACCACCGAGCGCCATGCGCACGAACTCACGGCCGGTCGCCTTGGCGATCGACTTGCCGAGCGAGGTCTTGCCGACGCCCGGAGGGCCGACGAGGCAGAGGATCGGGCCCTTGAGCTTGCCGGTGCGGGACTGCACCGCCAGGTACTCGAGGATGCGCTCCTTGACCTTCTCGAGGCCGTAGTGATCCTCGTCCAGCACCTGCTCGGCGTAGACCAGGTCGCGCTTGACCTTGCTCTTCTTGCCCCACGGGAGCGTCAGCAGCCAATCGAGATAGTTGCGGACGACCGTCGCTTCCGCCGACATCGGGCTCATCGTCTTGAGCTTCTTGAGCTCGGCGTCGGCCTTGGTGCGGGCTTCCTTGGAAAGCTTGGTCTTCTTGATCTTCTCTTCGAGCTCGGTCAGCTCGTTCGAGCCTTCCTCGCCGTCGCCCAGCTCGCGCTGGATCGCCTTCATCTGCTCGTTGAGATAGTACTCGCGCTGCGTCTTCTCCATCTGCCGCTTGACGCGGCTGCGGATGCGCTTCTCCACCTGCAGGACGCCGATCTCGCCTTCCATCAGGCCGAGGATCTTCTGCAGCCGCTCGCTCACCGAAACGGTGCCCAGCAGCTCTTCCTTCTGCTCGATCTTGATCACCAGGTGGCTGGCGATGGTGTCGGCAAGCTTGGAATGGTTGGTGATCTGGCTGACGGCGTTGACCACCTCGGCCGAGATCTTCTTGTTGAGCTTGACGTAGTTCTCGAACTCGGACTGGGCGGAACGCGCCATCGCCTCGAGTTCGGTCTCGTCTTCCTCGGGTTCCGGCAACGTCGTGGCTTCGGCTTCGAAGTAGTCGACGGTCTGCAGGTACTGGTCGATCTTGGCGCGGCGCAGCCCCTCGACCAGCACCTTGACGGTGCCGTCGGGCAGCTTCAGCAGCTGCAGCACCGAGGCGATGGTGCCGGTGGCATAAATCTCTTCAGGCGACGGATCGTCGTCCTGGGCATTCTTCTGGGTGACGACGAGGATGTGCTTGTCGTCGCGCATCACTTCTTCGAGCGCCTTCACCGACTTTTCGCGGCCGACGAAGAGCGGCACGATCATGCCCGGAAAGACAACGATATCGCGTAGCGGCAGCACCGGGTAAACCCGATCGCGATCGATTCCGGCGCCGCCTTGGGTAACGTCCGACATATTTGGTCCTTTCCTGGGCGCAGGGCTCAAAGGGAGAAAGCGCGAGCCCGCGCCCGTCTAGCAATCGGGCCGGTCCCCACGATGGGCGGCGAGCCTGATTCTGCTGATTAAATAGGGCGCCCTCAGCAAAGGGCAAGTCAACCTACCCGTAATGACGGGTATGCCTGCAATGCGGCGCCACTGTGTGCTGCCGCTGCATCAGCGAAGGGCACGTTGTCGCGGGACTAGACGGTCTGCAGCGCAGGCCCGACATAGCGCGCCCGCGGGCGGATCAACTGCCCGGCAGCCGCCTGTTCCAGCATATGCGCCAGCCAGCCAACCGACCGCGCCAGGGCAAAGATGGTGGCCGGCGCATGGCGCGGCAAGTCGTAGGCGACACTCAGCGCGGCGAGGGCAAAGTCGACATTGGGCCGGTCGCCGATCAGGCGTTCTGCTGCGGTTTCAAGGGCGTGAAATATCGGCGGCGCCTCGATGGCGGCCAGCAACGCCGCGCACCTGATGTCCCCGCCCGGATAGAGCCGGTGCCCGAACCCGGGAACGACGCGCCCTTCGTCCAGCCACTCGCGCAGGGCGCGTGTCGCGCGGCGCGGGTCGGCGCCGATATCGGCGGCGAGCGCCAGCACCGCGGACGCGGCATCGCCGTGCAGCGGGCCGCTGAGCGCTGCGAGGCCAGCCAACGCGCCGGCGGCCAGCGACGAACCTGTGGAAACGGTGACCCGCGCCGCGAAGGTCGAGGTGTTGAGCTCGTGATCAGCCAGCAGCACCAGGGCGCGACGCAGGGCATCAGCCGTCGAGGGACGACCGAGATATTGCGCGAGTCGCTGATGCAGCAGCCCTGCTCCGCTGCCGAGCATGGCGTCGGCAAGGCTGGCGAGAACCTTTCCGGCCTCCCCACGCAACTCGGCTGGAAAACGGCCGTAGCTGGGTGGGTCAGACGCCGCGCGCAGGGCAAGTTCAGCAAAGGCCGCATTCATTGGAGCATCGGTCGAGGCGGAGGATGAGGTGTCGTGAAGCTCGCAGGGGCCCTGCCATAGGAGGGTCGCGACATCCTCCAGCGTAGCTGTCGCCGACAGTTCGGCTGCATCAACGCCGCGATAATACAGGCGGCCGCCGCTGACGGTGGAGACGGCGGAGGGCAGCACCGGATCGCCCCAGCTGATCGCTTCGGAAGCGACTGTCGCCGTGCTGCGGCGGCCCCGGGCCCGCGATGCCAGGCGCTCCACGTCTTCCTCACGATAGAGGCTGCGGCGGGTATCCTGGGGGTCAGGCTTCGCGCGGATCCGGCCGCGGCTGACATTGGCGTAGAGCGACTGCGGCTTCGAACCGAGCCGGGCCAGTGCCTCTGTTGCATTGAGCCACATGCTGACCCCTGACATTGATCCATATGATCAAGATTGACGTCAATGTTAGCGCGCCTACCTTCCTTTGCAAACAGCCAAGGAGGCTCACATGAGCAATGGACTCGAAGACGTCGTCGCAGCCGAAACCGTCCTCTCGGACGTGGACGGGCTGGCGGGGCGACTGATCATCCGCGGCCAGCCGCTGGACGCGCTGGCCGGCCGGGTGAGCTACGAGGAGGTGCTGTCGCTGCTCTGGGACGGGTTTTTCCCCGACCTGCCCCAGGACCTGGCGCCGCCGCTCGCGAAGGCGCGGAGCGAAGTCTTCCGCACGCTCGAACGCGAGTTGCCGTTCCTTGCCGGCCGGCCGGTCTATGACGGCGTCCGCGCGCTCATGGCGCGCCTGCCCGACGGCACCGATCTCGATACCGCGCTGCTACTCGCTGCCGCTCCGGCGGTTCTGTTGCCGGCCCTGATCCGGCTGCAGGCCGGCAAGCCACTGCACGCGCCAGATGCCTCGCTGGGCCATGCTGCCGACATGCTCGCCATGCTTGGCGGCGCCAAGCCGGCGCCTGCCATGGCCGCGGCACTCGACGCCTATCTCGTCACCGTCGCCGATCACGGCCTCAACGCGTCCACCTTCGCGGCGCGCGTGGTGGCTTCGACGCTTGCAGGGCTCAACTCGTCGTCCCTCGCGGCACTCGGGGCCCTCAAGGGGCCGCGGCACGGCGGGGCGCTGGGGCCGGTGCTCGACATGCTCGATGCGGTTGGCAAGCCCGAGAACGCCGCGGCCTGGATCGAGAACGAGCTCGCCAGCGGTCGCCGGTTGATGGGTTTTGGCCACCGCATCTATCGCGTCCGCGATCCGCGGGCCGATGCGCTGAAAGCCGCGCTCGACCGGTTGGCCCAGTCGGGTGCCGTCGATACCACACGCATAGCTCTCGCCGGACATGTCGAGGCCGAGGCGCTGGCGGCGCTCAAGCGCCACAAGCCCGGCCGCGTGCTGGCGACGAATGTCGAGTTCTACCCGGCTTTGTTGCTCGAGGCCCTTGGCTTCCCGCGCGAGACTTTCACGGCGATTTTTGCGGCAAGCCGCATCGGCGGCTGGATCGCCCACGCCAAGGAAGAAGCCGCGAACGGCCGGCTTATCCGGCCGAAGTCGCTCTATGTCGGACCGGTGCCGAGGGTGGCTGCTTAGTTCTCTACTGCCCCCACCCGTCTCGGCTTCGGCGAGCCACCCTCTCCCGTACGGGAGAGGGGCGTTGTGGAGCGGGGCCCCTCGCCTCCCCTCTCCCCTTGGGGGAGAGGGGTGCCCAAAGGGCGGGGTGAGGGGCAGTCCAAGCTCTTAAGCTGCCACCTTCGGCGGCAGTTGCTGGCCCGGGGTCGAGACTGAAATCGCCTCTTCTTCCGGCGTCATCTCGGCCGGAACGTCGGCGAACAGCGGCGTCGACAGATAGCGCTCGCCCGTGTCGGGGAGCATCGCGAGGATGGTCGAGCCATCCGGCGCGCTTTCTGCGACCTTCAGGGCCGCTGCGAAGGTGGCGCCGGCGGTGATGCCGACGAAGATGCCTTCCTTCTGCGCCAGGTCCATCGAGCACTTCATGCCGTCGGGGCCGGCGATGGTCAGCACCTGGTCGAACAGCTTCTCGGTGACCGCCTCGTTGGTGATCCACGGGATGAAGTCCGGGCTCCAGCCCTGGAACGGATGCGGCTTCCAGGCGGAATGGCTGCCGGTGGCAGCGTGGTCGGCCCGGCGCTCCTGGCCCTCGCCGCTGGTCAGCATCGGCGCGCCTTCGGGCTCGGCGACGATGATCTTGGTGTTCGGCATCTTGTCGCGCAGCACCCGGCCGACGCCGGTCAGCGTGCCGCCGGTGCCAAAGCCGGTGACCCAGTAGTCGAGCTTCTCATCGGCGAAATCGCGGAGGATTTCCTGGGCCGTAGTCCGCGAATGCATGTCGGGGTTGGCTTCGTTCTCGAACTGGCGGGTCTGGAACCAGCCATTCGCCTCGGCCAGCGACTCGGCCTTGCGGATCATGCCGTTGGCGCGCTCGGCGGCTGGCGTCAGCACCACCTTGGCCCCGAGGAAGCGCATGAGCTTGCGGCGCTCGACCGAAAAGCTCTCGGCCATGGTCACCACCAGCGGATAGCCCTTGGCAGCGCACACCATGGCGAGACCGATGCCGGTATTGCCGCTGGTGGCTTCGATGACGGTCTGGCCCGGCTTCAGCGCGCCGGATTTCTCGGCCGCCTCAATGACGCCAAGTGCGAGACGGTCTTTCACCGAGCCGAGCGGATTGAAGGCCTCGACCTTGACGTAGAGCTTGACGTTCTTGGGACCGAGTTTGTTGATCCGGACCACCGGCGTGTTGCCGATCGTGCCCAGAATGTCTTTGAATTTCATGGTTCGTCCTCTTGCTTCCCCGCTTCAATTGAAGCCTACGCGCGTCACAGGACCGCGACAAGTGAACCTATGGTACGGAATTCAGCCGACGACCTGTCAGCCGATGGCATCGCCCCAGTCGAGCTTCTTCGCCGCCTTGAATGCCGGCTTGTCCCGGCTCGGCACGACGCGGGCCTCGAGTCCCTCCGGGGCACACACGGACAGCGCCACCGAAAACTTGTTCTCCTCCGGCCGGCGCAGCACGCGGCCCCTCGCCGGGGTCCCGATGCCGTTGCGGGCGAGGATCAGATAGCTGAACTTCTCGTCCTCGTAGCCGAGCGTGCCGCCCTTCATCCGCATATGATCGCGCGTTCGGCTGAGCCGGACCGAGAAATGGCACCAGTCGGGCTCTACCAGCGGGCACGGCGCTTCGTGCGGACACGGTGCCAGCACTCTGCCCCCGAGCTCAATCAGCCGCTGGCGCACCGCCATCAGCCGCTGGTAGTCGCGCGGCCGGCCGGGCTCGATGACCGCGAGGACGCCATCGCAATGCCGCCAGAGCCGCTCGGCTGCGGCCAGTATCTCGGCATCCGGCAGTTCGGTCAGGGCATAGGCACAAGTAACGAGGTCGTATCGGGTCTGCTGCTCGAAACGCGACAGGTCGGCCTCCACCAGAGCCGCTCCGGCGAGAGCCGATCCCTCCGCCAGGGTCTCGGCCAAGGCGAGAAAGGCCTGGTTGTGATCCATGAGCGTGGATGCGACGTCCTCGAACGCCTCGACGACCGCCCAGCCGGCCGTTCCGGGCCCTGCCCCCGCGTCGAGCAGCGTTCGCGGGGCGAAGTCGGGAGCACGCGCCTTGAGCTCAGCGAGCACGGCCGAAACGGCGGCGTAGGTTGCCGGCATCCGGCTCAGCGCATAGGCGATGGCGTCATCGGCGCCACCGATCACCTGCCGTGAGGCGCCGCGTTGACGGTAGTGCTCGGATATCCGGGTCGAGCTGTCGCCGAGGCCCTTCCGCCCCTCGGCAAGGCGGCGAACGGCAGCAGTCAATTCGGCTGGCAGGTCGGTCACCGGCGCCCGCCTTTGCGCACGCCGTAGGCCAGCAGCGCATCGCTGACCGCCCGCTTGAAGCGATCCTTGTCTCGCTCGGCGTTGTCGACGATCTCGCGCACCCGCCAGAACTCGCGGCCGCTGAACGGCCCAACCTCGGCGCGCACGTAGACATCCGGCGGGTGCTGCAGCACCGTTGCGTCCACTAGCTTCTGCGACATGATATCCGTCGCCACCACTGCGGCATCGGTAATGCTCGGCTCGCGCGTCGGATCGAGCAGTTCCGGGGTTCGGTGCACGTCGATGCCGATAAGCACATCGCACCTGCCTGCGATGTGCCCCAGCGGCAACGGGTTGCTCACCCCACCATCGATGAAGTAGCGGCCGTTGAGGCTGACCGGCCGGAACAGGCTCGGTATCGCCATCGAGGCCGCGATCGCCGGCCGCAGCGGGCCGCTGTCGAACACGACCTCCTTCCAGGCGTAGAAGTCGGTCGCGACGACATAGAACGGCACCTTCAGCTCGGCGAAATCGTCGGGGAAGCCCTCGGGCAGGAAGGCATTCGCGATCCCCTCGGAGTTGACCTGCACCGAGAGCCCCGAGGCCATCAGCCGCTTGAGGTTCGGCCGGTTGCGGTTCCACAAGGTCGTGGCGATCTGCTGCACGCTGCCCAGCACGCTGTAGGCATGCTCGCGCAGCTCCGCTCCGCTCATGCCGTTGGCCCAACCCGATCCGATCAGTGCGCCGATCGACGATCCGGCGATCACCGAAGGCTTCAGCCCCAGCTCGTCCATCGCCTCGATATACGGGATATGGGCCAGGCCGCGCGCCGCGCCGCTGCCGAGTGCCACACCGATCCGCATCGCTCACCCTCCACGGCGCCCTTATGCGACCGCCCAGTCCAAAAAGAAAAGGCCCCGCCGGATGAGCGGCGAGGCCTTCGATTCTGTGTCGAGAAGGGTCAAGCGCTGGTGGACAGCGCCTCTTCCTTCTTGCGCTCGGCGTAGATGTACAGCGGACGGACGTCCTTGCCGTTCACCACTTCCTCGCTGATCACCACTTCCTCGACGCCTTCCAGCGACGGGAGCTCGTACATCGTGTCGAGCAGGATGCCTTCGAGGATCGAGCGGAGGCCGCGGGCGCCGGTCTTGCGCTCGATGGCATGCTTGGCGATGGCCTTGAGCGCATCCTCGTGGAAGGTCAGCTCGACCTCTTCCATCGAGAACAGCCGCTGATACTGCCGGACCAGCGCGTTCTTCGGCGCGGTCAGGATTTCGATCAGCGCAGGCTCGTCGAGATCCTCGAGCGTGGCGAGGATCGGCAGACGGCCGATGAACTCGGGGATCAGCCCGAACTTCACCAGGTCTTCCGGCGCCACTTCCTTCAGCACGTCACCGACGCGACGGTCCTTTGGATCCTTGACCACGGCGGAGAAGCCGATGCCCGAGCCTTCGGAGCGTGCCGCGATGATGCGCTCGAGGCCGGCAAACGCGCCGCCGCAGATGAACAGGATGTTCGTCGTATCCACCTGCAGGAATTCCTGCTGCGGATGCTTGCGGCCGCCCTGTGGCGGAACGGAAGCGACGGTCCCTTCCATGATCTTCAGCAAGGCCTGCTGCACGCCCTCGCCCGACACGTCGCGGGTGATCGACGGGTTGTCCGACTTGCGGCTGATCTTGTCGACTTCGTCGATATAGACGATGCCGCGCTGGGCCTTCTCGACATTGTAGTCGGCGGCCTGCAGCAGCTTGAGGATGATGTTCTCGACGTCCTCGCCGACATAACCGGCTTCGGTCAGCGTCGTCGCATCGGCCATGGTGAACGGCACGTCGAGGATACGGGCCAACGTCTGCGCAAGCAGCGTCTTGCCGGTACCGGTCGGGCCGATCAGCAGGATGTTCGACTTCGAAAGCTCGATGTCCTGGTTCTTGGTGGCGTGGTGCAGCCGCTTGTAGTGGTTGTGCACCGCGACGCTCAGCACCCGCTTGGCACGGAACTGGCCGATCACGTAGTCGTCCAGCACCTTGCAGATTTCGGCCGGCGTCGGGACGCCGTCCGAGGACTTCACCATCGAGGTTTTGTTTTCCTCGCGGATGATGTCCATGCACAGCTCGACGCATTCATCGCAAATGAAGACGGTCGGCCCGGCGATCAGCTTCCTGACCTCGTGCTGCGATTTCCCGCAGAACGAGCAGTACAGCGTGTTTTTGGAAGATTCGCCGCTGGTCGTGTCCTTGGACATCCTGTCACTCCTGGGAGTTCGGGCTCCCATCCCGGCTAGAGAAGAACGCTAGCCCCGGATACCTAAACAAAATGTAAGCCCGACCGACCTTAACGGCCAGCCGGGACCCACACAATCACACAAGTGTCACACTCGCGTAGGACGTTGAGATTCACCTTAATAGGTAAAACCTCCATCACGCGTCGGGCGCAGCCCGCTTTTCGAAGATCGAGTCGATGATGCCGAATTCCTTGGCCTCTTCGGGGCTGAGGAAACGGTCACGCTCGAGCGCGTTGTGAATGGCGTCGTAGTCCTGGCCGGTATGCTTGACGTAGATTTCGTTGAGCCGGCGCTTCAGTTTCTCGGTGAACTGGGCGTGGATCAGGATGTCGGTCGCTTGGCCCTGATAGCCGCCGGACGGCTGGTGCACCATGATCGAAGCATTCGGCAGGGCCGCGCGAAGACCCTTCTCGCCGCCGGCGAGGAGGAGCGAGCCCATCGAAGCCGCCTGCCCGATGCACAGCGTCGCCACCGGCGGGCGAATGAACTGCATGGTGTCGTAGATGCCGAGACCGGAGGTCACGACGCCGCCGGGCGAGTTGATGTAGAGGCTGATTTCCTTCTTCGGATTTTCCGACTCGAGGAACAGCAGCTGCGCCGCAATCAGGGACGCCATCTGGTCTTCGACCTGGCCGGTCACGAAGATGATGCGCTCCTTGAGCAGGCGCGAATAGATGTCGAAAGCGCGCTCGCCGCGCGTCGTCTGCTCGACCACGGTGGGCACGAGGTAGTTGTAGAAGGTATCGACCGGATCTCTCATTTGGAGATTTGCCCCTTTGAAGGAAGAATCAGCGCTCGCGGCCGACTTCAGGCGATGCCCGCTTAACGGGCGGTAAAGCGACAGATAGGCGCCAATGTGGCAGGCCGCAATAGTCCCATATTCGCGCAACCCGAGGGATCGAGGGAAGCTGCCCGGATGGGGAGGCAGTCCGGTGGGGCGGCTATGCCGCGAAGCTCACCACGACGCCGCGCTTCTTGAAGTAGGACTGCATGGTCTTGCGGCCCTGGCGGTTGTTTTGCGCGAGCTTGGCCGGATCGAACACGGCTTCCTTGGCGCCTTCCTTGGCCATCGCCGCCTTCAGCGCCGCGATGTGGACGTCGATATCGGCGTTGTTCTCGCGCAGCGAGGTGTAGATGTTGTCGATCGCTTCGGTCAGGGTGAGGTCGCTCACGGGCTCGAACTCCAATGGGTGTCTGGCGAGGCGTTTAGCCGGTTTTTCCGCTGCGGCAAGTTGTTTCCGCTACCCCTGACGGCTTCCCGTCGGGCCGGATCGCCCTATAGCATGGCTGTCAGTTTCCGTTTCAGCAGGTTCAATCCTTGTCCGTAGCCGCTCCCTTCATCCTCACCGACCGCCACGCCAACGCCCAGCCGCGCGAACTCGCCTTCTACCGCGACCCCTATGCCTTCTACGACGCGGTGCACGCGGCCTCGCCCGCCTTCTTCTGGGATAATTACGGGCACTGGTGCTTTGCCGGCTTCAAGGACGTGAGCGCACTGCTCCGTGACAAGCGCTTCGGCCGGCAGATCCTCCACCTGATGAGCCGCGAGCAGCTCGGCATGGCGCCGCCCAAGGCGCACACCGCCGCCTTCGACCAGACCGAGAAATACACACTCCTCAACCTCGAGCCGCCCGCTCACACCCGGCTGCGGGCGCTGGTCAACCGCGCGTTCGTCTCGCGCAACGTCGAGCAGTTGCGCCCGCGCATCGAGCGGCTGGCCAATGAGCTGATCGACGGTTTTGAGGCCGACGGCCACGTCGAGCTACTCCGGGCCTTCGCGGCGCCGGTGCCGGCCATTGTCATCACCGAGATGATTGGCCTCCCCGCCGACATGGCGATGCAACTGGTCGACTGGTCGAACCGCATGGTCGCCATGTACATGTTCGGCGTCACCCACGAGACCGAGCTCGACGCCAACCAAGCCTCGATCGAATTTATGGACTACGTGCGCCAGATGATCGCTGAGCGCCGCCGGCAGCCGAGGGAGGACCTCCTCACCCACATGCTGACCACCGAGATCGACGGCGAGAGGCTGACCGAGGACGAGGTGATCTCCACCACTATCCTGCTGCTCAACGCCGGGCACGAGGCGACCGTCCACACGACCGGCAATGGCGTGAAGGCGATCCTCGAGAGCGACCTCGACCGCAAGGCGCTGTTCGCGGGCGAGGACCAGACCGAAGCCACGGTTGAAGAGTGTGTTCGCTTCGACGCGCCGCTCCATATGTTCACCCGCTACGCGCTGCAGGATGTGACGCTCGACAACGGCCTGAGCTTCAAGCGGGGCGAGACCATCGGCCTGATGCTTGGCGCCGCCAACCGCGACCCCGCCCGCTTCGCCGAGGCCAACCGGTTCGATCCGTTCCGCAAGGATGGCGCCAATGTCAGCTTCGGCGCCGGAATCCACTTCTGCATCGGCGCGCCTCTGGCGCGGATCGAGCTGCAGGTGGCGATGAAGACGCTGTTCGAGCGGCTGCCGGGGCTGCGGCTCGCCGCCGAGCCGCAGTACAAGAACATCTACCACTTCCATGGGTTGGAGCGGCTGGAGGTGGCTTGGTAGGCGTCAGCGTCGAATCCGCCGCCCAATCCAGTTCGCAAGGTCGAGCAAGAGCAGCGCCACGGCCCCGACGGCGAACGCGACCCCGCCCCAGCCCACCGTCAACAGCATCGCTGTCGTGATCCCTTCCCACGACGGCATGCACGGAATCCAGTACCGATCCGGTAGTCGCGGGCAGTATTCGACATGGGAGCCACCCTTGGCGATCATCGCCATTCCGGCCAACACCGTCAGAACGGCGCCGAATGTAAGTGACCCGGCCGCAAGAAATCCCCAGCGCCTAAGCCTCACCCATTAGCTCCCTCAGGACATCCGGGATCAACCCCGGCAGGTCCTCAGCAATCAGCCCCGGCCCACCCCAAAGGTTGCCCGCCTCGCCGTGCATCCACACTCCGGCGCACGCGGCGTCGAACCCCTTCATGCCCTGCGCCAACAGCCCCGCGATGATGCCCGCCAGCACGTCGCCCGAGCCGGCCGTGCCCAATATCGCCGGCGCATTGTCGTTGATCACCGCGTGACCATCCGGCGCTGCGACCACCGTGTCGCTGCCCTTCAGCACCACGATGGCGCCGGAGCGCAGCGCCGCCGAGCGCGCCCGGTCGACCTTCGAACCATCCACCTTACCGAACAGCCGCTCGAACTCGCCCTCGTGCGGGGTCATCACCACCGGCCGCTCGGGCTTGGCCTTGATCGCCGAAAACAGCGCCTCCGGACTATCCTTGAAGCTGGTCAGTGCGTCGGCATCGAGCACCACGGCAGCATCGCTCTGCAGCACGACCGACACGTTCGCCTTGGTCGCCTCACCCAACCCCGCCGCGGGCCCGATCACCACTGTGTTGATCCGCTGATCCTGTAGCAGCAGCTGCAGGCTCGCCGCCCCATCTACTGGCTTCAGCATGATCGCCGTGACGTGGTTGGCCTGGATCAGCAGCGACGAATGTGCGCCCGCCAGCGTCACCAGCCCTGCCCCGGTCCGCAGCGCCGCCATCGCCGTCATCCGGCTGGCGCCCGTCTGCAGCGGTCCGCCGGACATCACCACGCAGTGGCCGCGAGTAAACTTGTGGCCCTCGGGATCGAGCCTGGGCAGGCTCCACAGCTCCGGGCCATTGCGGCTGAGGTTCGGCCTGATCTCGCCGAGCACGCTCTCGGGAATGCCGATCTGGCTCAGCACTACCTCGCCGCACCGCGCCCGGCCTGGCAGCAGCAGGTGCCCCGGCTTCAGCCGGAAGAACGTCACCGACACATCGGCCTTAACCGCGACGCCGCGCACCTGCCCGCTCGCCCCGTCAATGCCCGAGGGCACATCCACCGCGACGATCGGCACGCGCATCCCGTTCACGGCCTCGATCAGCTCCGCCAGCCCGCCCTCGATGTCCCGATCGAGCCCTGCACCTAGCAGCGCATCGACAATCACCTTCGCGCCACGCAACCCATCCGGCCGCGCCGCCTGGATCTGTGCATTCCACAGGTCGGCGAAGAATGCCGCATCGCCCTTCAACCGGTCGCGCTCGCCGAACAGCGCCACCCGAACCTCGCGCCCGAGTTCCTTGAGCTTCTTGCCGGCAACAAACCCATCGCCGCCATTGTTGCCCGGCCCACAAAGGATCAGCACCTGACCCTCGGGATAGCGCTCCTGCACCACATCGGCGACAGCGTTGCCCGCCGCCTCCATCAGCTTGAACGACTGGATGCCCGATGCGACCGCAAGCGCATCGGCGCGACCCATTTCGGCTGGCGTAAGGAGGACGTGTTCGCTGGTCATGCGCCGACCCTAGCCGCGCCCGCCGAAAACAAAAAGGCCGCCCCGAAGGGCGGCCCTGAACTTGTGATTGGAGCGCACCAGCTTAGTGGTGGTGCTCCTCCGGAACCTCGTCCTCGTCCGAAGCGATGATCTTGCTCAGCTCGGCGCGGGTCATCGGCTTGTCGGTCTTCTTGGCGAGCTCGGTGACGAAATCCACCACCTTGTTCTCGAACACCGGCGCGCGGAGGCCAGCGAGGGCCTGCGGGTTCTTGCGGTAGTAGTCGTAGACCTGCTGTTCCTGGCCCGGGAAGCGGCGCACTTCGGCGATCAGCGCCTGCTGGTGCTCGTCCTCGGTGACCTCGACCTTGTTCTGGTTGCCGATCTCGGCGACCACCAGACCCAGGCGCACGCGGCGCTCGGCGATCTTCTGGTACTGTTCCTTGGCGGCTTCCTCGGTCGTGCCTTCGTCCTCGAAGGACTTGCCGTGGTGCTCGACCTCGTGGACGACGCGCTGCCAGATGGTGTTGAACTCGGCTTCCACCAGCTGCTCGGGAACGGCGAACTTGTGGCCTTCGTCGAGCTGGTCCAGAATCTGGCGCTTGATCGCCTGGCGACCCATGGAGTCGAGCGCCGCCTTCATCTGGTCCTTCACGGCGTTGCGCAGGCCCTCGACGTTCTCGAGGCCGAGCGACTTGGCGAACTCGTCGTTGAGCTCACCGGCCTTGGGCCCATCGATGTGGAGGATGGTGACTTCGAAGTCGGCCTTCTTGCCGGCCAGTTCGTCCTGCGCGTAGTCCTTGGGGAACGTGACCTTGACGGTCTTGGTCTCGTTCTTCTTCATGCCCACGAGCTGCTCTTCGAAGCCCGGGATGAACTCGCCCGAACCGACGGTCAGGTGCGCGTGGTCGGCCGAGCCGCCGGCGAAAGCCTCGCCCTTGATAGTGCCCTTGAACGAGAGACCGAGACGATCGCCGTTCTCGACGACGCCGTCCTCGCCCTTTTCCTCATAGCCGCGCTGCTGCGCGAAGACGCGCTGCACTTCGGTGTCCACGTCCTTCTCGTCGAGCTCGACGACCGGCTTGTCGACCGCGAGGGTCTTGAAGTCCATCAGGGTCACCGGCGGCAGCACTTCGTAGCTGACGTCAAAGTTCAGGTCGGCATCGCCGTCCAGCACTTTGTTGATCACATCCTGGTCTTCCGGCAGGTCGACCTTGGGCTGGGTGGCGGCGCGCTCGGAGCGGTCATCGAGGGTCTTGGAGACCGTCGAGTTGATCGCGTCGGACAGCACTTCGGACATCGCCGAACGGCCATAGACCTTCTTCAGGTGCGCGGTCGGCACCTTGCCGGGGCGGAAACCCTTGATGTTCGCAGTGCCCTTCAGCTCGTCGAGCCGCGCATCCAGCCGCTCGCTGAGATCCTTCTTGGGGATGACCAGGGAAAGTTTGCGCTTGAGGCCCTCGTTGAGGGTTTCTGTGACCTGCATTGGGGTATCCCGTTAACTTTTCAATTTCGTGTGGCCGGGGTGCGGGTGGCGGCTGGTGCGGGTGAGAGGGCTCGAACCTCCACGCCTTGCGGCGCTGGAACCTAAATCCAGTGCGTCTACCAGTTCCGCCACACCCGCAAGGTGCCCCGTCGGCCGGGTCGCGTGCATATATGTGAAGAATTGGGGAAGGTCAAAGGGAGAGGTGGAGTGCGGGGTACTACCGCTCCAGTCGCGCCTTGGCGGCCGCGATGAATGCGCCCTTCAGCTCATTGTATCTACCGCGGCCAACCGGCGCTGCGGCGACCGCTCGTTCCTTCTCTTCTGCGTACGCGTCGCGAAGATCGGTATCGGCGCGCAGCGCGTCGCGGAATGCCAGGTTGGTGCGCCAGGAGTGGCCGAGGTGTTCGACAACGTGGACCAGGTGAGTCCGCTCGGTCGCGTCGCGGCCTCGACCGAAGATGTAGCGTCCGGGGACGCCGGCGTTCTCGGCGTAGTCGTAACCAAGGGCCAGCAACGGATCGTGGCCGAGCTGCCAGTTCTCGAGTGGCGCTACGCCGACGAGAATGTCGAGGATCGGCTTGGCGCGCATGCCCGGGACCGCGGTGGAGCCGTAGTGCTCGATGCCGATGGCCACGCCGGCGAGCGCTGAGGCAAGGCGGTTGCGTTCGCGCTCGAACTCGACCGGCCAATCCGGATCGTAGTCGACCAGCGCGTTCGTACCGTTCTTCAGCCCGAGCATTTGCCCACTTTCGCTGCAAACCGATCTTTGTCACTGTCCGTTCGCTCGTTCCGGAACACCGAAATGAACAAACCAGCGGCTCGATGCACATCTTTTGTGCATGCGCCTGCAATGACGCCTCGCCTGCAGGATCAGATGTTCGTCGTAGGCGCTTATTTTGGCAAGGTTTTCTTGCCCGCCGGCGAGCTGGCACGGACCCTGCATACAACCGAGCGGCACCCGACCGGTGCCTGTTGGAGGCCTGAATGAAGAAGATCGAGGCTATCGTAAAGCCGTTCAAGCTCGACGAAGTGAAGGAAGCGCTGCAGGAAGTTGGTCTGCAGGGTATCACCGTCACCGAAGCCAAGGGTTTCGGCCGTCAGAAGGGACATACCGAGCTCTACCGGGGCGCGGAATATGTCGTCGACTTCCTGCCCAAGGTGAAGGTCGAGGTGGTGTGCCCCGACGACCTCGCCGAAAAAGCGATCGAAGCGATCCGCACGGCTGCGCAAACCGGTCGCATCGGCGACGGAAAGATCTTCGTCTATTCGATCGAACAGGCTATCCGCATCCGCACCGGCGAATTCGGCGACGACGCGCTCTGAGACGCGCCACGCCCGCCTACATCAACCCAGCCTTACACAGGGGAACTGAATGACCACTGGAGCCGACATCCTCAAGCGCATCAAAGATGAGGATATCAAGTACGTCGACCTGCGCTTCACCGACATGCGCGGCAAGCTGCAGCACGTGACCTTCGACCAGACCATGGTCGACGAAGACCTGTTCGAAGAAGGCACGATGTTCGACGGCTCGTCGATCGCCGGCTGGAAGGCCATCAACGAGTCGGACATGGTGCTGATGCCCGATCCGAACTCGGCCTACATGGACCCGTTCTTCGGCGCCTCGACCCTCGCCATCAACTGCGACATTCTCGAGCCCCTGACCTACCAGCCCTATTCCCGCGACCCGCGCACCACTGCCAAGAAGGCCGAGGCGTACGTGAAGGAGCTGGGGATCGGTGACTCGGTCTATTTCGGCCCCGAGCCCGAATTCTTCATCTTCGACGACGTCCGCTACTCGAACACCACGTACAAGGTAGGCTTCTCGGTCGACTCGACCGAACTGCCGACCAACAACGACACCGAGTACGAGTCGGGCAACACCGGCCACCACATCGCGCTGAAGAAGGGCTACTTCCCGGTTCCGCCGCTCGACAGCGCGCAGGATATCCGCGGCGAGATGCTGGCAGCGATGGGCGCGATGGGCGTTCCGATCGAAAAGCACCACCACGAAGTGGCCTCGGCCCAGCACGAACTCGGCATCAAGTTCTGCCCGATCATCAAGGCGGCAGACTCGGTCCAGATCTACAAGTACGTGATCCAGCAGGTCGCCCAGGCCTACGGCAAGACGGCCACCTTCATGCCGAAGCCGGTCTATGGCGACAACGGCTCGGGCATGCACTGCCACCAGTCGATCTGGAAGGACGGCAAGCCGCTCTTCGCCGGTGACCAGTATGCTGGCCTCTCGATGGACGCGCTCTACTACATCGGCGGCATCATCAAGCACGCCAAGGCCATCAACGCCTTCACCAACCCGACCACCAACTCGTACAAGCGCCTGGTCCCCGGCTTCGAAGCCCCCGTGCTGCTCGCCTACTCGGCGCGCAACCGTTCGGCTTCCTGCCGTATCCCCTTCGGCCAGTCGCCGAAGGCCAAGCGCGTCGAAGTGCGCTTCCCCGATCCGCTGGCGAACCCGTATCTCGGCTTTGCCGCGATGCTGATGGCCGGCCTCGACGGCATCAAGAACAAGATCCACCCGGGCGACCCGATGGACAAGGATCTGTACGAGCTGCCCAAGGAAGAACTGAAGCAGATCCCGACCGTTTGCGGCTCGCTCCGCGAGGCGCTCGAGAGCCTCGACAAGGACCGCGACTTCCTCAAGGCCGGTGGCGTGTTCGACGACGACCAGATCGACAGCTATATCGAGCTGAAGATGACGGAAGTGATCAAGTTCGAGCACACCCCGCACCCGGTCGAGTACGAGATGTACTACTCGGCGTAATCGCCGACACGATCGACGAATTGAAAGGGCTCCCTCGGGGGCCCTTTCTTCTTTTCTTGCCCAGCGCTATCGATCCGCCTTCGATCGCTCTGGAGCTCCGATGTCGAGCCGCTGGCGCCAAACCTCACCCCAGGAACTTGCCGGTTGGCTCTCCGGCGCCAGTGTGCCGTGGGCAATTGCCGGCGGCTGGGCGCTCGACCTGTGGCTTGGCGAGACCACCCGCGAGCACTCCGACATCGAGATCGCCTGCTTCCACACCGACCTGGCAAGGCTCCTGCCCTCGCTTCAGGGCTTTGAAATCGCCATTGCCCGCAACAAGCAGCTGACGCCGTACCGGACCGGCGAACCTCTGCCCGCATCGCCATTCAGTCTCTGGCTGCGCCGGGTCGGCGAGCTTCTGTGGGACTTCGAAATCGTCGCCGAATCCCAACGGGATGACGCCTGGGCCTATCGACGCGAACGCACCATCCAGCGACCGATCCAATCGACTTTCACGACCTCCACGCTGGGGTTCCCCATCATCGCTCCCGAGATTCAGCTCCTCTACAAGTGCAAGGAACCCCGCCCGAAGGATCTCGAGGATCTGCGCCGCTGCCTACCGCACCTCCAAGGGAACGCGATCGGCTGGCTTCGTTCCGCGGTCGCCTTGGCACACCCGGAGTTCCTGGCGACGCTTGAGGATATCGTCGCGGCGGGATGACGCCGGCACACACGGGGTCGCCTACACCCTCGTCGCCACCCAGATCACGTGCCGCGCACCTTTGCCGCCGTGCGCGCGGGCTTTCAGTTCCTCGACCTTCATCCCCGATTGCTGCAGCCGCTTGGTGAAATGCGCGTCGGGGGCAACCGACCACACCGCGAGCATCCCGCCGGGCCGCAGCGCTGCCTTGGCGGCGGCGATGCCACCGTGGCTGTAGAGCCGGTCATTGCCGGGGCGCGACAGGCCTTCCGGGCCGTTGTCGACATCGAGCAGGATGGCATCGAACTTCTGCGCGTCGCCGGCCATGACGCCGCCGACGTCACCCTGCCGCAGCGTCACGCGCGGATCGTCGAGACTGTCGCCGTGGATGGTGGCCAGCGGCCCGCGGGCCCAGGTGACGATCTCCGGCACCAGCTCGGCAACCACCAGCTCCACGTCCGACCGAAACGCCTGAAGCGCCGCGCGCAGGGTAAAACCCATGCCGAGCCCGCCGATGAGCACCCGCGCTTTCGGCCGGTCGCCGATGCGCTCGGCGGCAATCGTCGCCATCACTTCCTCGGAGCCGCTCAGCCGGCTGCTCATCAGCCCGATCGTCCCGGCGAAGATAGTGAACTCCTGGCCGCGCTGCATCAGCCGGAACTCATCGCCCCCCGGCACCTTCGCCCGACCCAGCTCAATCCACGGCAGCACAGCAGTCTCCTTGCGAGAGCCGGCAGCTTTAGCGCTGTCGCCGCGTTGATGACAGCCCCACCTGTTTGCTCGGCGCTCGGGGGCTGGCATGCTGAACGCCAACAACGGGGATTCGACATGAGTATCGGCCTGCTCGGACTGCTCGACGACGTGACTGCGCTGGCCAAGGTGGCGGCGGCCTCGATCGACGACGTCGCCGGACAGGCCGCCAAGGCCGGACTGAAGGCCGCCGGAGCGGTGATCGACGATACGGCGGTGACGCCCAACTACGTCACCGGATTCGAGGCCAATCGCGAGTTGCCGATCGTATGGAAGATCGCCGTCGGCTCGGTCCGCAACAAGCTGCTGATCCTGCTTCCCGCGGCGCTGGCACTGAGCTTCTTCGCACCCTGGCTCATCACCCCGCTGCTGATGATCGGCGGCGCCTATCTTTGCTACGAAGGCGCCGAGAAGGTCTACGAGGCGGTGTTTCCGCACGAAGCCCACGCGCTCGAGGCCGACCTGGAGCAGCCTGCTAACGAGCCAAGATCGCTGGAGAACGAGCGCGTCGCCGGCGCCATCCAGACCGATTTCATCCTCTCGGCCGAGATCATGACCATTGCGCTGGCCGCGCTGCCGGAGATGCCGTTCTGGGAGCAGGCGCTGGTCCTCGCCGTCGTCGGCATCGGCATCACGCTGCTCGTCTATGGCGCGGTGGCGCTGATCGTCAAAGCCGACGATATCGGCCTCGCCCTGGCCCGGAAGGGCCTAACGCGCGGCGGCCGGGCCTTCGGCCGCGGCATTCTTGTTGCCATGCCGTGGATCATGCAGTTCCTCAGCGTCGTCGGCACCGCGGCGATGATATGGGTGGGCGGCGGCATCGTCGTCCACGGCCTCGCCGGCTTCGGCCTCGACCAGCTCGACCATCTGATCGAGGGGATCGCCCATGGCGCTGCAGGCCTGCTGCCGGCCTTTGCCGAACTAGCGACGGAGCTGGCCGTCATCGTCGCCGACCTCGTTTTCGGCCTGCTGCTCGGGCTGGCGCTCATCCCGGTCGCCAGTTTCGCCATCGCGCCTGCATGGAAGGCGATCCGCGGCATCTTCCGCCGCCAGCCTTCCACCTGATCGAGACGAGCAAAGGGGCCCAGTTGGGCCCCTTTCAACTCCAGGGCTGGCGCTCAGCGGATATCGCCGAAGAACCCGCGCACGTCGTCTACCCACACGTCCGGCACTTCCAGCACCGCATAGTGCCCGCCGACGTCGAACTCGTTCCAACGGACGATCGTGTTGCTGGTCTCGCCATAGCGACGGATCGGCACTTCATCGTAGCCGAACACTGCGACACCGGTCGGTACGCCCGAGTTCGCCTTGGGCGACCAAGCCTCCGGATCATGCGCGTTCTCGTAGTAGAGCCGGATCGACGAGGCGGCGGTGCCTGTGAACCAGTAGATCATGAAGTTGGTGAGGAACCGGTCCATCGGCACGGCGTCGACGCGATCGCCAAAGCTGGTGAACAGCTCGCTGATCCAGGCCAGCAGCCCCGCCGGCGAGTCCGAGATGCCGTAGGCCAGCGTCTGCGGGCGGCTCGACTGCATGATGTTGAAGCCGAAGTGCTCGGCCATGAAGCGCTGCACCCGCTGCAGGCGCACCTTTTCGCTGTCGGTGAAGGTGGCGATCTCTTCCGGCGAAACCGGGCCGAACGGGATGAAGCCCATGGTCGCGGCGTTGAGGTGGACACCGATGATCCGCTCGGGGGCCAGGCGGCCGATCTCGGGCCCGATGATGGCGCCGGCGTCACCGCCCTGCACGGCGAACTTCTGATAGCCGAGGCGGCTCATCAGCTCGATGAAGGCCTTGCCGATGCGGACATTGTTCCAGCCGGCCTCGCGGGTCGGACCGGAGAAGCCAAAGCCCGGCAGCGACGGCACGACGACGTCGAACGCATCCTCGGCCTTGCCGCCGTGGGCGACAGGGTTGGTCAGCGGCCCGATCACATCGAGGAACTCGACGATCGAACCCGGCCAGCCGTGGATCAGCAGCAGCGGCGTGGCGTTCTTTTCGGCCGACTTCACATGGATGAAGTGGACGTTCTGGCCGTCGATCTCGGTGGTGAACTGCGGCAGCCCGTTGATCTCTGCCTCGGCCTTGCGCCAGTCAAAACCGTCCAGCAGCCGGTCGACGGCGCCACGGACGTAAGCGTTGGTCGGGCCGGCGGCCCAGCTGCCGTCAACTTCGCTCGGCATCACGGTGCGGGCGAGACGGTCGCGCAGGTCCTGCAACTGAGCGGCGGAAACGTCGATCTTGAAGGGGGTGATGGTGGCCATTTCGGGTACTCCGTTCGGGGGTGATCGTTGAAGACACCCCTTCGTACCCAACCCCCACTAGGGATTATTGGAAGTTTCCGACAACCGGATTCGGGACCGCCCGGACGATCTCTTTCGGGGTCTGGCCCATGATCGCCTTGAGCGAATTGATCATGTGCGCCTGGTCCGAAAAACCCAGCGCCAGTGCCACGTCCACCGCCGGCCGGCCCATCTGCAGCATCGACACAGCCTTCTGCGCCCGCTGCACCAGCGTGAAGTGCTTGTAGGTAAGCCCGGTGGTGCGGAGAAAATGCCGCTGCAGCGTGCGCTCGGTCATCGCCTTGGGCTGGCCTTCGACCACCGAGGCGACCAGCTCGTTGCTGTCGATGATCCCGTCGCGCACCAGCCGCTCGACGAACACGTCGGCATTCTCGAAGGTCGGAATCTCGCGCACGTCGGTGCCGATCCAGAAGCCGCCCTTGCCGAACTTCTCCAGCATCACGCCTTCGTCGCGCATGATGTCGCCCGGCATCAGCGGCATGAAGCTGTGCGGCTTGAACGAGATCACCAGCTGCTCGTCGCCCACCTCGTGCTCGTAGACCACCGGCTGGGTGGTGAGCCCGGTGCGCAGCACCATGGTCTCGTCGCCACGCTTGATGATCGCGATATCCCAGCAGCCGTCGGGCTGCATCAGCGTCGTCCCGGTCGTGTCGAAACGAACGGAGCTGATGCTCTCGACGAAGGGCGAGTCGATCGGCCGGCTTTGCACGATGCGCTTCATGGAACGGAGCCTAGCAGCGACACGCCGGGATGCCAAATCACCTGCCCTGCCAACCCTCTGGCGCTCGTCGCCGACATGGCTATGCTGCCGCCTGCCTTGCTGGTCCGGAGCCCGCCATGACGCCCGAATTCCTCATCACCACGCTGGTCATCGTCGCCTCGCCGGGGACCGGCGTGCTGTATACGCTAGCTGCGGGCCTTACGCGCGGCGCGAGTGCCAGCATCCTCGCGGCACTCGCGTGCACGCTGGGGATCATCCCGCACGTGGCCGCGGCGATCACCGGGCTCGCCGCCCTGCTTCACACCAGCGCACTGGCCTTCGAGATCGTCAAATACCTCGGCGTCGCCTACCTGCTCTACATGGCCTGGGCGACGCTCAGGGAGAAAGGCGCTCTCAGCGTCGACACCGAGGCGGCGCCGAAATCAGTGCGCCAGGTGTTGGTCTCGGGCATCCTGATCAACATCCTCAATCCGAAGCTGTCGATCTTCTTTTTTGCCTTCCTGCCCCAGTTCGTGCGGACGGACTCGCCCGACGCCCTGCCCCAGATGCTGGAATTGAGCGCGGTGTTCATGGCAGCCACCTTCGTGATCTTCGCCATCTACGGCGTGTTCGCCGCTGCGGTGCGCCAGCACATCGTCACCCGCCCGCGCGTCCTCACCTGGATGCGTCGCAGCTTCGCCGCCGCTTTCGTGGCGCTGGGGGCTAAACTGGCGCTGACCGAGCGCTAGGCGCCGGCGGACAGGTGCAGGCGCTCCTCGAGGCCCTCGGGGTCCTGCTCGCTGAGGAACTGCACGGCGAAGCCGACCTCCAGCCAGCGCACCACACGCGCCACCACCCGGCCCACTGCCAGGGGTGTGCCGAGATCGGGCTGTACGTCCGCTGACAGCGCTGCGCCCGAGCGCGACATGTCGATGATCAGGCAGGGCAAGCGGCTGCCATCGCCGAAGAGGATTGTCGAGCGTGGGTCGCGCGGCATCAGGCGCCGATGTGCCCGCTTGTCGGCCACGCCCTGGAACACCTTCTTCTTGTACCAGCCGATGCGCTTGACCAGCAGGTCGCGCTCGTCGGGGTTAGCCTCAATCGCCATCGAGAATCCACCTTCGATCAGCCGGGCAACCCGGCCCCTGACGGTTCCGAAGGGTTCGAAATTGGCAGAAAGCTCTTCGCCGGGAGCACCAAGTACTGGGGCCGACGCGACCATCAACTGTGGCGAAATGCTCTGCAGTCGGCAGGCGAAGACCTGGACGCGATGGGTGCGATTCTTGCGGCTGGCGAGCAGATAGCGGCCCATCAGCGCGCCGATGAATCGTACATCGCTGGACCGCGGGGAGGCATCCTGCCTCATTGCGAGCTTCCTGGCTGGCGTTAGATGTAATCGTTATCATCACGCTAGCGTGAAAGCCTGAATGCCCCGTTGCCTCCTACCGGCAATCCCTAGGGGCTCCACTAAGAATACGGTTACCATACGAGCCGCGAGGGCGGCCGGACGCTACTCTTTCAGTGCGAGCTTTTCGCCGGCAAGGAGGCGATGATCGCTGGTCGTCAAGGTGAGCAGTCCCTCGAGTTGGCTGATGGACTGCAGTTCGGCGAACTGTACGGCGAAGCCGGCCTCGATGTGCCGGACGACGCGACCGGGAACGGCCCCAACCCCGGCAAGGGATCCCACCGGCGGCAGCACGTCGGCCGAGACCGCCACGCCCGATTGCGACATGTCGATGATGAAGCACTCGAACCGCTTGCCACCGCCCAGCACCAGGCTGGCGCGGGTCTCCCGCGGCAGCACCCGCCTGTGGCCCCGGCGGTCGCTCACCGTCTTGAGCGTCCGACGCTTCAGCCAGTCGATCCGCGCCCCGAGCGTCACCTGTTCCTGCTCGGTACAATCGAAGGCCACCGCAAATCCGCCCTCGAGGATGCGACTGATCCGCCCATGGAGAATTCCGAGACCTTGCAAGGTCATGGTCAGTGCATCGCCGGGGGCACCGGCGACCGGAGCATTAAGGACGGCTTCGTGCGGCGAGATGCTGCGTGAACGGCAGGCGAACACCTTGACCGCTCCAGGCGTCTGCGCGCGGCTCGCGAGCACGTAGCTACCCATCACATCGCCGATGAAACGCACGTCCTTGCGGCTGGCCGGGCTGGGGCTGCGTAAGGTCCCGTCTTGCTTCGTCTGAGCCATAGCCGGACAATCCCGCGTGTCGTCGTACGCAAGTTTGCATATGCAGCTATGAACCAGACCTTACCTGCTGCGTGGACGCACAGTATTTCGGCGGGGCAACTAATGACATCGCACCGAAAAGTACAGCCAGCTCTCATCGGGTGGAGTTAAGCAGCCCCGCCGTAGGTGATTTGTACTACGACCAGGCGACTACCTTTCATCCACCTCCAGCATCATCGCCTCGAAGAACGCCTCCGGTCCCTCGACTTCCTTGAGTCGCTTGCCGTCGATCTGCAGGTATCTCGTCCCGACGTTCCTGACGAAGCTGCGATCGTGAGACACCAATACCGCGGTCGCTTCGTGCGCCAGGATCTCACCCTCGAGTGCCTCGCGACCAGGGATATCGACGTGGTTCGTCGGCTCGTCCATCAGGTAGAAGTTCGGCTCCGTCAGGCGCAGGGCCAGCAGCCCGAGCCGGGCGCGCTGCCCGAAGCTCAGCTGGCCGATCGGCCGCGTCTGCTTCTCGATGACGAAACCGGTCGCGGCGAGGAGGCTTCGCACGCGCGCGTCCGGCTGCTTGAAGGTGACCGAGATGAAGCTGTCCGGCGTCTCCTTCACCGGCAGTTGCGACATGTCCTGGTCGGTGTAGCCGAGCACCAGCGACGGCGTCACTCGGATGCCCGGCACGCCTTCCGGATCGGTCATAGCGCGGTGGATCAGCTTCACCAGCTGCGACTTGCCGGTGCCGTTTTTGCCCAGCAGCACGATGCGATCGCCCTGGAAGACGTGGAGCTTGTCGATCTTGAACAGCCCCTGCCCCGCGGGCGTCGTCACGGTAACGTTCTCGATCGCCACAAGGAGCTTGGCATGGGTGCCCCGGTTGGCGAGCTTGATCTCGCCCGAGCGCTCGCGATGCGCCGGACGCACCGCCTCCTCGATCTTCGCCGCCCGCTCCCTGAGCTGCTTGGTTTTCACCACCAGCAGGTCGCTGCCTGAGTTGATGCCGATATTGTTGAGCTTGGCCGCCTGCTTCCTGAGCTTGCCCGCCTCCTTCAGGTCACGCTCGTTCTGCGCCTCTTGCGACGCATCCTCGCGCTCGATCTCCCGGCGCGCCGCAGAGTAGGCGAGCGGCAGGTAGCGGGAGGTTCCGGGTCTCAGGAACAGCGTGCGGTTGGTCACCGCGTCGAGGAAATCCCGGTCGTGGCTCGCAACGATCAGCGGCAGGTTGCGCGCCTCGCGGTTCAGCCAGGTCTCGAGCCGGAACAGCTTTGACAGATCGAGATGGTTGGTGGGCTCGTCCATCAACAGCGCATCGGGATCAGTCACCCACACCCGTGCGATTAGCATCAGCCGCTGCCAGCCGCCGCTGAGCGCCGAGACCAACCGGTCACGCAACTCATACGGCGTCTCGAGCCCGTCGAGTGCCACATCGGCACGCCAGGCATCGGAATCGCGATCCGCTTCCGGCAAGGCGCCCAGCACGGCGTCGCGCATCGTCAGCGACATCAGCTCGGCCGGCACGTCCTGCTCAACATAGCCGATCCTCAGGCCACGCGAACGCACGACCTCGCCGGTCGTCGGCTCGGCCAGCCCGGTGATGACCCGCAGCAGCGAAGTCTTGCCCAAACCGTTGCCGGCGACGAGCCCGACGCGATCGCCATCGGCGACAACGAGGCTCAGGTCGTGGAACAGCGGATCGGTGGCGGTGATGGAGAGGTTCTTGAGGCTGATCGAGCCCATTTTCGTCTCTTCTGGATATCGGGGCGCGTATGCGCCGGTGCCGTCAATGGCTCACGCAGAAAGCGGAGCCGGCTTGGGCAGACCAGAATGGTGAGACGACGAAGACGTCCGGACCCCTTCGGCCAGCCCTGCAACTAAAGCTGCAGGGCCGAAACAGGGCCGCGACTGCGGTGCTGGTCATGACGATAGCCCACGCGACCCTCCTTGGTTGGCATTGCGGACGAGGCGTTTAGAGCATCAGGCAGGATTGAAGGTCAAGTGCCAGCTCCCGCTCACGCCAGATAGAACAGCGCGGCAATGGCGGTGAGCATCAGCGGGCGAGGCAACGCAAGATGGGCAAGCCGGTACGCAAAACTATTAAACCCGGCCTGCTGCCATCCGCTGTCGCGTGGCGCCCGAAAACCGGTCTCAAGGTACGCGAGACCGCTCTTGGCTTGGGCGCGCATACGGCTACTCCAGACACGAAAACCGTATGTGAAATTTATAGTCGTGAGCGCTTAAGAAAGTGCTTCGAAGAAACGAACGAAGTCTAAACGGAGTGCTCCAAAACAACGCGTCCGGCCCATTGTACGGTACCGGACGCTCTGGATTCACTGAGATTTCGATCAGCTGCGGCGGAGCCGCTCGCGATCGAGGATAGCACCCGTGCAGGTCGATACCCTGAGCAGATAGACCCAGCCGCCACGGGTCGCCCGTACCTGGATGCGGCGGTTATTGGCGACGTTGAGCGAGATGTTGCTGTAGCCCTGGTCGCGGACGGCGTTGCGGATCTGCCGGTCGGTTAGCTCCAGGCAGAGCAGCGGCCGGCGAAAGCCGAAACCGTCGGTGCCGAAGCCGAACTGGAACTGCATGCTCTGCGCCTGCACGGGGAGTGCCGAAGCGCTGAGCGCCAGACCGAGCACGGCGGCGCGGATAAGCGTGGTGGCTTTCATAACGTTCTCCTTTGCGGCTCCCGAAACAAAAAAATCCCGGCCTTGTGGGGCCGGGACCTGGCGGGAGCGCGAGGGAGGATCCGGCTCCCGCCGGTAGGTGGCTCAGTAGCCCATGCTTCCGCCGCCAAAGTTGAACTGCAGCCCGACGCCAGGGCGATCGTCGCGGTCGTAGCCTCGGTCACGGCGCACCCGATCGATGTCGATCACGCGGCCGGTGCAGCGGTTGATGGTCAGAATGAAGGCCCGGCGGCCGAACTCGGCATAGACCTTCACCCGCACGCCACGGCGATCGAGGAAGCGGATGTCTTCGAAGCCGTTGCGGCGCAGGCCGCGACGGATCTCATTGTTGGTCAGGCATTCACGCTTGAACTTCCGGCCATCGCGGAGTCCGAAGGCGAAGTCGGAGCCTCCACCATTGATGCCGAAGCTGAAGCTGAACGACTGAGCCTGGACCGGCAGCGCCGTGACCGTGGCGGCGCCCAGCGTCAGAGCCACGATCGCGGCACGTCCGGACTTCAGCACGGTGTTGAGCATCGTTGTCATTTTTAGTCTCCTTGCGAGTCGCTACAGGTGCCAGGTCCACTAGCGTGCCACGACCCTAAACGTTGCATTCTTAACCAATGCGGTATCGCCCGTTCATCCTCCGTTCATGTTGCAGGCAACACGGCGGCGGAATCCCGAGTGATATCAGGCGCAAACGTTGTGAGATTGCCGAACCCCCTGCCCGGACACTGCCTACCGGCCCCAGCAAGGCGCTCCGCAATCTCGAGCGGTGGATTAGCCTCCCGCCGTTGAACGCTCGCGGAACCGTGCATTCACTTGCCGTTCACGACCGGTTGACAGGGGCCGCGGGGCGCCCTACCTCCCGCTTAACCCACCCTAAGCGGCAAGTATGCTAGAGCTTGTGAGGCGCTTGATTCGCGCCTCGGACGGAGATTTCATGGCGGCGATCGAAGACCTTTTCGGCCCTGAGGACGAGCCCCCTGCTCCGCAGCGCGCGAGCACGCCCACGCCGCCAAAAGCGTCTGCCCCTGCCTCGCCGCCGCCCAGCGTCGCCCACGCCGCCTCCTACTCCGCCGCCGACATCGAAGTGCTCGAAGGGCTGGAGCCGGTACGCCGCCGCCCCGGCATGTATATCGGCGGCACCGACGCCAACGCGCTGCACCACCTGTTCGCCGAAGTCATCGACAACTCGATGGACGAGGCTATTGCCGGTCACGCCAACCGCATCGAGGTGCACTTCGGCGAAGACGGGTTCCTAACCGTCACCGACAACGGCCGCGGCATCCCGGTCGAGAACCACCCGAAATTTCCGGGCGTGTCGACCCTCGAGATCGTCATGACGCGGCTACATGCCGGCGGCAAGTTCGACGGCAAGGCCTACGAGACCTCGGGCGGCCTGCACGGCGTTGGCGTTTCGGTGGTGAATGCGCTGTCCGACAGCCTCGTCACCGAGGTGGCGCGCGACCAGATGCTCTACCGCATCGCGTTTTCGCGCGGCAAACCGCTCGGCGGCGTCGAGACCGTGGGCAAGGTGCAGAACCGGCGCGGCACCACGCAGCGCTTCCACCCCGATCCGGAGATCTTCGGCGAGCACAAGTTCTCCGCTGCCCGCCTGTTCAAGATGACGCGCTCGAAGGCCTACCTGTTTGGTGGCGTCGAGATCCGCTGGACCTGTGACGAGAGCCTCGCCACTTCGGATGTGCCGGCCAAGGCCACCTTCCACTTCCCGGGCGGCTTGCGCGATTTCCTCGGCAACCGCATCGAGGGCGAGCCGCGCATCGCCGAGGACATCTTTTCGGGCACCATCGGCAAGCCCGGCACGCACGGCGCGGTCGAGTGGGCGGTCGCCTGGTGCCTCGGCGACGGCTTCGTCAATTCCTACTGCAACACCGTGCCGACCGGCGATGGCGGCACGCATGAGCAGGGCCTGCGCGTCGCCCTGCTCCGGGGCTTGCGCAACTACGCCGAGCTCAGCGGCAACAAGCGCGCCGCGCAGCTGACCGCCGAGGACGTACTGGTGCAGTGCTCGGCCATGCTCTCGGTATTCGTTCGCGAACCCGAGTTCGTTGGCCAGACCAAGGACAAGCTGAGTTCGCCCGAGGCCACCCGCATCGTAGATACCGCCCTCCGCGACCCGTTCGACCACTGGCTCGCCGCCTCGCCCAACCAGGCGAGCAAGCTGCTCGATTGGGCCATCGAGCGTGCCGAGGAACGGCTGCGGCGGAAGAAGGAAAAGGAAGTCGACCGCCAGTCGGCAACCCGCAAGCTCCGCCTGCCCGGCAAGCTGGCCGACTGCACGCAGTCGGCCGCCCAGGGCGCCGAGATCTTCATTGTTGAGGGCGACTCGGCCGGTGGCAGCGCCAAGTCGGCGCGCGACCGCAAGAGCCAGGCGATCCTCCCGTTGCGCGGCAAGATCCTCAACGTCGCCGGCGCCACCCGCGACAAGATACAGGCCAGCCAGGCTATCGCCGACCTGATCCAGGCGCTCGGCTGCGGTACCCGCGAGCGCTATCGCGAGGACGAGCTGCGCTACGACAAGGTCATCCTGATGACCGACGCCGACGTCGATGGCGCCCACATCGCATCGCTGCTGATGACGTTCTTCTTCCAGGAGATGCCCAAGCTCATCGAGGGCGGGCACCTCTATCTGGCGATGCCGCCGCTGTTCCGCATCAGCTCCGGCCCGAAGGTCGCCTACGCGATGAACGACGCGCACCGCGACCAGCTGCTGGCCACCGAGTTCAAGGGCAAGAAGCCGGACATCACCCGCTTCAAGGGCCTCGGCGAGATGCCCTACGTGCACCTGCGCGAGACGACCATGGACAAGAACAGCCGCACGCTGTTGCAGGTCCGCATCCGCCAGGACCTCGAGGATACGCGCGCCGCCGTCGACCGCCTGATGGGCAATCGACCCGAAGCCCGCTTCGACTTCATCCAGGAGAACGCGGCGTTCGTGACGGACCTGGACATCTAGCCAGTTCGTTCCCATCTAGCCGTTACCGCGGCAACCCCCGCGACCTATTGGCGCCGCGATTAATCACGCGGGCGCAAATCCCGTTGACTCGCAAGGGGTTTCCACTATGTTCCGGGCGCGTCGCGCGCAGCCCCGGACAGGGCGGAGTCCGGATTGGTTGCTGCAAGGCGAAGCCTGATTATCCGGCTTGTTCTTTGCGACAGTTCGTCGACCCGCACCTTCTCAAGTAGCTGCCCGTCGATCTGCCTTTCCTACTTGAGCGGACCACTGATTTGGCAAATGACTTTACCGGGCTCGGCCTCAGCGCCAAGGTGATGGATGCGGTTGCCGCCTCCGGTTACACCAAGCCCACCGATATCCAGGCGCAGGCCATCCCGCATGTTCTTCAGAAGAAGGACATCATCGGCATCGCCCAGACCGGCACCGGCAAGACCGCATCATTCGTGCTGCCGATGCTGACGTTGCTGGAAAGCGGCCGTGCCCGTGCCCGCATGCCCCGTACGTTGATCCTTGAACCGACGCGCGAACTCGCGGCGCAGGTGCACGAGAACTTCGAAAAGTACGGCAAGAACCACAAGCTCAACGTTGCGTTGCTGATCGGCGGCGTCAGCTTCGAAGACCAGAACAAGGTGCTCGATCGTGGCGCCGACGTGCTGATCGCCACCCCCGGCCGTATGCTCGACCAGTTCGAGCGCGGCAGGATCCTGCTCACCGGCGTCGACATCCTCGTCATCGACGAAGCCGATCGCATGCTCGACATGGGCTTTATCCCGGACATCGAGCGCATCTGCGGCCTGCTGCCGCCACGCCGGCAGACGCTGTTCTTCTCGGCTACCATGCCGCCCGAAATCCAGCGGCTCACCAGCCGGTTCCTCCGCGACCCGATCAAGATCGAAGTGGCGCGGCAGAACTCGACCGCCGAGACCATCGAGCAGCGCCTAGTGCGCGTCTCCGGTAAGCCTGAGGAAAAGCGCGACGCGCTGCGCCGGCTGATCCGCGACGAAGAGAACCTCAAGAACGCGATCATCTTCTGCAATCGTAAGCGAGATGTGGCGACTCTCGCCCGTTCGCTTGAGCGCCACGGCTTCTCGGCCGGAGGCCTCCACGGCGACATGGACCAGAAGAGCCGCACGGAGACGCTCGACAGCTTCAAGACTGACAAGTTGAAGCTGCTGATCGCCAGCGACGTCGCGGCCCGCGGCCTCGATATCCCGGCGGTGAGCCACGTCTTCAACTTCGACGTGCCGACCCATGCCGAAGACTACGTGCACCGCATCGGCCGAACCGGTCGTGCTGGTCGCTCGGGTGTTGCAATCACGCTGGCGACTCCGTCGGACGGCAAGTACATCGACGCCATCACCAAGCTGATCGCCAAGGACATTCCCGAGGTGAAGCTGGGCGGAGCGCCGGTCGAGCGCGCCGCGCCTCCGGCCGCCGAGGAAGGCACCGAGCCGCGTGCTCCACGCAGTGGTCGTGGCCGCCGCGGGGGCCGTGCACGTGAGAACGAGGCAGTGCCGGCCGAAGCCGCGCCGCAGGAGAACCGCGAGCCGCGTGGCCAGCATACAGAGCGCTCGCGCCGCCCGGCACACAACGACGCGCCCCGCAGCGAGGCTCCGCGTGCCGAGCGCAACCGCGGCAACGGCGCCGAGAAACCGGGTCGCGCACCGCGCAACGATCACGTGGAGGGGATCGTTGCCGATTCGCCGTTCGGTTCGGATGGCCCGATTCCGGCGTTTCTGCTCCGGAAATAGGCTCGATCAACAGACTTCGTCTGCCGATCTGCGTAGAATACCTAGCGGCCGAAGTGTTTTTACGCGCCGTTAATCCTGAAAGACAGACAATGGCGCCCGAACTACCGGCGTCGACCGGTGCTTGGGGGAACGGTGTCAGAGCAGGAATTCAGACGCGCTCTCGGTTACGCGAATTCGGCGATCGACCTGCTGAAGCGCGCGACGATTCCACCGTACCCGCAGTTTTATGAGCTGCTCTATACTTATGCGACCGGCATCAACCCGGCGCTAAACGCCCGCATCAACGCCATTTTCCGCGATGGCCACGCCAACGCCGACATCGCGGAGCGACTCTACAACGAGTTCCTCAAGGCGCAGGACGCCGACGCTCGCATCTCCAGCGTCTCCGAGCGCATGTCGCACCGCATCGTCGCCATCCATGACGCGATCGATACCGCCATGACCACCGCCAACGCCTACTCTGCAACGCTGCAGGTAGCCGGCGGCGATTTGGGGGCGGACCAGCTCGACGGTGTCCGGCTGCGCGAACTGGCTAACACTCTGCTGGCGGAAACCCGCCGCATGCAGGACGCCAACAACCTGCTCGAGATGAACCTCGCCGCCTCGCGCGACGACATCGAGGCGCTGCAGCGCGACCTCGACGACGTGCGCCGCGAGGCCCTGCTCGACCCGCTGACCAAGGTCTATAACCGCAAGGCGTTCGACGACGGCCTGCTGCGTGCAATCGGCCGGGCACAGGAGAGCGGCGACCACCTGTGCCTGATGCTGATCGACATCGACCACTTCAAGCGCTTCAACGATACGTGGGGCCACCAGACCGGCGACCAGGTGCTGCGCCTCGTTGCCATGACGCTCAAATCGAACATCAAGGGCAAGGACATCGCCGCCCGTTACGGCGGCGAAGAGTTCGCCGCGGTGCTGCCGGATACCGATCTCGAAGGCGCGATGATCCTCGCCGACAACATCCGCAAGGCAATCCAGGCCAAGGAACTGCTGAAGCGCTCGACCAACGAGAAGCTCGGCCGGGTCACCGCGTCGTTCGGCGTCGCGCTGTACCGGCCCGAAGACACGCCCTCGAGCCTGATCGAGCGCGCCGACCGCTGCCTTTACGCTGCCAAGCACCGCGGCCGTAACCTGGTGGTGGGCGAGAACGACCTCAAGGACGATGATATCGTCGCGGCCTAGGCCGTCTCCACCCCGAGCGACCGCAGCGTGTCCCAATAGCCTGGGTAGGTCTTTCCCACGCAGTCCGGGTCGAGAATGGTGATCCCGCCGATCTTCAGTGCCGCCAGCGCGAAGCTCATCGCGATGCGGTGATCCTCATAGGTCTCGATGCTGGTGCGGGCGTTACGGTGCTTCAGCTCGATCAGCCGCGGGTCCGACGACACCACCAGGTCATCGCCCTCTTCATGCGCCAGCCCTGGCCGAATCCGGTTGAGCTCGGTGGAGAGCGCCGAGATGCGATCGCATTCCTTGACCCGGAGATTGGCGATGCCGATGAAGCGCACTGGCGTCTCGTTGAACGCCGCCAGTACCGCGAGGGTCGGCACGGCGTCCTGCATCTGCGAGCCATCGATCACCGCCGGCATGCGGGGGAACATGCGGATCAGCTTCGCAGCCTCGGCGTCGGGCTGGGTGAACGCGTCCATCGGCACGCCGAGGTCGATCTTGCCGCCCGTCAGCGCTTCGGCGGCCCAGAGGTAGGTTGCAGCCGAGGCATCGGGTTCGATGTGAAAGTCCGTTGCCTGGTAGCCGGTGGGCTGGACCTTCCACGTCATCTCATCAACCTGCTCGACGCTGGCGCCGAACGCCCGCATCGCCGCGAGCGTCAGGTTCACGTAGCCGCGCGCATCGAGATCCTTGCCGGTCAGTGCCACCTCGATCGGACCTTCGCCGAATGGCGCCGCCATCAACAGCGCCGAGACGTACTGGCTGGAGAGGCCGCCATCGATCTCGACACGGCCGCTGCCGAACGAACCGGTGCCGTTGATCAGCACCGGCGGGCAGCCGGTCTCACTGGTGGCGTCGATGCCGAGGGAGCGGAGCGCGACGAGCAGCGGCTCGATCGGGCGCTTGCGCATGGCGTCGTCGCCGTCCACCACCACCCTGCCCTCGACCAGCGATACTGCGGCCGTCAGAAAGCGCGTGGCGGTGCCGGCATTGCCTAGCACCAGCGGTTCGGTCGGCGCCTTCAGCGTGCCATCGCTGGTGACGACGAAGCTGGTCGCATCCGGCTCCTCGACGCTGACGCCCATCTGGATCAGCGCCTTGGCCATCAGCGCCGTATCCTTGCTCTTCAGCGCCCCGGTGAGCCGGCTTGTCCCCTTCGCGAGCGCCGCCAGCAGCAGCGCGCGATTGGTGATCGACTTCGACCCCGGCGGCGTGACGCGGCCGACGAGCGGATGGTCAGGCGGAATGATGGTCAAAGCCTCGGGCTTTGAGGAAGCGGCGGCGGTCAATGGTGGACTCCGTCAAACAGGCGGCCGTGGCCGCACTCACTCCGGCTGCGCCGGACACATCGATATCCTGGATGGCCCGGTCCTTTGCCGGGGTGAGGTTGAAGCAAGCGGGATGGATGTAGCGCAACGCTAGTGGCGTGCCAAGCCCGGTCGCTCCGGATCAGGCGTGCTGCCGAGCCTCGGCCAATGCCTTCAGATCCGCAGGCTTCAGCTGCACGCTCTCGCCGCAGCCGCATTCGCCGGTCTGGTTCGGGTTCTTGAAGGTGAAGCCGGACTTGAGGATGTCTTCCTCGAAGTCCATCACGGTACCGAGCAGGAACAGCGTCGCCTTGGGCTCGACGAAGACGTGGACGCCCTTGTCCTCGATATGGTCGTCGCCCTTCACCGGCTCCGAGACATAAGCAAGCGTGTAGGACTGCCCGGCGCAGCCGGCATCCTTGATGCCGACGCGCACGCCCATTACCGGCGTGGCGCTGTCCTCGATGATCTCGTTGATGCGCTCGACGGCAGCATCGGTGAGGCTCATGATCTTCAAAGGCATCGGCTGCAGACCTTCATCGTAACAAGACGATATATAGACCTAACGCGTGAACTTTACCACCAGTTCAGTGCGACCTGCGCTTCCTCGCTCATGCGCGAGGCGTCCCATGGCGGATCGTAGACCATGTTGACGGTGACGTCCTGGATGCCCTCGACCGAGCGCGCCGCGTTCTCGACCCAACCCGGCATTTCGCCGGCCACGGGACAGCCCGGCGCGGTTAACGTCATGTCGATGGTGAGGTTGCGGTCGTCGTCGAGGTCGACCTTGTAGATCAGGCCCAGTTCGTAGATGTCGACCGGGATTTCCGGGTCGTAGACCGTCTTCAGCACCCCGATGAGGTCCTTGGTGATCCGCTCCACGTCCTCAGCGGGCAGTGACGCCGCGATAGTCGGCGAGATTCGCAGCGGCTCCTCCGCTGCCACCTCGACGGTGGGAGCAACGGTATCGGGAGCCAGTTCGTTCGCTTCGTCAGACATATCCAACCCTTACGCGAAAAAGCTTCGCGCCTTTTCGATGCCCTCGACCAAAGCGTCGATATCATCCTTGCCGGTATATAGGCCGAAGGAGGCCCGGCAGGTAGAGGTGACCCCAAACCTTTGCAGCAGCGGCATGGCGCAGTGCGTGCCGGCGCGCACCGCGATGCCGTAACGGTCGAGAATCGTCGAGACGTCGTGCGCGTGGGCGCCTTTGACCTCGAACGAGAAGATACCGCCTTTGCCCGGCGCAGTGCCGATCAGGCGCAGCGAATTGATCCGCTGCAGACGTTCCATCGCGTAACCGGTAAGTTCCGCTTCGTGCTCCTGCGCCGCCTCACGGCCGATCCCCTCGACATAGTCGATGGCGGCGCCGAGCCCGATCGCTTGCACGATCGGCGGCGTGCCGGCCTCGAAGCGGTGCGGCGGCTCGTTGTAAGTGACGGTGTCGCGGGTCACCACGTCGATCATCTCGCCACCGCCCTGGTAGGGCTGCATGTCGGCGAGCAGGTCATAGCGCCCGTACAGCACGCCGATACCGGTCGGGCCGTAGAGCTTGTGGCCGGTGAACACATAGAAATCGGCGCCCAGGTCCTGCACGTCCACCTTGAGGTGCACCGCACCCTGGCTGCCGTCGATCAGCACCGGGATCTTCCGCGCATGGGCAATCTCGATGATCTGCTTGATCGGCGTCACCGTGCCCAGCACGTTCGACATATGCGTGATCGCCACCATCCGCGTCTTCGGCGACAGGGCCGCCTCGAACGCATCAAGATCGAAGCTGCCGTCGTCGCGCACGTCCACCCACTTCAGCACCGCGCCCTTGCGCTCGCGATGGAAATGCCACGGCACGACGTTGGAGTGGTGCTCCATGATCGAGAGCACGATCTCGTCGCCCTCGCCGATCCGCGGATCGAGGAAGGACGCCGCGACCAGGTTGATCGCCTCGGTGGCCGAGCGGGTGAAGATGATCTCTTCAGGCCGCTTGGCATTGAGGAACCGCCGCACCGCTTCGCGCCCGCCCTCGTAGGCCTCCGTGGCCCGGTTGGCGAGCGTGTGGAGGCCGCGGTGGACGTTGGCATAGGCGTGCCTATGTGCCCAATCCATCCGGTCGAGCACCTGGTTCGGCTTCTGCGCCGACGCGCCGCTGTCGAGATAGACCAGCCGGTTCCCGTGGATCTTCTCTTCGAGGATCGGGAAATCGGCGCGGATCTGGGCGAGATCGAAGCTCATGTGCAAACCACTAGCCTCTTGCCAGCCAGTCCTCGATCACGGCCGTCAGCGCCTCGTTCAACGCCTCGTCCTCGATCGGGTCGATCAGTTCGGCGAGGAAAGCCCGAACCAGCATGGTCTCGGCGTCGGCCTTCGCGATGCCGCGGCTCACCAGGTAGAACAGCGACTCGTCGTCGAGCCGGCCACAGGTCGAGCCGTGGCCGCAGACCACGTCGTCGGCATAGATCTCGAGCTCGGGCTTGGTGAGTATCTCGGCTTCGTCCGAGAGCATCAGCCCCTGGCTCATCAGCTTGGCATCGGTCTTCTGCGCGTCGCGCGCCACCACCAGCCGGCCCTGCACCACCGCCTTCGACCGCCCACGGGCGATCGACTTGAACAACGGCTTGGACGAGGTGTGCGGCACGGCGTGCAGTGCATCCATGGTGATGTCGCTGTGCTGCCCGTCGCTGACGAGGTTGAGCCCGGTGACATCGGCGTGCGCTCCGGCGCCTTCGTAGCGCGGGAACAGCTGGGTACGGCTCAGCGCGCCGCCGGCGTTGATGATCAGGGTGCGCAACTGCGCGCCCTCGGCGAGGTGATACTCGTTCGAGGCAAAGTGCGTCGCAGTCTTGGCCGCGAGGTTCACCGTGATGTGGGTGACCTTGGCGTTCTTGCCCAGCGCCAGGTAGGTGGCGTGGTTCCCGAGGTGGGCTTCATCGCTGCCCGAATAGGTCTCGAGGATCACTGCGCTGCCGCCATCGGCAACGAAGATCTTCGCGGCGCTGGTCGAGTGACCGGCCGCGCCTTCGGTGCGACGGTCGATCTGGATCACCGGATCGACGGACCCGTCGAGATCGAGCGTCAGGCACTCCTTGGTCAGCGCCATGTTGAGACGCGTAACCACATCGTCACGGGTGTCGAGTACGCCACCCGCCGCCTTGCCGACGATGACGCCGGCCGGGGCCGTGCCGGTCTCCTGCACCACACCATTGGCGATCATCAGCTGATAGGCACCGGCGACGCGCAGCGCCGGAGCACTCGCCTCGGTGGCAGCACCCGCCAGTTCGGGAACCGAGCGCAGCAACTGCTTCAGGTCGGTATAATGATAGGCCTCAACGCGGCGCGTTGGCAGACCGGCACCAGTCAGGCGCTCGGCCTCCGCGACCGCACCGGCGGCGGCGAGCTGGTCGATGAGCTTCAGTTCAGCCGGCCCGAGCCGGACGGGAACATGCATGGTCATTGGTCCTTACGCCGCCGCTTCGTCGAAGCCGGCATAGCCCTTGGCTTCGAGTTCCAGCGCCAGCTCCTTGCCGCCGCTCTCCACCACCTTGCCGTCCGAGAACACGTGCACGACATCCGGCACGATGTGGTTGAGCAGGCGCTGGTAGTGGGTGATCACCAGCATCGAGCGGTCCGGCGAGCGGAGCGCGTTGACGCCCTCGGACACTACCTTGAGCGCGTCGATGTCGAGGCCGGAATCGGTCTCGTCGAGAATGCACATCTTGGGCTTCAGCAGCGCCATCTGCAGGATCTCGGCGCGCTTCTTCTCGCCACCGGAGAACCCGACATTGAGGGCGCGCTTCAGCATGTCGCTGTCGATGTGCAGCGATGCGCCGGCTTCCTTCACCGCCCGCATGAAGTCGGGAGTGGAGAGCTCGCCTTCGCCATTGGCCTTGCGCTTGGCATTCAGCGCCGCCTTGAGGAACGTCATGGTCGCGACGCCCGGGATTTCGATCGGGTACTGGAAGGCAAGGAACAGTCCGGCCGTGGCACGGTCCGACGACTCCATCTCGAGGATGTTGACGCCGTCGAGCAGCACTTCGCCGCCGGTGACCTCATAGTCCTCCTTGCCCGCCAGCACATAGCTGAGCGTCGACTTGCCCGAGCCGTTGCGCCCCATGATCGCGTGCACTTCGCCCTTGGGAACGACGAGGTTCACGCCTTTGAGGATCTCGCGTTCCTCGATGCGGACGGTGAGGTCGCGGATTTCGAGCATGGGGGTGGTCATTTCTCTGTGCCTTCTGCGCCGGGTTCGCCGTCCCAATAGTCGAGGCCATTGCCCAGACGATCGAGGTGGCGGACGGTGGACTTGTCGTAGGGGTTGCGGGTGGAGCGGCTGAACACGCCGAACTTGCCCGAGTCAGGGTATTCGCAGACGTCTGCGATCGACATCGTCGAGATGCCGTAATAGCGGAGCGGGCCCGAGCCCGTATTGATGATCTGGTGCGCCGTCTCGTGCCCGCCGGCCGGGGCGCCGAGCACATCGCCAGCCTTGATCGGATAGCTATCCGGACCGAACCGATACGTGCCCTCGCCTTCGAGGATGATGAACATCTCATCCTCGACGTGATGGTTGTGGAACGGGCAGGCCGACTTGCCAGCCGGCACCTCGGTATAGCTGATCCCGAGGTCACGGACCCCGATCATCGGCCCGATCCGGGCGTCGGACGCCTCGTAGAGAGAACCCTTCACCTCGTGATTGAGGTCGAGATCGGCAATGTTCACGATCGGCCTGCTCACGACTGGCGCCCCATGTCTTGGCTGGGTCTCTGGCGCACCCTGCCCGACTTGTAGTCGTCCACGGTGTGGTTCTTGTCGCCCTTCTGATAGGCGAGCGTCAGGAACGCCGTCATGCCGATCGACGACAGCACGATCAGGATGATGAAGCCGATCATCGGCTGCCGGAACGCGAACGAGGCGACGACCAGCCCGATGGCGCCCAGCACCATTGAGCCCACGAACGACCAGACCACCAGCCAGCCCTCACGGCTGACCGGACCCATCCGATTGGCGTTGACCTCGGTGACCGGAAACCGGCGCGCGAACCAGTACTTGGCCATCAGCCGACGCTGCCCTCGAGCGAGATCGAGATCAGCTTCTGCGTCTCGACCATGAACTCCATCGGCAGGTGCTGCAGCACGTCGCGGACGAACCCGTTGACGATCAGCGCCACAGCTTCCTCTTCCGAGAGGCCGCGCTGCTGGCAGTAGAACATCTGATCGTCCGAGATCTTCGACGTCGTCGCTTCGTGCTCGAACACCGCCGTTGCGTTGCGGCTTTCGATGTACGGCACGGTGTGCGCGCCGCACTTGTCGCCGATCAGCAAGCTGTCGCACTGGGTGAAGTTGCGCGCGCCCTTGGCTTTGGCGTGAGCCGAAACCTGCCCGCGATACGTGTTGTCCGAAAAGCCCGCCGCGATGCCCTTGGAGATGATCCGGCTCGTGGTGTTCTTGCCCAAATGCAGCATCTTGGTGCCGCTATCGACCTGCTGATAGCCGTTGGAGATGGCGATCGAGTAGAACTCGCCCGACGAGTTGTCACCGCGCAGGATGCAGCTCGGGTACTTCCAGGTGATCGCCGAGCCGGTTTCGACCTGCGTCCAGCTGATCTTCGAGCGGTCGCCGCGGCAATCGCCGCGCTTGGTGACGAAGTTGTAGACGCCGCCCTTGCCGTTCTTGTCGCCAGGGAACCAGTTCTGCACCGTCGAGTACTTGATCTCGGCGTCGGCGAGCGCGACGAGCTCGACCACCGCCGCATGCAGCTGGTGTTCGTTGCGGGCCGGTGCCGTGCAGCCTTCGAGGTACGAAACGTAAGCGCCCTCGTCGGCGATCAGCAGGGTGCGCTCGAACTGGCCGGTCTTGGCTTCGTTGATGCGGAAATAGGTCGAGAGCTCCATCGGGCAGCGGACGCCCTTGGGGATGTAGCAGAACGAGCCGTCGGTGAAGACGGCGGAGTTCAGCGTCGCGTAGTAATTGTCGGACACCGGCACGACGGAGCCGAGGTACTGCTTCACCAGGTCCGGGTACTCGCGGATCGCCTCCGAGATCGAGCAGAAGATGATGCCCATCTTCTCGAGCTCGGCGCGGAACGTCGTGCCGACCGAAACGGAGTCGATCACGGCATCCACGGCAACCTTCGGCTGCTCGATGCCCGCGAGAAGCTCACGCTCCTTCAGCGGCACGCCGAGCTTCTCGTACATCTCGAGCAGCGCCGGATCGATCTCGTCGAGGCTCTTGGGCCGGTTCGAGCTCTTGGGCGCCGCGTAGTAGTACATGTCCTGGAAGTCGATCTTGGGGTAGTGCACCTTGGCCCAGGTCGGCTCGTCCATGGTCAGCCAGCGCTTGTAGGCGTCGAGCCGCCACTCCAGCATCCACTCCGGCTCGCCCTTCTTGGCGGAGATGAAGCGGATGGTGTCCTCGTTGAGGCCCTTGGGCGCCTTGTCGACTTCGATGTCGGTTTCGAACCCGTACTTGTACTTGTCGACATCGAGCGCGAGCACCTTCTCGACGGTGTCTCCCTCGATCTCTTCCTTCAAAGTCGGGATATCGTAACGGGCCATTGTCTTCTTCCTATGCTGCGACGCGGCGGGACTTGTGACGGCCAACCACTTCGCCAAAACCTCTGAGATAAGCCTCGACGTCCTCGATCGTGGAGGACCAGCCGAAACTCACCCGCATTGCGCACTCACTCAACTCGGCCGGCACGCCCATCGCAGCCAGCACATGGCTCGGGCCGACCTTCCCGGAGGAGCAGGCGGAACCCGACGAGACGGCAAGACCCAGGAGGTCGAGCCCCATCATCGCCACCGCATTCTTCAGCCCCGGCACCGCGAAATTCGTCACGTTGCCGATCCGGTCGGCGTTCTCACCGAAGACAACGAGGTCGGGCGCAATCAGTCGCATCCCATCCTCAGCGGTACGCACCAACTCGCTCACGTTCGCTGCATAGAAGCGTTCGGCGAACACTTCAGCCGCTGCGCCGAAACCTGCGATCGCCGCGCCCGACTCTGTGCCGCCCCGACGTCCGCTTTCCTGGCCGCCGCCCGGGATCAACCGGACCTGGTCGGCGTGACCCTTCATCAGCAACGCGCCGATCCCGGCCGAAGCGCCGATCTTGTGGCCGCTCACTGCCATCATATCGGGTGCGCGGGAACTGAATTCGAGCCCCACCTTGCCAAACCCCTGCACCGCATCGACAAAAAGATAATGTGGGCTCGGGCCCACCAGCACCTCGATACGATCGACCGGCTGGATCACGCCGGTCTCGTTGTTGACGAGGTGCACTGCGACCAGCACGCGCATCCCGACGAGGTCCGCCGCAGCCAAAGCCGCCGCGATCTCCTCGACCTTGATCACTCCATCGGCATCGAGGCCGATCTTCTTCACCGGCAGCCCAGTCGCCTCAGCTGCCTTCAGGACCGCCGCGTGCTCGCCTTCCGACACTACGAGGGCATCGACATTGAACGCCTTGGCGCCGCCGACGATCGCCTGGGTGATGGCCTCCGTGGCTGATCCGGTGAACACCACCTGGTCACGCTCGGCGCCCGCCAGCCGCGCCACCTGTGCGCGAGCCTTGTCGATGACGGCGCGGAGCGCCCTGCCCTGGGCATGCACGGATGAGGGGTTGCCGACGAGGTCCAGCGCACCAATATGGGCGGCACGCGCCTCCGGCAGAAGCGGCGCCGACGCATTGTGATCGAGATAGATCGACTGTCGCGTCATGAACCCAAGGCTCGCCTGATCTGTTCCGAATGCAGGCTGCGACGCCGAGGCGCTCGCAGGAGCCCGAAACAATTCTTGAAATCGGGCGCTCACTTTCTCTACAAGGAGCGCTCACTAGCAACCGGAACTGCCGCCTGCGAAAACCCAGTTTAGAATTATTCGAAACTGGACTTTTCGACCCATGTTTTAGGGAGCGGCGCACCATTCGTCAAGCCGAGAGACCGGCCCGGGCGCGAGCATCAGCTATGCGCCTTAGTGTCCGGCGGGGCCCAAGGAAACGACGTTATGCCAGAAGTCATCTTCAACGGACCTGAGGGCCGCCTCGAAGGCCGCTACCAGCAGGGCAAGGACCCCAACGCCCCGATCGCCATCGTTCTGCATCCGCATCCACAGTTCGGCGGCACGATGAACAATCAGATCGTCTACAACCTGTTCTACATGTTCGCGCAGCGCGGTTTCTCGGTGCTGCGTTTCAACTCACGCGGCGTCGGCCGCTCGCAGGGCCTGTTCGATCACGGCATCGGCGAACTCAGCGATGCCGCGGCGGCGCTCGATTGGCTGCAGAGCCTCAACCGTGAGTCGCGCGGCTGCTGGATCGCCGGTTTCTCGTTCGGCGCGTGGATCGGCATGCAGCTGCTGATGCGCCGCCCCGAGGTTGAAGGCTTCATCTCGGTGAGCCCGCCGGAAAACCTCTACGACTTCTCGTTCCTCGCCCCCTGCCCGTCCTCGGGCCTGATCATCCATGGCGACAAGGACCGCGTCGCGCCGCCGCAATCGGTGCAGAAGCTGGTCGACAAGCTGAAGACGCAGAAGGGCATCACCATCGAGCAGCAGCAGGTGGAGGGTGCCAATCACTTCTACGAAGGCAAGATCGACGAACTGACCGAACGCTGCGCCGACTATCTTGACCGGCGCCGCGCGGAAATCGCGGCGGGCAAGGGGCGCTAGCCATACGCCCCGGACCTCCTCCTTCGGAAGGCTCGGGATGAGGTCCTCATGGGGGTGGCGTGCCCCCATGACGAGCCGGTCGATCAGATAGGGCAAGCCAATGGCCGCCAAGTTCAAGTCCGACTTCCTGAATGTCCTCGATCAGCGGGGCTTCATCCACCAGATCTCCGATCCGGAAGGGCTCGATGCCCTTGCGGCCAAGGAACGCATCACCGGCTACGTCGGCTACGATGCGACGGCGACTAGCATCCACATCGGCAACCTGATCACGGTGACGATGCTCTACTGGCTGCAGGAGACCGGCCATCGCCCCATCAGCCTGATGGGCGGCGGCACGTCCATGGTCGGCGATCCCTCGTTCCGCGATGACCAGCGGAGCCTCCTCAGCGTCGAAAAGATCAAGACCAACATCGACAGCATCAAGAAGGTCTACTCGCGCATCCTCCGCTACGGCGACGGCCCGACCGACGCCATCATGGTGGACAACGCCGACTGGCTGCTGAAGCTCAACTACGTCGAGTTCCTGCGCGACGTGGGCCGCCATTTCTCGGTCAACCGCATGCTGAGCTTCGACTCGGTGAAGCTCCGACTGGATCGCGATCAGTCGCTGAGCTTCCTCGAGTTCAACTACATGATCATGCAGGGCTACGACTTCACCGAGCTCAACCGGCGTTACGGCACGGTGCTGCAGATGGGCGGCTCCGACCAATGGGGCAACATCATCAACGGCGTCGACTTGAGCCACCGCATGGGTGGCCCGCAGCTCTATGCGCTGACCACCCCGCTGCTTACCAAGGCCTCCGGCGAAAAGATGGGCAAGTCGGCCTCCGGCGCCGTCTGGCTCAACGGCGAGCTCTTCAGCCCGTACGACTTCTGGCAGTACTTCCGGAATACCGAGGACGCCGACGTTGGCAAATGGCTGAAAATCTTCACCCGCCTGCCGCTCGACGAGATCGAGAAGCTTGCGGCACTGGGCGGGTCTGAGTTGAACGAGGCAAAGAAGGTGCTGGCGACGGAAGTCACCGCGATCGTGCACGGCCGTGAGGCCGCGGAGCAATCGGCTTCGACCGCTTCGGCTACCTTCGAGGCAGGGTCGCTCGACCTGTCACTGCCGACAGCCGAGGTTACGAAGTCCGATCTCAACGCCGGCATCGGCCTGCTTGCCGCGCTCGTGACCGCCGGCCTTGCCGCGTCTAACGGCGAGGCGCGCCGACACATTCAGTCCGGCGCCGTGCGCGTCAACGACGAGCCGGCAACCGACGACCGTGCCACTCTGGGTACGGCCGCCTTGCTGCCTGAAGGCGTGATCAAGCTCTCCGTCGGCAAGAAGAAGCACGCCCTGCTGAAGCCGGTCTGACCGGCTTCAGCGCGTCACCAGCACCGGGATGGTGGTGTGCGCCAGCACGTTATTGGTCTGGCTGCCGAGCAGCAGCCGGCCAAGCCCGCGGCGGCCATGTGAGCCCATGACGATCAAGTCGGCACCAACCGAGTTGGCCGTATTGATGATGCCGTCAGCCGGGAAACTGTCGTTGACGTAGACCGTCTTCGCGACGACCCCCGCGGCGGAGGCCGCCGTCCCGGCCTTCGCCAGGAGATCCTTGGCGGCTGCCTCCTGAGCCTCGATCAGTTCAGGAATCGGATCGAACGCGGTACCAGCGACGGAAGCGTAGCCCCCGCCAAGTACCGCCGTCGGTTCGGTCACCGTGACGATCGTCACCGCCGAGCCGAGCGCCTTGGCGAGACCGAGCGCATGGTCGAGAGCCCGTGAAGCCAGCTCCGAACCATCCGTTGCAACGAGAATATGTGCATACATTTCATGTACCTCCGCATGATCATGTGGAGATCCTAGGCCGTTCCGCCAACCTATACTTTGATTGAAATCAACCTACCCCGCCGGTCACTCGACGCGCGGAATTTCCTTCGCGCGGTATTCGAACATCCGCCGGAACGCGCCCGGCACCAGCGCCGACATGGGGTTGATCTTGAAGTCCGGCTTGTCGAGCGGCCCGCGGATGGCGAACGTCACCCCGAACAATCCCTCGCCATCGCGGCCGGCCAGCGGCCCGAGCAGCTTGGAGAACGCGTTGTTGAGCCCGAACAGCGGCACATAGGTGCCCGTGAGGTCATACTGGCGCTTGTCGGTATAGATGAAGCCACGCGCCGTGCCCCCGACGGTAGCGCCGGCCAGCACAGCATCGCGAATTTCCACCCGGTCGCTGCGGCGCACGAACTCTGCCTCCGCGCTCTTGAACTCGAGCTTGTTGGAGCGCGCAATCATCTGCTTGGACTCGGTGTGGTTGCCGAGGATCTGCGCCACGTTCCCCTCGTTGACGAAGGCAAAGTTGCGCAGCGCGAACTGCCCCTGGTCGATCTTCTGATCCTTGATGGTCTCAACCACCAGGCTGCCAACGCCTCCCTCGATATTGGGGTAGACGTTCATCAGCCGCAGGAGCGTTCCGAGGTCGTTGAACGCCACTGACATGACCTTGCCGTCGGGCGTCGGGTTGGTGGTAACCGAGACGCTGCGATCGCCGCCGAGATTAGCCTGCAGGTTCACCCTTTGCAGGTCCGCCCCGCGCAGCACCAGGTCAAGATCGACGTTGAACGCCGTGGTCTTGTAGAACCCGAGCGCGCGTTTCAACTCCACATCGACCGCGATGGTCTGATTGACCGCCGTCGCCTGCGGGCCGCCCGTCGAGTCGCCAGTGAGGCTGAAGAAGCGTTGCAGCATTGGCTTCAGGTCGAGCTGGTCGCCGCGCAGGCGCACCTGGTAGCCGTTGCGGATCGGCGTCAGCGACACCTGCGCCTGGTCGCCCGGACTGAGCGCGAACGACGTGAACTCAGCCGATTGCAGCCCGTTCTTGAGGTCGAAGTCGAGGCTGCCCTCGAGCTTCACGTCGCCGAAGCCGAGGCCGAGGTCGTTGATGGTGACGGCGTCGCCCGCCATCTTGATCTGCGCCTGCGCCGCTCCCTTGACGCCGGCCTTCTTGCTGATGCCGAGGTCCTTGATGTTGAGGCTGGCGGCGCTGAGGTCCGCGGCCAACTGGATGGTTCCGTCGGTGAGCGGCTTCACCGACACGGTCAGCGGCCCGTCGACGAAGGCCGAAGCATCGACGCCGAACTTCTTGAACGCGTCGGAATCCACTTTTGCGGTCAGCACCACGTCCGGCTTCTTGGGATCGAGTGTTCCCATGGCCGAGACCTCGGCGGGGACCCCGTCGAGTTCGGTGGTGCCGCCCACGTTGAAGCCGGCTTGGGTCAAGCGGAACTGCAGCTGCCCCTTGCCGATCGTGTGCCCCTGGATCGGCGAAGACGTCTCGAGGTCCTGCAGCGTGCCGTTGATGACATAGTCCATCGTCCGCGGCTGGTTGGTCTTCTTGTCCGTGACGAAGGTTGCCACCAGCCCCAGCGAGACCTGGCCGTTCAGGATGTCGAGATCGAACGGCAGCGCCACCTTTTTCAGCGCATCCGGCTGGTTCTCCTTGGTCCAGGCGATAAGCGCCGGAATGCCGCCCGACAGGTCGCCCGAGATCTCGTAAACGGCTTCGGTGTCGCTGTTGGATCCGATGATGAAGCCGGCATTGGCAATCGAGATGTTACCGTTGGGTGTGGGGATCGTCGCTCCGTCGCCGGAAATCTGGATGTCGGTGTCCTTCAGGCTCAGCTTCATCTCGCCTTCGATGGTGATCGGATCCATCGTGTCGAGCGCCTTGATCTGCACACCGGTACCGACGATGTCGATCGACATCGCATTCTTCGGCATCGGCTTGTTCTCCCCGGGCTCGCCGAGCGAACCGATCGGAAAGTCGTAGCGCATCGTCGATTTCTTGATCCGGCCGCCGACCACGTTCTTGACGAACCAGTCGCGCGACTCGGTCGCAAGGAAGGCGGGCCACAGCCGCTTGAGGTCGTCTGCCGACAGCCCATCGCCGGCGATGTTCATCTCGAAACCGGTGCCGCGCCGCACCACGTCGATGCGGCCGGTGGAAACGAGCTGGCTGCCATCGGCCTTCTTGGCCTCGAACTGATCGATGCCGGTGGCGCCATAGAGCGGCGCCGACCAGCCCTGGAAGTTGACCTCGGTGAACGGCGCTTCTGGCGCGCCCAGCTCGTTCGAGATGGAGACATCGCGCGCGGCCACTTTCATGCCGACGATCGGACCGTAAAGCGGGTCGAGGCCCAGCTTGAACACCCCACTGACATAGCCGGTGCTGCCAGCCACGCTCACCTGCATCTCACCCATGGTGAACTGCCCGATGGCCGGGTCCCAGACGACTTCCGCGATCGAGGTCGCGATGGGGAAGAACTGGTTGTTCACTCGCACGTCCATGCCGGTCAGATCGACATGGAACAGCCCATCGGTGATCTTCTGCACGTCAGTAAAGCCGACATCGATGGAAACCGACGCCGTGCCCACCACGGAGATCGCCGTCTCCTGCTCGCCGACGAACGGGGCGAAGGCGCCCGGATCGAGGTTGGTGATCGAGGCCTTGAGCCGCGCTCCGCCGTCGCCCGTCTCCACCCACTCGAGGATGCCGTTCATCACCGAGCCGCCAATGCCGGCGGAGAAATTGCCGGAGGCCGATTTGCCGTCCGCGTTGGGCGCGATGTCGATGTTGATCTCGGTGAAGTGCCGCAGCACGCCATAGAGCGCATCGTTCATGTCGAGTGCGCCGTTGCGCACCACCAGCCGCGAGAAGTTGCCGAGCTTGGCCTGCTGCACGATGCCGGCGATGCCCTTGGCGGCGGCCTCGAGGTTGTAGACCAGCCAGTCATTATCCGAGCGGATGCCGAGGCTGGCCTCGGGAACCTGGCCCTTTACGTCGACGCCGCCGGTCGAGAGATTCACCTCGGGGAACTGGTCCTGCCCCTCGATGATCCGCACCGTGCGGCCACCATCCGGCTCGTCGACATATTCGAACTTCGCCAGCCGCGGCCCGAACAGATCCTGGTTCACCTGCAAATGCGGCCCAACGATCGTCACCGTCGCGCCGGGCTGCCCGACCAGGGCGCGTATCGGCGAGAAGCCCACCTCCAGCGCGTCCATGCTGACCGTGCCGCCCGTCTTCACGTCGGTAAAAGTCACTGGCTTGAACTGGATGACCGGCCAGACGAACCCCTCGAGCGCCAGCGCCATGTCGCCAAGTTCGAGCTGGCTGCCGGCCGGCATCGAGCCGATCACCAGGTTGCGGACTTGCGAACTGACGAAAGGAAGCGGAATCGGCGTGATGAGCAGCACGGCGTACATGGCGACGAGCAGGATTACAGGCGCAGCGACTGTCGCCGCCGCGATCCTACCCAGGATGCGCCATGCCGAGCGCTTTCGGAGCTGGAAGCCAGGGGCTGGAGTAGGTTTCACTGCTTTCCGACTTGAGGCCGCTCGCTTTGCCGCCCTATTCTAGAATCAAAGCGAGCAGCGGTTCACTGCCTGATGATACCGGCTGCAATATGGCACTAACACCCCTTGGATGCGCCGCTTTTCCGGCGCTCCACTGTCTATCGAACCGGATTACATGACCGTACCCAGCCCCGGCAGCCCTGCCCCCGACTTCGAGCTCGTCACCGACAGCTACGAGAAGTTCCGCCTGTCCGATCATCTCGGGCACCCCGTGGTGCTTTACTTCTATCCGCAGGACGACACCGAAGGTTGCACGCTCGAGAACATCGAGTTCACCGACCAGATGCCCGAATTCAAGCGTCTCGGTGCGATCGTCGTCGGCATTTCTCCCGACAGCGTCGAGAAACACTGCTCATTCCGAGACAAGTTTAATCTGGGCGTGGTCCTCGCCGCCGACCCCGAGCGCAAAGCGATCGAAGCCTATGGCATCTGGCAGCTCAAGAAGCTGTGGGGCGTCGAGTATATGGGGGTGAAGCGCATCACCGTGCTGGTTGGCCCCGATGGCAACGTCGCCGAAGTCTTCCACGCCACCCGCATCAAGGGCCATGCCGAAAAGGTGCTCGCCGCGACTCGGGCGCTGGTGGAGCGCACCGGAATACCTGCTCCCAAACCCCGGCGCGCCAAGGCGTAGCGCCGGCGCGTAAGCCGCCTTTTCGCGTTTGTTAACCCTAACAGTTCATGATCGGGACCAGTTGAGTGGCGTCCCGGAGTTGCGGCGGTGCGTGCGAAATCGAACGGCGTACAGCCGGTTACCAAGGTGTTTGGCGCACCGCCCCAGAAGGCACGGCGCGACCACGGGCCCGGTATCCGGCCAATCTACTTCTACGCCGGCTTCACCGCCCTCTTGGCGACCAACATTCTCACCCTCGTCGGCTTCCTGATGGCGCCGGATGTCTCTGCCCTCCTGACCGGCCAGAGCGACGTGGTCGTGTCCGCCTACGAGGATCGCATTGCCCAGTTGCGCGTAGAGGTCGACCGGCTGCATTCGCGCCAGTTTGCTCAGGCTGGCGATATCAACCTGCAGCTGCAGGAACTGACCCAGCAGCAGGAAGTGCTGCTCGAGCAGCATCAGCTGGTGAAGCAACTTGCCGAGAAGGCCGCCGAGCTCGGTATCGAGACCGCCGCGGCGACGCCCGTCGACGACGATGACTCACCGCCTGTTGCAGCCGCCCTCGTCCCCACCGCCACCCCTGCCGGAAATCTTGCCGAGGTCAGCGCCTCGATGACCACCATGATGGACGACAGCCGCATGGCGCTGGCGGCTCTCTCCGAATCCGCCACCGAATCGACCGACACCATTCTCGATGAACTCAGCGGCCTCGGCATCAAGCCGAGCATGCCCGAGGGGCTCGCCGACGCCGTCGGTGGCCCCTACCAGCCGCCAGTGGATGGCCCCGACGCCGCCGGCATCGTCGATGACGCCAACGATGTCTACCTGGCGCTGGCTCGCTTCAAGGCCGCCCGCAGCGCCATCGACCTCGCGCCGATCCATAAGCCGATGGGGTCGCTGAACCGCATCAGCTCGACCTTCGGCAACCGCAAGGACCCCTTCACCGGCGGCCGCGCCTTTCATGCCGGCCTGGATTTTCCAGCGCCCCGCGGCACCACGGTCCTCAGCGCCGGCTATGGCAAGGTGACCTTCGTCGGCGAGAAGTCCGGCTACGGCAACCTGGTCGAGATCACCCACACCACAGGGCTCGTCACCCGCTACGGCCACCTCAGTGCCTTCCTCGTCAAGGAGGGCCAGGTGGTCAACACCGGCACGCCGATCGCCAAGGTCGGGTCCACCGGCCGCTCCACCGGACCGCATCTGCACTTTGAAGTGCGCCGCAAGGATGTTGCAGTGGACCCCGGCAAGTATCTCGCCGTCGGTAAGCGGCTCGCGAGGTTCCTCGGCGCCTAGCCGATTGCAACTCCGCAACGACTTAAGCAAATCAGCCATGCATTCGCCCAAGACCAGCTAGTTGCTCTGGTTTTTCGCCGGGAGCGGGTCTAGGTTCCCGACACAATGCTGATGACCTCAGACATTCCAACGATGCTGCGGCTGCACCGGGCGATGTTTCTCGCCCGAGAGATCGACCGCGTGGAACAGGACCTGGTCAAGCAGGGTCTTGCGCATTTTCACGTCTCCGGCGCCGGGCACGAGTCGACCGCGCTGATCGCCGACTATCTCGGCCAGCAGGATTGGCTCCACCTCCACTATCGCGACAAGGCGCTACTTCTGGCGCGTGGCCTGCCGCTGGTCGAATTCTTCCGCAGCCTGTTGGCAACTGGCCCGTCCCACTCCGCCGGCCGCCAGATGAGCGCCCATTATTCGGCGCGTGAACTGAACGTCGCCTCGATGGTCGGCCCGGTCGGCAACAACGCGCTGCACGCCGTGGGCAACGCCCAGGCGGTGAAGTTCCATCCCGATTCGCCGGTCGTGATCTGCTGCGTCGGCGACGGCACGACCCAACAAGGCGAGTTCCTCGAGGCGGTTGGCGAAGCCGTGCGCAGCGCGGCGCCGGTGGTCTTCGTCATCCAGAACAACAACTGGGCCATCTCCACCAAGACTCCCGGCCAGACCTTCTTCGACCTGCCCAACGGTCCGGCGGAAAGCTTCTTCGGCCTGCCGATCCGCCGCGTCGACGGTGTCGATCTGGCGGCCACCCGCGCCGCGTTCGAGTCGGCCGTGACTCATACCCGCGCCACGCGCGGCCCGACGCTGCTGCTGATGGAACTGGAGCGGCTGTCGGACCACACCAATGCCGACGACCAGGCGCTCTATCGTGCCGCCGACGACCTGAAGTCCGGCAAGAGCCGCGATCCGCTCGAGGCCATCCGCCAGTCACTGCGCGAGTCGCAGATGGGCGACACCGCGCTGGTGCAGCTGGAGACCACGCTGATCGGTGAAGTCGCAGCGGCAGTCCTCGAGGCACGCGGCGAAGCGGTGCCGCAGACCGCTGGAGAGGCCAAGGCGCCCTACCCGGCAGATTTCGCGCACACCAAGGAGTATCGGGGCGACCCCAAGGCGCCGAACCTCACCATGCGCGAGGCACTGAACCGCGTGCTGCGCGATCAGCTCGCCGCCAACCGTGAAGTGCACCTGCTCGGCCAGGACATCGAGGATCCCAAGGGCGACGTATTCGGCGTCACGAAAGGCCTCTCGACCGCCTTTCCCGGCCGCGTTCGCAACGCGCCGCTGTCCGAATCGACCATCATCGGCACCTCGATCGGCCGCGCACTGACCGGCCAGCGGCCTGTTGCTTTCATCCAGTTCGCCGATTTCCTGCCGCTCGGCTTCAACCAGATCATCTCCGAGCTCGGCTCGATGTACTGGCGCACCGATGGGACCTGGCAGGCGCCGGTGATCCTGATGGTCAGCTGTGGTGGCTACAAGGCCGGCCTCGGCCCGTTCCATGCGCAGACGCTTGAATCGATCCTCGCCCATGTGCCCGGCATCGACGTCGTGATGCCGTCGAGCGCCGGCGATGCCGCGGGCCTGCTCAACGCCGCGTTCCAGAGCAAGCGGCCGACAGTGTTCCTCTACCCCAAGAGCGGGCTGAACCTCTCGGATCGGCGCACCTCCGACGACACCACCAAGCACTTCGTCGCTCCTGGCCGCGCCCGTGCGGTGCGGCAGGGGAACGACCTGACGCTGGTCACCTGGGGCAACCCGCTGACCCAGTCGCTGCTGGCTGCCGAGACCTTGTCTGGCGCAGGCGCAGAACTCGACATCATTGATCTGCGCTCGATCTCGCCCTGGGACCAGGACGCCGTGCTGCGTTCCGTCCGCCGCACCAAGCGCCTCCTCGTCGTTCACGAGGACAACCACACCGCCGGCTTCGGTGCCGAGGTGATGGCGACGGTGATGGAGCACGCCGGCGTGCCGGTGAGCGCCAAACGCGTCACACGCGACGACATCCATGTGCCGTTCCAGTTCGAGCGGCAGATCGACACCCTGCCCTCCTACCGGCGGATTATGGAAGCCGCGGCAGCGCTCCTTGAATTCGATCTCGAATGGGAAGCGCCCAAGGCGGATGCGGGCCCTGCTGCCATCGCCGCCATCGGCTCCGGACCGGCGGACGACGAGGTGGAGATCGTCGAGCTGCTGGTGAAGCCGGGCGACATGATCAAGACCGGCGATCTCGTCGCCGTAGTCGAGGCGACGAAGGCAGCAGTCGACGTGCAGGCCACGGTCACCGGTAAGGTCTTGTCGATCCCGGTCGAGCTCAAGCAGAAGGTCCCGGTCGGCGCGCCGCTGATGTTCGTCGAAGCCGACGCCTCCGTCGCGCGGCTGCAAACCACCGTCACCGCCGAACGCATCGACAAGGCGATCCTGAAGCGCCGATCCGCTGCGCAGCCTGCTCCGGCGATCGTCGGCCGCGCCGATATTCCGGTTGGCGTCGCCGGCATTGCCGGCATCACCGGCGCCCGAAAAGTGCAGAACTCGGACCTCAAGGGCAACTGGCAGACGCGCGACGCCGGCGACATCGTCAAGCTCACCGGCATCGAGAGCCGCCGCTGGGTGCAGCCCGGCGAGACAGTATTCTCGCTCGCCGTCTCGGCGACGCAGAAGCTGCTCGATGAACAGCAGCTCGAGATCGGCGACATCGACCTGGTGATCGCTGCCACCGGCACGCCGGATGTGATCACCCCGTCGCTCGCCTGCCGGGTCGCCGACGCCGTCAGCACCGCCGGCCGCGCCAGCTTGCCGGCTTACGACATCAACGCCGCCTGCTCGGGCTACCTCTACGCGCTCGCCAATGCCCGCGACTACGTGACCAACAACCCGGATGCACGGGTGCTCGTCGTCACGTCCGAGGTGTTGTCGCCGCTGCTCGACCAGAACGACTTCAACACCGCTGTGCTGTTCGCCGATGCCGCAACCGCTTCGCTGGTGCAGGGGCCGGGCCATGATCAGCCGACGCTCTTCACCTTCGCCCAGCCGACCATCGCCGGCGCCCCGGAATCGGGAGAACTGCTGAGCGTGCCGCGCGCCGGTGAGGGCTACATCAAGATGAACGGCCGCGAAGTATTCGCCGATGCCGTCCGCGCCATGACAGCGACGCTGACCTCTGCCTGCGCCGCCGAAGGCATCACCATGGACGATATCGATCTGATGGTGCCGCACCAGGCCAACCAGCGCATAATCGACGCCATTGCCCGCCGTTCGGGCCGTCCTGCGCACTCGATCATTCGCAATCTCGGCAACACCAGCTCGTCGACCATACCGCTCGCGCTGATGGATGCGCTGCCGACCACCAAGCCGGGCGACCGGCTCGGGCTCGTCGCCTTCGGCGGCGGCATCACTTACGCGGCGGCGATTGCGACGGTGGAGACACCGCACTAGGCGACGGTGGAGTCGCCTGGCCAGCGGTCGGCGACAGTCCCTGCAGCAGGCCGACGAGCTCGGCCTGCCGATGCATCCCGGTCTTGCCAAACACTGCCTGCACCTGATTGCGCACAGTTGCTGCGCTCGCGCCGGTGGTGGCGGCGATCTGGCCTATGGTCATCCCGCCCCCAAGCGCGCGAGCAATCCTCGCCTCGGCCGGCGTCAGATCGAACAACCCCTGGATCACCGCAAGATCGGGCAACTCCCTGAGCGTCACCGGGGTCATCAGCAGTACCGCGGCCGCCCCCGTGAACACCTCGCGCGCCGAAGCCCGTATCGGCAGTATATGCGCCACCATTGCCGCGCGGCCCTCGCTGGCCGGCACCGCGATCGACCTCGAAGGCCCGGTGTGCAATCCCAGCTCGGCCGCTTCCAGCGCGTCGATCAGCATCTGGTCAGCCCGCGGATTGGCGAGCCCTAACCGCGTCGGCCGCGATTGCACGACATCGGGGCTCAGGGCATCCAGGAGCTTGTTGGTGGCGATTGCTGCCCCTCGCGGCCCCAGCACTGCAGCGGGGACGCCCACCATCTCCAACGCCGACACCGCTCCCTGCGCGCGTTCGAACGCAATACGCGCCGACATCAGCGCCGCCCGCGCCAGATGCGGCCGCAGCAAGTCGAGCCGCGCCACGACGTCGCGCCCCACCGGCCCGTCCTCGAGACGCCGCTCGCCGTGAAAGATCAGCAGGTCGCCGGTCGGCACCTTGATGCCGGTTGCCACTCCCCAGCCGTAGCCGCGTGGCACAAAGAACTCCTGCCGGATCGGATCGGCCTCCCAATCCTCCCGCGTGAACACGTCGAGATCGGTGACGAAGCCGGAGTGGTCGTAGGCCAACAACCGGGCAGTACGATCGTCGCGGCCCGGATAACCGGCCTCGAAATAGCCCTTCGACATATCGTGTAGACTTGGCGAGGCGGTCCAATGCGCCGACTCGCCGCGCACGGCGAACAATAGCGTCCCGCTGACCTTGCCGACCTTACCCAATTCCTCGAGCACGCTTGGCCACAAGTCGGGGATGGCCCCGGCTTCGTAGATCCTGTCGACTAGGTCGTCCTCCACCGCGAACCTCCGAAATGAGCTGCAGGCTGCAGCCGCGCCACGGTTCGAAACGTAGAATATGCACACTAGTTCAAATACATCATGCGCGCGTTACACGTAACCGGTAACACACAACCCATGCGCCAAGGTGGCCCTGGGCGCTCATTTCGATATTCGGGTCCTGACGGTTGATTGGCCGGTGACGCAAGTCGCCGGCCAATCGCATTAGTCGACGTCGGCGACCTTGTCGGCGTAGCCGCTCACGCGGGCCGCCAGCGACGCTTCCATGAAGTCGTCGAGGTCTCCATCGAGCACCGCCGAAGTGTTCGAGGTCTCGTGGCCGGTCCTGAGGTCCTTGACCATCTGGTAGGGCTGCAGCACGTAGCTGCGGATCTGGTGACCCCAGCCCACATCGGTCTTGGCGGCCGATTCCGCGTTCGCCGCTTCCTCGCGCTTCTGCAGCTCTGCCTCATAGAGGCGTGCCTTCAGCATGGCCATGGCCGTCGCACGGTTCTTGTGCTGGCTGCGTTCCTGCTGGCAGGCAACGATGATGCCCGACGGGACGTGGGTGATGCGGATCGCCGAGTCGGTCGTGTTCACGTGCTGGCCGCCGGCACCGGACGAACGATAGGTGTCGACCTTGAGGTCACTTTCGTTGATCTCGATGTTGATGGTGTCGTCCACCACCGGATAGACCCACGCGCTCGAGAAACTGGTGTGCCGCCGCGCAGCGCTGTCATAGGGCGAGATGCGAACCAACCGATGCACCCCGCTTTCGGTCTTCAGCCAGCCATAGGCGTTATGGCCGGTGACCTTGATCGTCGCCGACTTGATCCCGGCTTCTTCGCCGTCGTGGATTTCCATCGTCTCGACCTTGAACTTCCGCCGCTCCGCCCAGCGCGTGTACATGCGCAACAGGATGTTGGCCCAGTCCTGGCTCTCGGTGCCGCCGGCACCGGAGTGGATTTCGAGGTAGCAGTCGTTCGAATCGGCTTCACCAGAGAGCAGCGTCTCGACCTGGGCCGAGCGCGCATCTTTCAGCGTCTCCTGCAGCGCCTCTTCAGCTTCCTTGATGATGCCGGCGTCGTTCTCCGCCTCACCCATCTCGATGAGTTCGGAATTGTCGCGGACCGAGGCCTCGAACGCCTTCACCGCCTTCACCTGCACATCGAGCTCATCACGCTGCTGCATGATCGGCCGCGCCTTGTCGGGGTCGGCCCAGAAGTCGGGATGCTCGGTGCGAGCCGTCAGATCGTCGAGACGTGCTTCAGCTGTGTCCCAGTCAAAGATGCCTCCTCAGCAGGCTTACGACCTGCTCGATTTCGGCGATGACCTTGGTGATTTCGGCGCGCATTTCTGTCCTCAAATTCCTTGCCGCTCATGTAGTTGAGACGAAGGGCCCAATCAACCCGTTCTTCCCCGCGTCACCTGTGCATGCTAGGCAGCGGGCTTGGTAGCGAGGGGCCGGCAGTGACTGAACGCATCGAAGGAGTAAGCTTCGTATCGAGCGGCACGCCGGAGGCCGACCGCGCCGCGGACCTGCTGCGCGAGCGCTACGGCGACTGCGGCTTCGACAAAGCCACCCATGTCGTGGCGCTCGGTGGCGACGGGCTGATGCTGCAGACGCTGCATCGCAAGATGGGCAAGAACGTGCCGGTTTACGGCATGAACTTCGGCTCCGTCGGCTTCCTGATGAACGAATTCTCGTCCAACGACCTGGCCGCCCGGCTGGCGGCGGCACGTCCAACGCACATCTACCCGCTCGAAATGAACGCTCGCCTCGCGGACGGGTCCGAGCACAAGGCCCTTGCCCTCAACGAGGTGTCGCTCTTCCGTATGACCTATCAGGCGGTGAAGGTCGAAATCCTCGTCGACGGCCAGCCACGGCTCGAGGAACTGATCTGTGACGGGGTGCTGCTTGCCACGCCGGCCGGCTCGACCGCTTATAACCTCTCGGCCCACGGTCCGATCCTGCCGATCGACTCGCCTTTGCTGGCCCTGACGCCGATCTCGCCGTTCCGTCCGCGCCGCTGGCGCGGCGCCATCCTCAACAACCGGGCCGTGGTGACGTTCCGCACGCGGGAGGCCGAAAAGCGGCCGGTGAGTGCAGTTGCCGACAATGTCGAATTCCAGCGCGTCATCGAGGTGACGGTGCGGGAGAACCGCAGCCAGAAGGTGACGCTGCTGTTCGATCCGGGCACCGGGCTCGACGAACGCGTGCTGAGCGAGCAGTTCCGCTACTAGGCCGCCGGCAGCGCCAGCCGCTCGTCCACCGAGACCTGCGGTAGCGCCATCTCAGCCTGGGTCATCCCGGCGAAGGCTGACATCACGCCACGCGCAGCTCGCCGGGCGAGCATGACGTTCTGCTCGCTGAGATAGGCGAAGGCCTCCTCGAGGTCCGGCGGGATCACGCCATCATGCTCGACGATCAGTTCCTCGGTCAGCGCTGTCACGACGAAGTGCCGCGCCGCCAAGTCGTCCGCGAGGTTCGCCGCGCGGGCGTGGAAGATCAGCCGCGCCAGCATGTTGCGTACGGCCTCGCTGAGACCGCAGCGCGAGAACAGCGCGTTCAGCGCCGCGCGGCTGCCATGCTCGAGCAGGGTGAACACCTTCTCGCGCGGCGTTTCCGCCAGTTGCGCGACGCAGTCGGCGAAGAACAGCACGTGGCCCTGGACGATGGCGTGCAGCATGACGCGCGTGGACACACTCTCCGATTCCACCAGTTCCGCCGCGTAAGGCGCCCTGCCCGCGGCCGCTTCCCGTTCGCCGATCGCCGTCAGTGCGGTGTCTGTCGCGTCCCGGAGCAACCGGTCGAGCCGATGTGGAGCAACCGCGCCACTGATGACCCGCGCGCCGCGAAGCGCGGCGGCAACCGCCTGCACCAGCACCAGCCGCGCATCGGCCGGCAGGTCGTCCCGCGCCAGCAGCAGGCCACGCAACTCCGCATCCTCGGCGCCATCGCGATCCGCCACCTGCCGCAGCATCACCGCCGAGAACGGCACATCCGGCCGGTCGAGCAGCTTGGTCAGCAGCAGCCTCCCACCCTTGGCAACGAGCGCCTCGGCAACGCGTTGGCTGATCCGCTCGCGCGTTGCAGTCGCCAGCAGCATGGCTTCGTCGGCGCCCCGGATCAGCGCCATCAGGTCGGCATCCACCAGTGCCGGCGAATACTGCACCACGGCACGGGCGATCACCGGACTATCCTGCAGCAGCGCCAGGAGAATCGGCCGCGGCGCCTCCACGGCATGCAGCAACCCATAGGCCAGCGCGCCGCGCACGCGCACCGACGGATCGTCGAGGAAGCCGATCAGCGCGGCATAGAGCGCCGCATGCTCATCAGCCGGGCCGAAATGGTTGAGATAGGCCATGGCCGCGAGGTGGGCCGCCTGCCCCCGCTCCTCACTGTCACGCGATTGGCTCAGCGTGACGAAATCCTGGTACGCGACCATCAAGCTCTCCGGTAGGCGCCGAGAAAGACGCTATCGAGGAAGGCTTAAGGAACGGTTCACCATAACTTCGGGGGCTTTGGCAGGGTACCGTCCTGGCCATACATCTGGGTGAACAGCGCACTGCCCTGGGCCTCGCTGACCGGGCTCATCAGCGTCCGGCCCTGTACTTCACCCTCGTTGGAGAACAGCGAGGTGAACGACATGTCATCGGTCGAGAAGCGCGACGGGATTGGGGCCGCGTCCCATTTCCCCGCTGCCGCCGGATCGACCGCCAGTTGCTGGGCCTGGAAGCGAGGGTCGGCCGCGCCGTCGTGCTTTGCCACCAGCGCCCGGTACACCTGTCGTATCGTCCGCGCCTCGCCGCCTTCGTAGAAGATCGACCGGTTGGCCTTGGCCTGCTTCGGAAACAGCTTGGCGGCAATCTGGTCCGGATCCTTGAGGCCGGCGTTGAACAGCTTCTCTGCGCCCTGCGCCCCGAGGAAATGCGCGATGTAGAGCTCGCCCGGGCTCGGCATGCGGCCGAACTTCTCGAACAGATATGCCCCATTGCTGCGGGTGAAGGCGGCGGCCATGTCCGAGGCGATCTGCGGGTCTTCGCGCAGCTTCAGAACTTCCTGCCGGAGCGCCTTGTCGGCAATGTAGTAATCCCCGTCCGAGTCGACCTTGATGGCGTCTGCGTACTGTCCGTAGCCGAGCCGCGGGCCTTCCTGCTTCATGACCTGCAGCCAAGTGCTGTCGAGAAACTGGAACAGCCCGGTAGCGCTCGATGTCGGCGCCTTGGCCTCGGGATCGAGGCTGCTTTCCCGGATGGCGGTGCGCAGCAGGTAATCGAAGTCGACATCGCTCTTCGCCCCTGCCGTGTCCATGGCATAGGCGAGCGGCTGCGGCACCGATATCGGCTTCACGCCCATCGACTCGAAGGGTCCGTTGCTAACGTTCGATTAACCAATCACCTCTGACTGGTTAACGAATGGTTAGCCCTGCCACTTGCTCACGACATCTTCGAGGTTCGGCCGATCGCGATCCTCGATCACCGCCGTCGGCGTGCCGATATGGACGAAGCCCACGAACCGCTCCCCGCCGCGGGCGCCGAGCATGGTCTGGGCTTCCGTGTCGAACCCGTACCAGCGGTTGGTCCAGCTCGCGGCAAAGCCCATGGCGAACGCCGCATGTGAGAGGTTGAAGCAGACATTGCCGGCCGACAGCAGCTGCTCCATCTCCGGCGCCTTCGGGTTGGGCTTGGGCGACAGTAGCACGCCGATGGTCAACGGGGCCGGGAGGAACTGCCGCCGCTCGAGATCGAGACCAGCCTCGTCGAGTTCCGGGCGCTTGCGCTTGGCGATCTCGGCCAGCCGCTCGCCGGCCCGCACGCGATCCTCGCCTTCGATGAGAATCAGCCGCCACGGCACGAACTTGCCATGGTCAGGCACGCGCGTCCCGATGGTCAGGATTTCCTGCAGTTCCTCTGCCGTTGGGCCGGGGTCTTTCAGGAAACCGATGCCGACCGAACGGCGGGTCTTTAGATAGTCGCGCACTGCGGCGTTGATGGGCATGGTGTGGTCCTTGCGAGCGTCTGGTCCTTATGACACAGCTTTTCCCCAATCCAAGCGTAGGCACGCGAGGCATTTTGAAGCGATGCGCCAGAGGCGCGCGACTGCGGGGTCGTTAGGGTGAAACTCAGGTATTGGATCGGCATTCTCGGGATCGCGGCGTTGCTCGCGCCCATGCTGGCCATCGCCGAGGACCCGCCGGTCCCGCTGCCCCGCCGCGCCGACCGCATGCCGCAGGCGGTCGAACAACTCGCCGATACGCCAGCTCCTGCTGATACGCCCAGTCCCGACGCCGCCGACGCGGCCGCGCCCGAAGCCAGCCCCGCAGCAGCAGCGACCGCTGCCGTCGCTGCCATCAACACCACGCCGCAGCCGGTCACGCTGATGGCCAAGATCACCGACGACGGCAGCACCCTGCCCGATGGCGTGACCTGGCGTGTCTTCGAAACTCGCACCGACGCGGCGGGCGACCTGGTGCTGGCGAAGAAATCCGACGACGCCACTGCGCATCTCGAATTGCCGCCGGGCAGCTACGTGGTGCACGTCGCTTATGGCCGAGCCCAGACCACCGACACGCTGACCGTGGCCGAGGGTCAGAACTCGAAGCAACTCGTGCTGGATGCCGGCGCGATGCGGCTCAACGCAGCGGTAACCGGCGACGTCGCCATCCCGATCAACCTGCTCCGCTTTGACATCTACACCACCGGCAGCAGCGAAGCAGACCGCACGTTGGTGGCGCAGAACCTCAGCCCAAACGACATCGTTACCCTCAATGCCGGCACCTACCACATCGTCTCCTACTTCGGCGACGTGAACGCGGTCGTGCGCGCCGACCTGCGGGTGGAGCCCGGCCAGTTGACCGACGCCACGCTCTACCACCGCGCCGCCCAGGTCTCGTTCAAGCTCGTCAGCGAAGCCGGCGGCGAGGCCATTGCCGATATCGACTGGACGGTGAAGACGGCCGACGGCCAGACGGTGTTCTCCAATATCGGCGCCTTCCCCTCCACGGTGCTCGGAGAGGGAGACTACCTGGTCTTCGCCAAGCGCGGCGAACAGGTCTACAATCGCGAGTTCCAGGTGCAGCCGGGGGCAGCCAAGGAAATCGAGGTTCTTACGACGGTCTATTGACCGTCTGCGGATCCGTCCCGAAGAGAATCTGAAGAATCGTATCGGGCTGTGTCGATTCCACGCCCCCTCGCTCGTTGTGTCATTGAGGCAGGAAGAGGTCGCGCCGCTGGCGCGGTGCCTGCAACGGAACAAGGAGATCGAAATGCGCTTCATGATCATCGTCAAAGGCAGCCCCGAATCCGAGGCCGGCGTCATGCCCGCACCGGAAGTCTTCGAGGCCATGGGCAAGTTCAACGAGGACCTGATCAACGCCGGCGTGCTGCTCGCAGCCGAGGGACTCCATCCATCGAGCAAAGGCGCACGCGTGACCTCCGAAGCCGGCAACCTGGTCGTCCGCGATGGCCCCTTCGGTGAAGCCAAGGAACTCGTCGCCGGCTTCTGGATCATCAGCGCCAAGTCGCAGGACGAAGCCCTCGAGTGGGTGAAGCGCATCCCCTTCGACGATGGCGAGACGATCGAACTCCGCCGGGTCTTCGAGGCGGCTGACTTTGCCGAGGTCGTGCCCGAGGAGGCGGTTGCCAAGGAACAGGCCTGGCGCGACGCCACCCAGCAACCCATCACGAACTAACCTGCCCAGAAGGATCGAGATATGCGCTTCATGGTCATCCGCAAGGCGGACGCCGAAACCGAGGCGGGCGTTATGCCCGGCGCCGACCTGATCGCCGACATGACGCAATTCCACGAGGACGCGGCCAAGGCCGGCATCGTGATCGCCGGTTCCGGCCTGATGCCGAGCTCTCGTGGTGCCAAGGTGAAGTTCAGCAACGGCAAGCCCACTGTCATCGACGGGCCGTTCGCCGAGGCCAAGGAATTGATCGCCGGCTACACCCTGATCGAGGTTCCCTCACGTGAGGCAGCCATCGAATGGGTCAAGACGTGGCCCAAGCTCGACGGTCACGGCAACGTCGAGATCGAGATCCGCCAGCTCTTCACCGAGGAGGACTTCGGCGAGGCCTATACCGAAGCCATGGCGAGCAACGACGCGGCGCGCCGCGCACTTGACGCAGGATGAGCACCTTGCCGCGGCGGACCGGATTTGGTCTGATCTGCCGCGATGACCGAGAGAGAGACAAACCGCGCCATCGAGGCGGTATTCCGCATCGAGCAGGCCAGGCTGATCGCCGGCCTGACGCGAATCGTGCGCGACGTCGGCCTGGCCGAGGAACTGGCGCAGGATTCGCTGATCGTCGCCCTCAACCACTGGCCCGAGAGCGGCGTCCCCCGCAATCCGGGCGCATGGCTCATGCAAACCGCTAAGCGCCGAGCCATCGATTATTTCCGCCGCAACAAGATGGCCGCCCGTAAACTCGACGAGCTCGGCTACGACCTCCGCGAGGAGGAGGAAACACCGCCCGATCTCGACACGCCGCTCGACGACGATGTGGGCGACGACCTGCTGAAGCTGATCTTCACCTCGTGCCACCCCGTGCTGTCGCCCGAGGCGCGCGTCGCCCTGACGCTGCGGCTGCTGGGTGGCCTCACTACCGACGAGATCGCCCGCGCCTTCCTTGCGGCGGAACCAACCATCGCCCAACGCATCGTCCGCGCCAAGAAAAGCCTCGCCGAAGCCGGCCTGCCCTTCGAGGTGCCACGCGGCAGCGACCGCGCCGAACGGGTCGCCTCGGTCCTCGAGGTGCTCTACCTGATCTTCAACGAAGGCTACTCCGCCACGGCCGGCGACGACTGGACCCGACCGCAGCTCTGTGAGGAGGCGATGCGCCTCGGCCGCATCCTTGCCGGCCTCACCCCCGACGAACCGGAAGTGCACGGCCTTGTAGCGCTGATGGAAATCCAGGCCTCGCGCCTGCGTGCCCGCAGCGGCCCGAACGGCGAGCCGGTGCTGCTGCTCGAACAGAACCGCGCGCTGTGGGACCAGATGCTGATCCGCCGCGGCCTCGTCGGCCTCGAACGGGCGGAGGCCCTCGGCGGCACCGGCCCCTACGTGCTGCAAGCCTCGATCGCCGCCTGCCATGCCCGTGCCCGGCGCGCTGACCAGACCGACTGGAGCCGCATCGCCTCGCTTTACGACACCCTGGCCGACGCGACGCCAAGTCCGGTGATCGAACTCAACCGCGCCGTGGCCCACACTATGGCCTTCGGTCCCGCCAACGGCCTCGCCATTCTCGATGCGATTGCCGACGATCCGACACTGCGGAACTACCATCTGCTTCCCAGCGTCCGCGGTGATTTCCTGGTGAAACTGGGGCGCCTTGCAGAGGCCCGCCGCGAGTTCGAGCGCGCCGCCAGCCTCACCCGCAATGAGCGTGAGCGCATCCTGCTGCTGGACCGGGCCGCGGCGTGCGAACCCGCCGCCTGAGGCGTCGGCAAGTCCGTTGCGGCCAATCTCCTCTCGAATTGTTCGCGAGTCCCGCGCGCGCCCGCTATCTCCGTTACATTTCACAGTGCTATAGAGCGGAGGCTTGCAGCAGAAGCACAGAGAATGGCTCAGCCCGACCGTCGATTAGTCCCGATCGTGTCGCTGGACGTAGTGGGGTATTCCCGCCTCGTCGAGCGCAATGAACGTCAGACCCTGCGCCTCGTGCAGCGGGTCTACGATCGGCTGATCTCGCGCACCATCGGGGCCGCCGGCGGCAAAGTCTTCAAGACCATGGGCGATGGCCTCCTGGCCGAGTTCAACAGCGTCGTCGCCGCCGTCCAATGGACCGCCGACCTGCAGCGCCAGATCCATGAGCGCAAGATCCACGCGCCGGGTGGCGAGATGTTCCAGGTGCGCGCCGGCATCGTCCTGGCCGACGTTCTGGTGGCCGGCAACGACCTCTATGGTTCGGGCATCAACCTGGCGGTGCGCGTGCAGAGCCACTCGCCGGCCGGTGGCATGTGCATCACCAAGTGGATGTACCAGTACCTGGACGGCACGATCGAATTGCCGTTCATCGACATGGGCCCCACCGAGCTCAAGAACATCACCAAGACCGTCCGCATCTACGCCTGGCATCCGGCTGGAGTGGCGCGCCCGCAGCAAATCGAATCCCCACCCCCTCCGCCGCCGAGCAACCGCCCCTCGGTGGTGGTGCTGCCGTTCGACAACCTCTCGGGCGAGGCCGACCAGAGCTATTTCGCGGACGCCGTGGTCGAGGAGATCACCGCAACGCTGAGCCGGGTGAAGGACTTCTTCGTCATCGCCCGCAATTCGGCCTTCACCTACAAGGGCCGCGCCGGCGTCGATATCCGCCAGATCGGCCGTGAGCTTGGGGTACGCTACGTCGTCGAAGGTTCAGTCCGCCGGGTCGGCGAACGTGTGCGGATCACCGCGCAGCTCGTCGAGTCCGATGCCGGCAGCCACATCTGGTCCAACAAGGTCGATGGCGCCGTCGCGGACCTTTTCGACCTGCAGGATCGCATGGCCGCCGAGGTAGCGAGCGCCATCCAGCCGTCCATCCGACGCGCCGAGGTCGAGCGGGCCCGCAAGAAGCGCCCTGACACCCTCGCGGCTTACGACCTGGTGATGCGCTCGCTGCCCCACCTCTGGTCGCATAGCCCGGAGGACAATCGCGAAGCCATTACCCTGCTGACCCGGGCGCTGGGGCTCGAACCCCACTACGGGCTGGCGGCAGCCCTGGCCGCCTGGGCGCATGGGCAGCAGGTGGCCTATAACTGGACCACCGATTTCGCCGCCGAGCGACGCATAGCCGCCGAGCTGGTCGAGACCGCATCGCAGCATGTCGCCGACGATCCCACCGCGCTAACCGCCCTCGCCTCTGCGATGATGATGCTGGGCGGCAACGTGGCGCAGGCCGCTACCTTCGCCGACCGCGCGCTCGAACTCGATCCCAACCACGCCTGGGCCTGGATGCGCCGCGGCTGGGGCCATGTCTATCTCGGCACGCCGGAGGAAGGCCTTGCAGCCTTCGAGCGCGCTGCTCGTCTATCCCCGATGGATCCGTTCGCCTTCAACGTGCACCTGGGAATGGGGCTCGCCAATTTCGCTGCCGGCCGCCCTCAGGAGGCGATCGCCTGGGCCCAGCGTGCCATGTCGGAGCGTCCCGGCATCACCTGGCCCTATCGGGATCTCGCCGTGTACCAGGCTCACCAGGGCGACCTCGCGGCTGCCCGCGATTCACTGGAGCAGTTCCAGCGCGCCCACCCGGACGTGACCATCGCCTCGATCGGCGACGGGCTGCGGTTCATGTATCCGTCGCTGCTGGCGCGCTACCTGCAAGGCCTGCGTCTCGCCGGATTGCAATAGGCAACTCGTCGCACAAGTTTATCCATTCCATAAGCATTTCCCCAACGTCGCATCAGGCATTGTCCGCACGGGTTTTGGGGGAATTGACCGTTGGATATCCGTCTCGAAAAGCGACTTTCGCCGCGTCGCAACACCGTTATCGAAGCAACTATCGTATTCGATGGCGGCCGCACCCGCATTCGTTGCATCATCCGGAACCTGTCCGAGACCGGCGCCAAGCTCGAAGTCGCCTCGGTAACCCGCATTCCGCGCACTTTCGATCTGGTGGTCGACAAGGTCCGGCCGCAGGCCTGCATCGTCGTCTGGCGGGCCGTCAAAGAGCTCGGCGTGCAGTTCCGCGACCCCACGATCCGCTGAACCACCGCTGAACGGCAAGTTCGGAATCGGTTCAAGCAACCCCTCCTATCAGACCGGCCAACGACGCGAACGGTTCGTTCGCTTCGTGCCCGCCCACCGGCGGGCTGCTCGTCTAACAGGAGAACATAATGCACAAGATCATTGCGCTCGCACTGCTCGCCACCTCGCTCGTTGCCTTCCCGGTCGCCACCCCGTCTTTCGCCGTCGACAAGGGCATCCAGGCCCTGTGCGGCCCTGACGCCCCGGAAGCCTACAAGCGCGAGGGCGGCTACTGCGACCAGGTCGGCTCGAACAAATCGCTCGTCGAGTCCGAGGATTGCGACTTCACCTACTACTATCCGACTTTCTTCGACCTGAAGGCGCCGGCCGAGAAGGTGATCGTCGCCGAGAATTGCTACAACTATCTGCCGCTGCTGCTCTAGGCGCTCGCAGAAAGAGCGGCCGCCGCGCCGCTCTTTTCTTCTCCACTATTCAAATGCCGTTCATCTGCCCTATCTTAGATACGGCAGCACGTTTCGGACACATGTCCCTTGGGGGGGACCAGTCATGTCGAGGCATGCATTCTTCATCGCAGGCGATCGTGTCGTTCACGTCGCCAATCCGTCCGGTGCCGGTTTCCAGTACCAGGCGCAGTCGCACACGCTGCCGCCGCAGGTGCAGATCGGGCCGCAGCAGCACGATCTTGCCGAGACCGTGCTCGTGGTGAAGACAGGCACTCTCGAGGTGATGATCAACGGCGCCGCCGGCTTCGTCGCCGCCGGATCGTTCGTCCGCATCCCCGCCAAGACCTGGTTCGCCTACCGCAATGCCGGCGACGAACCGGCACGCTTGCTCTGCCGAACGGCCCCGGCCATGCCTGCCGGCAACGGCCGCCGGATCAGCATTCACATCGCAGCTGCCTGACAACTGCGGCTGAACATCTGCGAAAAGGGCGGCTCCATAGCCGCCCTTTCTGTTTGCGCGCAAACATTGCCCTTGGTCTCGGGGCTGAACCGAACCTGAATGGCAGGTTCCACGACGGTTCACGCCATTTTCCATACAAAGCCGTTCATTCGACGGATCATCATAACGATATCCGCTCACAGATCGCCGGACAGCACCAAAGGACGCACAATGTACAAATTCATCACCGTGGCTCTCCTGGCCACCTCCCTCGCAGCCTTCCCCATCGCAACTCCGTCTTTCGCGGTAGACACCAGCATCAGCGCCAAGTGTGGCCCTGATGGACCGGAGGCCTACAAGCGCCCCGGCGGCTATTGCGAGCAGATTGGCGCCAACAGCTCGACCTCGGATAGCGGCGAGAGCTGCGGCCTGTACTGCGTCGTCGATGACGGTGATGGCCCCGAAGATCAGTGACCGTTAGCCGTGTCGCGGCCACGACCGACGTAGATGCAAAGGGCCCGTCCTGATGGACGGGCCCTCGTCTTTGGCCGCATCAGTCGGTCACGTCGGCCCGAATCATCATAAGTCGTATTATGACTATGAACGACCTTTGAACGGCGAGTTCGGGTTCAATTCAGCGCGTCCTGAGTAGCGTTGCTCCATACCCGGCGGACCAGATGCCCGTCTTTCTCGCCAGTTTTCTGGCGAAACAACTCAGGAGAGAACCTTGAAGAACATCCTTGCCATCACCCTGCTCATCGCTTCGGCGGCGGCGTTCCCGGTTGCAACGCCGGCCTTTGCTGGCTCGAGCACCAATGCCCTTTGCGGCCCCGACGCGCCCGAAGGCTACAAGCGTCCCGGCGGCTACTGCGAGCAGCTCGACAGCAACGGCTCGCTCGTCGAGCAGGACGACTGCGACTATTACCCGGTGAAGGAATCGCTCGCCGCGCTGAAGCTGGGCGAGGTCATTCTCGTCGCCGACAACTGCTATGTTCCCGACAAGAAGTAGGCTGGCCAAATGAAAGGGGCCGCATCGCTGCGGCCCCTCTCTGTCCAGTCGATCAGGCCGCGGCCTTCTGCTTCAGGTCGGGCGGCACGGCTTCCGCCATCAGCTCGACGATCGCGTCGGTTGCCGGCATCACCTTCTGGCCTTCAGTGCCGAGACGACGAACGGACACCGTCCCCTCCTCAGCCTCGCGCTTTCCAACCACGAACATCAGCGGCACCTTTTGCACCGAGTGCTCGCGCACCTTGTAGTTGATCTTCTCGTTGCGCACGTCGAGCTCTGCTCGGATGCCGCCGGCGTTGAGCTGGGCGACCAGCTTCTTCGCATAGTCATCGGCCTCCGAGACGATGGTCGCGACCACCACCTGCACCGGCGCCAGCCACATCGGCATCTTGCCGGCATAGTGCTCGATCATCATGCCGATGAAGCGCTCGAGCGATCCAAGGATCGCGCGATGCAGCATCACCGCGTACTTGCGCGAGCCGTCTTCGGCCACGTAGGTGGCGTTGAGCCGCTCGGGCAGCACATAGTCGAGCTGCAGCGTGCCCACCTGCCAGGAGCGCCCGATGGCGTCCTTCAGATGGAACTCGAGCTTGGGCGCGTAGAAGGCGCCCTCGCCCTCGGCGATGACGAAGTCGTAGCCGGTGGCCTTGAGCGCATCGCCCAGGGCCTTCTCAGCCGCGTCCCAGCGCTCGATGGTGCCGCCGAACTTGTCCGGCCGCGTCGCGAGCTTGATGACGACATTCTCGAAGCCCATGTGCTCATACACCGAGTACAGCAGGTGGACGAAACGCTCCGTCTCCTCCTGGATCTGCTCCTCGGTGCAGAAGATGTGCGCGTCGTCCTGGGTCATCTGGCGGACGCGCAGCAGACCGTGCAGCGCGCCGTGGGCCTCGTTGCGGTGGCAGCAGCCGAACTCGGCCATGCGGATCGGCAGGTCGCGGTAGCTCTTGATGCCCTGGTTGAAGATCTGGATGTGGGCCGGGCAGTTCATCGGCTTGAGCGCCATGAGCTCTGCCTTACCCGATAGAACCGGACCTTCTTCCTCGGTGCCAGGGACCTCGTCGGGCACCACGAACATGTTCTCGCGGTACTTGCCCCAGTGGCCCGAGGCCTCCCAGAACTTCGACGACATCAGCTGCGGGGTTTTCACCTCGTTGTAGCCGTTCGCGTTCACCCGGCGACGGATGTACTCTTCCATCTGGTTGTAGAGCACGAACCCCTTGGGGTGCCAGAACACCGAGCCCTGCGCCTCTTCCTGCAGGTGGAACAGGTCGAGGTCACGGCCGATCTTACGATGGTCGCGCTTCTCGGCCTCCTCCAGCATGTGGAGGTACTCGTCGAGTTCCTTCTGGTTGGCGAAGGCAGTGCCGTAGATGCGGCTCAGCACCGGATTGTTGCTGTCGCCACGCCAGTACGCGCCGGCCACCTTGGTCAGCTTGAACGCCGTACCGATGTCCTTGGTCGAGCGCATGTGCGGGCCGCGGCAGAGGTCGAACCACTGGCCCTGCTTGTAGATCTTGATCATCTGGTCGGCTGGAATGGCGTCGACCAGCTCGACCTTGAAGTTCTCACCCTTGCTGGCGAACACGCGCTTCGCCTCGTCGCGCGTCCACACTTCCTTGGTGAAGGCGGCGCCGCGGCCGATGATCTCCGCCATCTTCTTTTCGATGGCCGGGAAGTCGTCCTCGGAGAACGGCATGTCGCGCTTGAAGTCGTAGTAGAAGCCGTTCTCGATGACCGGGCCGATCGTCACCTGCGTCTCCGGCCACAGCTCCTGCACCGCTTCGGCGAGGACGTGCGCCGAGTCGTGGCGGATCAGCCCGAGCCCATCGGCGCTGTCGCGCATCACGAACTCGATCTTGCCGTCATCCTCGAGCGGATCGGAAAGGTCCGACAGGACCCCGTTCCACTTCATCGCGACCGTCTTCTTGGCGAGGCTGGGGGAGATGCCCTCGACCACGGTGGTCCCGGTGGTGCCACGCGCATAGTCGCGTACTGCACCGTCGGGGAACGTCACCTTGATCATTTTCATCTCCAGAATTGGGAATTGTGCCGGCGGCATGCCGGCAAGGCGGCGTGTCTAGCACGGCCAGAGCAAAGGCAACAAGTTCGGCGCGCGCTCAGCGGCTCGGTGGAGGGCTGGACGCTCCGATCCCGCAACACACTCGCCCCTGATCGTCCGTCATCAGGGCGCAATCAGTGCCTTGTTCGGAGCCAGGAGGATGCGGCCGCCCGGCAGTTGCTTCAGGCTGGCGCCACCCAGGTCGCAGGTGCCGCCGGCACCTATGGGGTCGGGCTTCCAGGTCCCCTCGGCGGCCGCGCAACAGGCCTTGCCTGTCCCGCCGGATTTCTTGCACCGCAAGTAAATCGCAGCCTGCTGGCTCTGTGTCAGCTTGGTCGCCGCCGAGGCTGGCTGGATGACCGGAAAGACGAAAACTTGCGCAGCCAGTACGCCCGCTAGCACTGTCGTCACGAAGAATTGGCGCATAGTCCCACCTCCGTGCCCTCGCAAGGAAGGCTACGCGCCCGCCCAACGCTCCGCAATCGGTGTGAACTGCTACTTCCAGCGCCCATAAGTCCACGGCACATACCAATGCGCCGTCTCCGGCACCGCTTCCGGCACCGGATCGTACCCGTGCGTGCCGCCCGGCCGGCAGCGCACGATCCGAGCTACGCCCATCCAGCCCCCAGGCCAGAACCCGTGCCGCCAGATGGCGTCGCGGGTGAATTCCGAGCAGGTGGGCGAGTGCCGGCAGTTGCGGCCCATGAACATCGACAGCGAGTAGCGATAGCCTTGGATCAGCACGTAGGAGACGAGCTTGAAGGGCCAGTCGACGATGGTCCAGAACACGTGCACGGCGCGCTGCATCAGCCGGTGGCCGCCACCCGCGGAGCTTCGAGCTTGTCGAGCGCCTCGCACACTGCGTCGAACACCAGCAGCGTCGAGGTGTGGCGCGGACGGTACTCGCGGACCGGTTCGAGGTACTTGAGATCAGCCCACTTCTCGCCAGACGGCGGCGGGCCGTCGGCCTTGAGCATCGCCGTCATCTCGTCACGAACGCGCCGAAACTCCGCTACCGGGGTTCCAACTACGTGGGTCGCGACCACTGCGGCGGAGGTCTGTCCCAGCGCGCAGGCCTGGATGTCATGGCCATAGCCGGTGATCACCCCGTCGGCGACATTGATGTCCACCTCGATGGTCGAGCCGCACACCCGGCTGACCTTGCGGGCGCTGGCGTCGGGATCGGCGAGGCGACCCGGTCGTGGTTGATTGCCGGCGAGTTCGAGGATCCGGTCCGAATAAAGATCGCTGAGTTCCATCTTTTTCGCGAAACTGTTCCTTGGCCGCGTTCGTCGGCAACCTATATAATCATCGAGATGCAACAAGTCAGCGGCGTCCATCGTCACTGACAACACCGGGAACCGTGGGGCGACGTATTGCGTCTGTCGCCTGCTATTGACCGAGGAACCACAAGATGGACGCCAGCGCCAAGCCGCAGCACGCCAAGCTCGTCTCTGAAATCACCCGCCCCAGCCGCGCGGAGGCCGAGGAGGCCGTTCGCACGCTGATCGCCTGGGCGGGCGATGACCCAAGCCGCGAGGGCCTGCTCGATACCCCCCACCGCGTCACCGACGCCTATGGCGAGTTCTTCGGTGGCTACCACCAGAGCGCGCGGGAAATCCTGCAGACCACCTTCAAGGACGTCGGCGGCTACGACGACGTCGTGCTGGTGCGCGACATCCCGTTCTCATCGCATTGCGAGCACCACATGGTGCCGTTCTTCGGCAAGGTGCACATCGCCTACCTGCCCCATGACGGCGTGGTGGGCCTATCGAAGCTGGCTCGTCTGGTCGAGGTCTACGCCCGCCGCCTGCAGGTGCAGGAGAACATGACGGCGCAGATCATCGACGCGGTGAACGAGCACCTCAACCCACGCGGCGCCGCCGTGATGATCGAGGCCGAGCACATGTGCATGTCGATGCGCGGCGTGCGCGCCCACGGCGCCCTGACCATCACCCAGCGCTTCACCGGGGTGTTCGCTGAGGATCGCAACGAGCAGGACCGCTTCTTCGCCATGATCGGCAAGCGCTGAGCCGGAAGCCGGCGCTGCTCAGTCGAGGGCGAAGTTCAGGCCGAGCCGGATTGCGTTCGACGTGGAATGCGACGTCGACGACCAGAGTGCACCCTCGAACCACGTGTGCTCGCCGAGGTCGGTGTAGAGATATTCGGCCTTGACGGTCATGCTGTCGCTCGTCGCGAGCTCCACGCCCGCCCCCGCAGTCCACCCGAACAGCGTCGCGTCATCGCTGAGGTTACCGTCGGTCGCCTCAACCTTGACGTGTGCGCCGGCGAGGCCGGCGGTCAGGAACGGCAGGAACTCACCACCGTCGAAGCCGAGACGACCGCGCAGCGCGCCGGAAAAGTCGGAGGTCGAGGTGATGGTGTTGCCCAGGTCGCCGCGATAGGTCGCAAAGTCGTCCGCGATCGTGTCAGTGATGTTGCCGTAGGACAGGTCGCCCTCGACGCCGACGACAAGACCGCTGCTCATTGCCGCGTTGCCGCCCAGGGTGACGCCGACAAAGGCGCCCGTGGGGTCGCTGTCGAGGTTGAACGTGCTGAACGGCGCGAGGATATCCGGGGCATCGTAGGCCGCGTCGGAGTGGCCGACGCTGTAACCGGCGCTCACGCCGGCGTAAAAGCCGTTCCAGTCGAATGCCAATGCCGGCGCCACCTGTATTGCCAGCGCAAGGCCGGCCAATGATGCAATTGTCCGTTTCATTTTAGCCCCCAATACTGGCCGATATAGAGGCACCTGCAGGCAAGGCCGGCAAGTTCTCTGCCGATCGCACATCCGCTGCTGCTGCGAAATTGACGGCGCGTGCTGTCGCTGCAACACCCGGCTAAGTACTTCCACCGATCGAAGGGACCTAAGCTCACTCGGGACCGCAACTGCGATCAAGTGTGGTATGACTGCCGGGCATAGGGTGAGCCCATGTCCGCCGTCGCCAAGACCCTCTGGATGATCGAGTCCCGCTTCGGCATGCCGCTGACGCTCGAAGAGCTGGCGGTGCATGCCGGGGTGTCGCGCTATCACCTGTCGCGCATCTTTCCCGAAGAAACCGGCTACTCCATCAAGCACTACCTGCGCGGTCGCAGGCTTACCGAGGCCGCCAAGGCCCTCGCCGGTGGGGCGCCGGACATCCTGGGCGTCGCGCTCGATGCCGGATACGGCTCGCACGAAGCCTTCACGCGCGCGTTTCGCGACCTCATGGGGCTGACGCCCGAGGACCTGCGGCGCCGGCGTTCGCTCGCCGAGCTACCGCTGCTACAGCCGATGCGCCTCGACCCCATAACCCAGGTTACGCTCAGCGCGCCGGTCATCGAGAGGCGTCCTGCCATGCGCCTCGCCGGCATCATGGGCCGTCACAAGTTGCCGCTCGGCCCTTCGATTCCCGCCCAGTGGCAGCGGTTCAGCCACTATGTCGGCAACGTGCACGGCGCGATCGGCGACTGCAGCACCTATGGCACCTGTGGGCGCTACTTCCCCGAGGACGGAACGACCGAGTACATTTGCGCCATGGAGGTGGGGGAAGGCGCGGAGTTGCCGCCCGAGTTCGACGAGGTCGTAGTGCCGGCGCAACGCTATGCCCGGCTCACCCATCGCGGCCACATTACCACGATCTTCTCGACGCTCGACGCCATCTTCAGCGAGTGGCTGCCGAGTTCCGGCTATCGCAAGAAGCAGGCGCCCCATAGCTACATCGAGCACTATGGCGACGCCTTTAATCCACGGACCGGACTTGGATCGCTCGATATCTGGATCGCGCTCGAAGATTAGGCGCATGGATTGAGCCGAGGCCGTGCGCGGGATAGAACCGGCCCATGAGCACAACCTTTGCCGACCCCAACACCCTCGATCACGAGCAGCGCGACGAGGGCACCATCTTTGCCCCCAAGTTCGATGCGCACGGCTTGATCACAGCTGTGGCCCAGGAGACCGGATCGAACCGGGTCCTGATGGTCGGCTTCATGAACGCTGAGGCGCTGGCACGCACCATCGAGACGGGCGAGGTCCACTACTACTCTCGCTCGCGCAAGGCCCTCTGGAAAAAGGGGGAGACGTCCGGCGAGATCCAGCGGGTGGTCGAACTCTCGGTCGACTGCGACCAGGACGCTATCCTCATGCTGGTCGAACAGACCGGCCGCGGCGCCGCCTGCCACACCGGCCGGAAGAGTTGCTTCTATCGCATCGTCGAGGATAGCACGACGCTCCGCCACACCGGCGAGCCCCGGCTGTTCGATCCGGCCGAGGTCTACAAGCCTCAGTAATGCGGCGGCGGAGGCTCAACGCCCGGCGCTAGCGCCGGGTGGGATTCGACGTCGCGGAGCTGCGCGCCGAGATTATGCAGGTCGCGCTTCAGCGCCTCGATTTCCCTGAAGTGCTCGGCAAGAGCCGCGTTCAGTTCCTCGATGGCCTGATCCTGAAAGGCGATCCTCGTCTCCAGCGTGACGATTCGCTCGGTGAGTTCTGGGCTGTCGCTCATTTCGTACTCTCCTGCGGGCGGCGCTCGAACAGCGGCGTGAGGAACAGGCCGACGAGGAAACCGCCCAGATGGGCCTGCCAGGCGATGCCGATCGATTGCCCGATCAATAGGGGCAGGAACGGCACGGCAGCGTTGAGAACCAGCCAGACCACAATGAAGAAGGCCGCACGCTGGTTGCGCATCAACTCGCCAAGGCTCGCCATGCGGCGGCCCAGCACTAACTCCTCGCCGGTCTCGGGATCGCGAGCCACAATCACCGGCTGGAAGATGAAGCGGCAGGCAACGCCCGTGAGCCCGGCGACGCCCCCCGAGGCACCGATCAACAGTTGCACATCCGGCAGGGTCGTCGCGGCAAACGCCGCGGCGCCCGCGGCAGCAGTGACGAGGAAGAGAATCACCGTGGCGGCGGGGCCGTAGCGGCGGGCGACCGGGGTGCCAAAAATGGCCAACCAGGCGCAATTGATTAAAAGGTGGTCCCATCCGGCATGCAGGAAGGCGTGCGTGAACGGTGTCCAGAGGAGCGGTATCCACCCCCCTTCAAACTGCCCTGCGGCAATCGCGCGAGCCGGGATGAAGGCGAGCCAGTAGATCAGCTGAAGGTCCCCGGACTCGTTAAGAACGAAGGCTCTCGCGAGATGTACGGCCAGCATCAGGCCCAGCAGCGCGGTGATCACCCCGGGCAGCAGGATCGCCGGCTGATGGGGCTCAGGCCCCTGTGTTCCCTGGGTTTTTTGCTCGTCGGACATGAAAGCTCCCGGTTTTCCGGGCTTTGTAGCCCAATCCCCCGAATTATCCACACGGGGTCCGCCACGTTAACCCTAACAATTGTTTAAGGGCGATTTCCGCCGCCGGGTTTGACACTCTATGGCTCTGCGGCGGTCGTCCCTTCCCGGGAGACGATCCGGGGGTTTGGGAACAAGGCAAAAAGACTATGCAAAAGGCCAGCACCAAGGCGCTGTTCGACTATTGGAATGCGCTTCGTGGTTCGCGCAGCGCTCCGGATCGGCGGGACATCGACCCCACCCGCATCCGCACCGCACTGGCTAACACGTTCATTCTGGAACTCAACGATTCCAGCGAATTCGACTTCCGGCTTGCCGGCTCGCATCTCTGTTCGGCCTATGCCCGCGAGCTCAAGGGCCGCTCCTTTACGCGTCTGTGGCACGAACGTGACCGCGACGCCATCGACACCCTGGTCCGCGCCGTCACCGAGGATCATGCGGTTGCCCTCGTCACGTTCCAGGGCACGACGGCGGTGCACACGCGCCTGTCGGTCGAGACGATCCTCCTGCCACTGCGTCACAACGGCTCCACCCAGACGCGCCTGCTCGGCGCCATGACCTCGATCGACGAGCCCTATTGGTTCGGCGTGCAGCCGATCATGGAGCAGCGCATCACGGGCCTGCGGCTGATCTGGCCGGACGACGTGTCGCTGGCGGACATGACCGCGGAAATGGCGACCGCGGTGCCGGCCGAAGACCTGGTCTTCGCCAGCGCCGGTGCGTCGGTCCCTACCCCGATGAGCGCCACGGTTTTTGGCCGCACCGCCCGCCGCTATGCCCACCTGGCGGTGATCGACGGCGGGCGGCGCTAAAAATCGGCACTTTGGAGCATTCCGCGCCGCAAGCCTTACCTTCGGTTAACCAAGAGTGGACTAGCCTAGGCCAATCAATCGCTTGGCCCCCGGCAGGTCGTTCATATGCTCACCGAAAATACCCGCTCGGCGCGACCTGCCCGCTCTTACGCGCAGCTGCCACGCTTTCAGCGCGTAAAGGTATCGCTGCTCGGCCGCTACATGCTCAGCGATCGTCGTGAATTCCCCTGCCAGGTGCTGGAGATGTCTCCCGGCGACGCCGTGGTCATTGCCCCCATTTCGGGCGGACCGGGCGAGAAGGTGATCGCCTATATCGACCACCTCGGTCGCATCGAGGGCGACGTGACTGATATCATCGACGGCGGCTTCAAGATGGATGTCGTCGCGACCCTCCGCAAGCGCGACAAGATGGCGGCCCAGCTCACCTGGCTCGCCAACAAGGACCTGCTCAACCTGCCGGAAGACCGCCGGCACGAGCGCGTGGTGCCCGACAACCGCCATTCGACCGTCGTGCTCGACGATGGCCGCCGCTACAACTGCAAGATCATCGACATCTCGCTCTCCGGCGCTGCCATCGAGCTCGCCGTGCGTCCCGCCATGGGCACGCCGGTCACGCTGGGCCGCATGCGCGCCCGCGTCGTCCGCCATTTCGCCGATGGCGTTGGCGTCGAGTTCGTCTCAGCCCAGGAAATGCTGACCGTCGTGCAGCAGAACCTGCGGGTCAACTAACCCCCGTTTCCCAACCGCTTCGCTATGCCTAACGAGTCCTCACCGGGACCGTTCTAATTCGCATAAAAACTAGCTTGCAGTTTTTCGTTCGGGGCAATTTGGCCCGGGCATCGTGGCTTCCGTCAGGGGGCAACCACGATGTCGAAGTTCAAAGGGTTCATCGCAGCGGCAGTCGCAATCGGGATGGCGGCATTCATTCTCGCCATGCCGGCACGCGCCGACCAGGTCGATTTCACCAACCCTGCCTTCGCCCCCGCAGGCGGCATCACCAGCATTCCGGTGGGCGCCTCTGAGTTCTGCAAGACGCATCGCGGCGAATGCAAAGCCAACCCGCACGCGGTCCAGGCGATGGGCCTCAGCGAAGCGCGCTGGAACGAGCTGGTGCAGATCAACAACGTAATCAACAGCGCCATCGTCGCCGTAACCGACGAGGACTACTACAAAGTCGCCGAGTACTGGGCCTATCCCGACGGCTACGGCGACTGCGAGGATTTCGCCCTCGCCAAGCGCAAGGCGCTGATCGAGGCCGGCTGGAACCCCTCGACCCTGCTGATGACCGTGGTCCGCGAGACCAAGGGCACCGGTCATGCCGTGCTGATGGTCCGCACCGACCGCGGCGACCTCGTGCTCGATAACCAGGACAGCCGCGTGCTGCTCTGGAACGAGACGCCCTACCAGTTCCTCAAGCGCCAGTCGCAGGCCGACGCCAGCCAGTGGGTCGATATCGTCGATCCCCGCGCCACCTTCGTCGCCTCGAAGTAAACGTCAGCGCGCCGCAAGCGCTTCGGTCTCGGTCCGCTTCACCCACTCGCCCTTGCAATCGCCATAGGCGTGCGAGCTATCCGGGTGGGCCGCGGCGCAGCGCCGCTTGATCGCCTCATACTCGGCAACCAGATCCGGACGCGCGCGTAGATAGTCGCGAAACGCCAGGTGCCGGGTGATCTCCGGACTGGCCTCGGCATAGCAGTGCAGTTGTACAAGCCGCCTGCCCTGCACCGCGTCGTCGAGCGTCAAATAACGGCGACCCGGCAATCCGTACTCGCCCCACCACGCATAGCCGAGAGCTTCCAGCTTGCCCTGCGCTGCACCAAGCGCTGCGAGCGAGCGTACCACCGGGATCAGATCGAGGATCGGCTTGGCCACGAGGCCGGGGATCGAGGTCGATCCAATATGATGGACATGCAGCAGCCTGTCGCCCAGGACCCCGCGCAGCCGCTCGGCTTCACGCTCGGCTGCGCCGGCCCATTGCGGGTCGTGCGATTTCAGGACCACGGGAAAGGCGGGCGGCATCCATCATCTCCTCAGCGATGCGGCGGGCGCTGCAGACTGATAAGCCGGAGCCGCGAAGCCGAACGCGCTTTACGGGATGATGGCGAAATAGCTGCCGACGAACATCAGGCCTGTAATGAAAGCCCAGCCGAAGGCGATGAATGCCGCAACCAGCGCCATGCTGACCGACAGCGTACCCTTGCGGTCGTTCTGCCAGCCCATCTGCAGCATGATCATCGGGCCGCACACGAAGCTCAGGCCCAGGTTGCCGAGGCTATGGGCAAGGGTCTTGCCGTCGTAGCGCAGCACCGCCTGCGACTTGCTTACCCACTGATAGAGGTAGGTCCCTACCCCGGCGATGGCCAGCCCAACGGCCATGATCAGTCCTGCCAGCAGCAATTCCCTGAGCATACGCGCAACCCCCGCACCAATATCTTAACTCTTTGTTAAGCATATCCGGCGCCCATTGGACTGTCACCTGACGCACACAAGACTGGTTAATTCACACAAATGGCCGGTGAGGCTCAGGCTCATAAGGCGCAACACAGCGCCATCGGCTTCAATCTGGCGGCCATCGCGGTGGTGCTCGGCCTGCTGGGGATTGGCGTCGCCTACCTGATCGATGCGGCGGGCCGCGGCGCCCGCATCCAGGCACATCGCCTCGACACCGAGACGACGCTGACCCGCACCCTGGGCGGCCACGATCTCGAGATTCCCCTGTCCTGGTTCCGCTACGAGGAGCAGCGCGTCGAAGGCTTCGCCAAGCAGATCGACTTGCGCCTGGAGCTGCCGCTCGGCGTCGAGGGCCATATCGAACCGGTGGACGTGACGCTGCTGCCACGCAGCCGGGCCCGTCCCAGCGCGGCCCTGCTCGATGGCGTGTACCTCCACCAGTTCCTGCCCGAGCAGCTCACCGGTCCGCCCGGACTGGTGGGCAAGCCGTTGCGGCCCGATGGTGGCTATGCCGATGAGACAGTCTGGTACGATGCGCTATCGGCCGACCCATTTGTCGCCAAATGCTCGAAGCCGATTCCACCCGCGACTGCGGGACAGTGCCTGAGAACGGTGTATCTGGGCCCCGGCGTTGCGGCGGTTTACGCCTTCCCCGAGACCGCGCTGGCGCACTGGCGCGACTTCGATGCTCAGCTGAGCGCGCGCCTGGGCGAGATCGGGGCGCTGTAGCGCCCCCGATGCTACCTTAGTGGATCTCGTCCAGGTCGACGTCCAGGATGGCCATCTGGAAGTTGTACGAGCGGTCGCCGTCCTCGTCGTCGACATAGATCAGGCCAAGGAATTCCTCGCCCAGATACACTTCGACGCTGTCGTTCTGCTTGTTGCGCGGACGGACGTCGATCTGCCGGTTGCCGAACTTCTGCTGCAGAAATTTCTGGAGCTTGATGATTTCGGGATGGTTCATGGCGGCTCCTTCAGGGGCATTCTTGGGTGTCGATTTGGGATCGCCACAATAGGCATTGCGACCCGGCGAGCAATCCCGCGGCGTGCTTTTTCCTGCAGCGAATGGCGCAAATACGGCGGAGCCGAACCTAGGCAGGCCGCAGACTCAGCCGGTAAGGTCCTGCACCACCGCCAGTTGGTCCATCACCGAGGCCGGATGCGGGGTGCCCGCCTCGCCGATGATGCGTGCCGGCACGCCGGCGACGGTCACCCGCGGCGGCACTTCCTTCACCACCACCGAGCCCGCGCCGATGCGCGCGCAGTCGCCGACCTTGATGTTGCCCAGGACGACCGAATGGGCGCCGATCAGCACGCCATTGCCGATCTTGGGATGGCGGTCCTCCTCGGACTTGCCGGTGCCGCCGAGCGTCACGCCCTGGAGGATCGAGACGTTATCGCCGATCGTGGCGGTCTCGCCGACCACGAACCCGGTGGCATGGTCGAGCATGATGCCTTTGCCGATCCGCGCCGCCGGATTGATGTCGACCTGGAACACCGCGCTCGACCGGCTCTGCAGATAAAGCGCAAAATCCTTGCGGCCGTTCAGCCACAGCGCATGCGCGAAGCGGTGCGTCTGGATGGCGTGGAAGCCCTTGAAATAGAGGAAGCAATCGACCGCCTTGTGCAGCGCCGGATCGCGCTCCAGCGTCGCCGCGAGGTCAGCGCGCGACTCGAGCCCGATCTCTGGGCGCGCCTCCAGCGCCTCGCTGAAAGCCTGGCGGATCAGGTCGGCGGAGACATCCGGATGGTCCAGCCGCTCGGCCAGCCGGTGCGCCAGCGCACCCTCGAAGCTGTCGTGGTTGAGCACGTTGGAGTACAGCAGGTTGGTGAGCGAGGGCTCGCTGGCAACCACATGCCGCGCGCCCGAAACCACTGCATCCCAGACCGGATCCATGGCCGTAACATTGGCCGTCTTCAAATTCGTGCTCATCCGCATCTCCATCGGCGAACGCCGATATAAGACAAATCGTGCTCCGATACCAACCATTACCGCACAGATTGGTTCGCCGCCGCTGAACTCGCGTTGAATGGTTACTCCGCGGGCTGCCGCGCGAGGAATTCCAGTGCTGCCGTCTTGAACTGCTTGTCGCCCGTCGCACGCATGTGATCGCGCCGCTCGATGGTGAACGCCTCGCCACGCGGCAGGAGTTCGGCGAGTGCCGCAGCGGAGCCGGCCATGTCGTCGTCGCTGCCCACGGCGACCAGCACGGGCTGCTCGATGCGACGCACGTCGGCCTCGCGCATCGGCTCGCGCGAATTGACCATGCAGGCCGCCAGCGCCGCGCGGTCGGCCTTGTTGTGGTCGGCGAAGATGCGGAACTGCCGCCCGGTACGGCCGGTGACCTCCGCGAGCGACTCGGCGGTCAGCGCCTCGATGATCTCCTCGCTATCCTCGAGCCCCGAGATGAGGTTGAGCCCCATGCCACCCCAGATGGCGGCGCTCACCGCTTGCGGCTCCTGCAGCATCAGGTACGCGGCGATCCGAGCGCCCATAGAGTACCCCATGATCGGGGCCCTGCTGATGCCGAGGTGGTCGAGCAGGCGCTTGGCGTCCTTGGCCATCTCGTGGGCGAAATAGAGCTGCGCGTCGTAGAGCTTGCGCGACGCGCCATGCCCGCGATTGTCGAACGTGATGGGCTGGTAGCCGGCGCCGATCAGAGTCTCCACCCAGCCGGTGTCGATCCAGTTGATCTTCCCCGACGAGCCGAAGCCGTGGATCAGGAGGATCGGCTTGCCCTCGCCATGGACTTCATAGGCGATGGAGATGCCGGCGGAGTTGAACTGGAGCACGGGAGCAGCCTTTTCGGTTGGGGGCTGGGTTTAGCAAGTCGGTGCGACCAGTCAAAGCCCTGTGGCTGTGCACCCCACCCCTATCCCCTCCCCCTGCTGGGGAGGGAGAACCCTTCACCACTATCGCGGTCAGCGTCTCCCTCCCCATTCTTAGGGGGAGGGGACAGGGGTGGGGTTCAACGCGCACAAGGCAAGCGTATCTCTTGGCTTCCACCGCTCTCGCCGCTATGTTCCGCCCGAATTCGAACCGAGGACCATCCGATGGCGCACGAGAGCACCCCGCACTTCCACAATACCCAGGGTTTGCCGCGCATCGAGGTCGGCTCCAAGGAGTTCATGTGCGTCGGCGCCCTGCCCCCGTTCGATCACCCGCACATATATATCGACATGGGCAAGGACAACGAGGTCGTCTGCTCCTATTGCTCGACCCTTTACGTGTTCAACCCGGAGCTGGCGCCGGGCACCTCCGAGCCGCTCTCGGCCGTGTATCACTCCGAAGCCGCCTGATTTCCCGATGTCCGGCAACGGACGCACCGTCTACATCGCCGGGGCAGGCATTGCCGGCATGACGTTGGCGCTGGCGCTGGCCAAGTTCGGCGCCACCGTTGTCGTGCTCGAGCGCAATGCCGAGGTGCAGGAAGTCGGCGCCGGCCTGCAGGTCAGCCCCAACGCCCGCAAGATCCTCAACCGCCTCGGGCTCGACAAGGCCCTCGCGGCCAAGGCGTTCGAGCCCGATGGTATCGACGTCTATCCCTACGGCGCACGCGACCCACTGGTGACGCTGGAGCTTGGCCGCATCATGGAGCAGCGCTTCGGCGTGCCCTACACGGTGATGCACCGCGCCGACCTCGCCGACGTGCTGTACCGGGCCTGCAAGCGCTTCGCCAATATCGACATGTTGTTCGGCGTCCGCGCCTATGACGTGGTGAGCCATGCGCGCGGCGTTTCCGTCACTGTCGACGAGGCCGACGGCAGATCGCGCTCGGCCCGCGCCTTCGCTTTCATCGGCGCCGACGGCGTGAACTCGCGCACTCGGATGGGCGTGCTGATGGGGCCGGAGGCCACCTATTCGGGAATGGTCGCCTGGCGGATCACGCTGGCGCAGCACGACCTCGACAAGGTGCTGCTGCCCGGACGCACCAGCCTGCTCTGGGGACCGGGCTATCATGCCGTAACCTACCCGTTACCGCATCGCCGCCAGATCAATGTCGCGTTGTTCGCCAAGGTGAAGTCCGAGCGCGCCTTCCACGGCGAGCCGCCGAAAGCGCCCGACTTGCCATGGGCTGCCATGAAGAGCCGTGCTTTCGATGCCATCCGCGAGGCCGCCGGCGAGGACTGGGGCTACTGGCCGATTTCGACGGTCGCCACCCCGACCTGGTCGGAGGGCGGCGTCGGGCTGATCGGCGACGCGGCACACGCCATGCTGCCGTTCCAGGCACAGGGGGCCGCCATGGCGATCGAGGACGCGGCGATCCTCGCGCCGCTGCTTATGACCGAGGCCGATGCCACCTCGGCGCTCCGCCGCTACGCCGCGTTGCGCCAGCCGCGCGTCGAGCGGGTGCGGAAGCTTTCGAACGCCAATGGCGCCGCCTTCCACCTCGAGTGGCCATTCACGATTGCACGTAACGCCGTGGTGAAACTGCAGGGTCCGCGCGGGCATCTGAAGCGCCTAGGATGGCTCTACGGCTATGACGCGGCGCCCGATCCCGAGGGCCTGCCACCCGCACCGCGGCTACCGCGACAGGACGTCCACTGAGCCGCATGGCGCTTGCCTTCGCTGGGGGTGATGTGTCAACTGCCGCTCCAAATTGGGAATAGCGCCCCGCATGCCCGTCTCTCCGCAATCCAATCTCACGCTCGCCTGCGTGCTCATCACGATCTTCCTGGATATGCTGGGCTACGGCATCATCCTGCCCGTGCTGCCCCAGCTGATCACACAGCTCTCGGGCGGCAGCGTCGCGCAGGCGGCTGTCATTGGCGGCTATCTCGTTTTCGCCTACTCCTTGATGCAGTTTCTGTTCGGACCGGCGCTCGGCAACCTCTCCGACCGGTTCGGCCGCCGACCGATCATCCTGATAGCGCTCGCGGGCCTGACGATTGATTATACGATCATGGGCCTCGCCAACTCGCTGGTGCTGATCTTCATCGGCCACACCATCGCAGGCATTTCCGGCGCCTCGGTCGCAACGGCCACGGCCTACATCGCGGACATCACCCCCCGGGAGAAGCGCGCCCACCGCTTCGGGCTCATCGGCGCGGCGTTCGGGCTCGGCTTCATCTTCGGCCCGGTCATTGGCGGCCTGCTCGGCGAACTCGGCCCGCGCTGGCCATTCTACGCCGCCGCGGTGCTGGCCGGCGCCAACCTGCTGTTCGGTTTCTTCGTGCTGCCCGAGAGCCTCGCCAAGGACAAGCGTCGTCCGTTCGACATCCGCCGCGCCAACCCGTTCGGCGTGCTGTGGAGCCTCAGCAAGAACCCGGTCGTGCTGTGGCTGATGGCGTCGCTGGGGCTGTTCGTTCTCGCCAGCCAGTCGTTCCCGTCGGTGTGGAACTTCTTCACCATCGAGGTGCTGAAGTTCTCGTCGGCGCAGATTGGTGTCGCGCTGGGCGCCTTCGGCATCGGCTTCGCCATCAGCCAGGCGCTGTTGATCGGCCCGGTGACCAAGCGGATCGGCGAATGGTCGACCGTGCTGCTGGGCATGCTGGCGGCGGCCATCGCCTTTACCGGCACCGCCTTCATCCACTCCGCATTGCCGCTCTACGGCTTCCTGGTGTTCGGCTCGCTCGCCGGCCTCGCTGGCCCTGCCATCAACTCGCTGATGTCGCGCCAAGTGTCCGACGACGCGCAGGGTGAGCTGCAGGGCGCGATCAACGCCACGAACTCGCTCGCCTCGATCCTCGGCCCGCTGCTCGCGACGCAGTTGTTCAGCCATTTCACCCAGGCCGAGCCAGGCCAGCCTGGCTACTTTCCGGGCGCACCGTTCCTCGGCGCCGGCATTCTAGTGGTCTGCGCCGCGGCGCTATTCGTCTACACGGTGCGGCGCTTCGACCTGACGCATCGCCCTTCGGTCTCGAAGAAGCCGCACATCCACGAAATGGGCCAGCCCGGCCAGCAGCAGACGCCACCGCACGACGAGAACGGCGATCCGATCGAGCGCCCGGCGGGCGAGTAGCAAAAACGAAAACCCCCGCTTCCGCGGGGATTTCTTAGGCGCCGTACCCAGGGTTTACTTCCCCAGCGTCGACGGCCACTTGCCGTGCTGCTCGCCTTCGCGGTCGATCAGGATGAAGCCGTGGGCGCCGAAGAAGTCACGCTGGCCCTGGGTCAGGTTGGCAGTGCCGAGCGCCTGGCGGTAGCTGTCGAAGTAAGCCAGCGAGGCCGACAGGCAGATCATCGGGAACTCGCCGATGGCGGCCTCGGCGACGATCTTGCGCAGCGACTTGTGGGCGTCCTTCATGATGGTCACGAAATCCGGCACCATAAGCAGGTTGGTGGCCTCGCCCTTGGCATAGGCCGCCGACATCTGGTCGAGGAAGCGCGAGCGGATGATGCAGCCGGCACGCCATATCTTGGCGATGGTGGCGAGCGGCAGGTTCCAGCCGTGCACTTCGGACGCCTTGGCCAGCACCGCAAAACCCTGCGCGTAGGAGACGATCTTGCCCGCCAGCAGGGCCTTCTCGAGCTCTTCGAGCGACACGTTGGCCTTGCCGGCCGAACGCTTGCCGTAGACGCCCTCTGCGGCGATGCGCTCTTCCTTGCGCGATGAGATCGAGCGCGCCGCGACGGCGCCTTCGATGGCCGTCGCCGGCACCGCCAGTTCCTGCGCCGCGATGGCGGTCCAGGTACCCGTGCCCTTCTGCCCGGCCTTGTCGAGGATCAGCTCGACCAGCGGCTTGCCGGTCTTCGGCTCCGTCGCTTCCAGCACATAGCCGGTGATCTCGATGAGGTACGAGTTGAGCGGCCCGTTGTTCCAGCCCTTGAACACATCCGAGGCGGCCTTCGGGTCCATCCCAAGGCCGTCGCGCATCACGCCATAGACCTCGGCGATCATCTGCATGTCGCCATATTCGATGCCGTTGTGGATCATCTTGACGAAGTGGCCAGCGCCGCCTTCACCCAGATAGGCGCAGCACGGCTCGCCGTTGAACTTGGCCGAGATCGCCTCGAGGATCGGCTGGGCGTTCTTCCACTGCTGCTCGGCGCCGCCGACCATGATCGAGGGACCATGGCGCGCGCCCTCTTCGCCGCCCGAGACGCCGATGCCGAGATAGCCGATGCCCTTGGGCGTAAGATAGTCGAAGCGGCGCTGCGTGTCGGTGAACAGCGAGTTGCCGCATTCGAGGATGGCGTCGCCGGCTTCGAGGTGCGGCAGCAGCTGCTCGATCATCTCATCGACCGGCTTGCCGGCCTTGACCATGATGATGATCGAACGGGGACGCTTCACCGACTGGATGAACTTCACGAGGTCGGCCTCGGGCACGACCTTCTGATCCAGCCCCTGCTCCTTGGCCGTCGCAACGAAATCATCGATTTTGGAAGCGGTGCGGTTGTGGACCGCGATGGTGTAGCCCTTCTCGGCGATGTTGAGCGCCAGATTGGACCCCATAACTGCGAGCCCGATCAGGCCGATATCGGCAGACGCCATCATTATCTCCATTGGGAGTTATCAGGATTTCATTGCGCGGCTTTTTGGCACGGGCAACGCCCGAACGCCACCCCTCGAAGCCCGGCGCACGCCTGCCCTGTGTACGTCCCTCAGCGAGGTGGTCGCTTGGTCTTATCAAGCCGCGCTTCATCCACTAGTCTCGCGCCGCCTGAGCCTGGGAGGGCCACTGACTTTGGACTCGATTTCTCTTTTCAACCTGAGCGGCAAGCGCGCCCTGGTGACCGGCTCGAGCCGTGGCATTGGCTTCGGCATTGCTGCAGCGCTCGCCGGCGCCGGCGCCGAAGTGATCCTCAACGGCCGCGATCCCGAAGCGCTCGGCAGCGCCGCGGCCCGGCTCGCAGATGATGGCGCCCTCGGCATCAAGGCGCTGGCCTTCGACGTCACCAGCGAGGACAGCGTCGATGACGCCATCGCTCACGCCGAGAACGAGATCGGCCAGATCGATATCCTCGTGAACAATGCCGGCATCCAGCACCGTGCGCCGCTCGAGGAGTGGCCGCTCGAAAAGTTCAAACAGGTCATCGACACCAACCTGACCTCCGCCTTCATCGTCGGCCGGGCGGTGGCCCGCGGCATGATCGCGCGCAAGTACGGCAAGATCATCAATATCTGCTCGGTGCTGAGCAACTTTGCCCGCCCCACGGTGGCGCCCTATGCGGCGAGCAAGGCGGCAATCGCCAACCTCACCCGCGGCATGGCCGTCGATTGGGCCAAGCATGGCCTCAACGTCAACGGCATCGCGCCGGGCTACATCAGCACCGAGATGAACACCGCCCTGATCGAGAACCAGGAATTCAACGCCTGGATTGAAAAGCGCACGCCGATGGGGCGCTGGGGCGCACCCGCCGAACTGGGCGGCGCCGCGGTCTTCCTCGCCTCCGAAGCCTCTTCCTTCGTCAACGGACACATCCTTTATGTCGACGGCGCCTTCACTGCCACCGTTTGAGAATGCCCGCATCATCATCGCGATGGGCGTGTCGTCGTCGGGCAAATCCGCCACCGGCGCGGCGATAGCCCGGCGGCTGCATGCCCCGTTCCTCGATGGCGACGGCTACCACCCGCCCGCCAACAAGGAGAAGATGCGCAATGGCATCCCGCTCACCGACGAGGACCGCTGGCCCTGGCTGGAGACGCTGGCCGGCGCCCTGCACGAGGCCGCCGAGCAGAAGGGTGTCGCCGTCGGCGCGTGCTCCTCGCTGAAGCGCGCCTACCGCGACTTCCTCACCGAGAAGGCCGGCGAGCCGATCCTCTTCGTCTTCCTCGATGGCGACATCGACATGATCAGGAAGCGCATCGAGGCCCGCCAGCACGAGTTCATGAGCCCAAAACTGCTCGACAGCCAGTTCGCAACACTGGAGCGGCCAGGCCCGGACGAGAATGTGCTGGCAGTATCGATCGAGGATCCGGTGGAAGCGATCGCCACGAAGGTGGTGAAGCAGCTGGGGCATCTGAAGGTGTTCAAGCGGGGGCAGTAGTTCACTGCCCTCACCAGGCCAAGCCCCTAGAACCCGAACGAGAACTGTCCCGTCGGCGATGCGGCCTTCTCGAGCGCCAGCATCTCCATCTTCGCCCTGACGCCGCCCGGCGACGAGAATCCCCCGGTCCGGCCGTCCGCGGCCAGCACCCGGTGGCACGGGACGATCAGCGGGATCGGGTTGGCGCCCATAGCGCCGCCTACAGCACGCGACAGCGCCACATCGCCAAGCCAGCGGGCGATGGCCCCGTAAGTCGTGGTCTCGCCCCAGGCAAGCTCGCGGATATGCTCGTAGATGCGCCGGTTCACAGCCGGAATGCCCGCAAAGTCCAGCTCGACATCGGCGAAGTTGTCATTTGCACCCTCGGCATAGGCGAGGATACGTGCCGCAACCTCCGGCTGCCCGCCTGCATCCTCTACGCCGCCCGCCTTCTCCAGCCGCGCCCGCATCTCCTCCGGCGTATCGCCCGGCAGCAGCACGCGCGAAATCCCGGCATCGGTCCAGCCGATCGCCATGGGTCCGAGAGCGGTATCGAGCATCCGGTAGCGCATGACCTCAATGTAGTGCGACGGCGGCCTTCACCCAAGCCGGTTTTGACCCTACAGTCCCATTGCCGTGAGCCATTCGCGCAACTCCCGGCGCAGGAAGCTGCGCAGCGTGCCCTCGCGCGAAAAGCCCCACCACAGCACCGCGCCCTGCCACTGGCTGGCCATCAGCCGACCGAGCACCAGTTGCCGTGCTGGGTCGTCACTCAGCCGGCGCCCCAGTGCCTCGGTGAGCACCTTGTTCCAGGCCACGCCTCGCGTCCGCAGCACCGGATCGCGAAAATCCTCGCGCAGCAGCAACAGCCCCTGCCCGGCCTCATCGCCGACGCCGTAGCCCGCTGACATGCGAACCAGCATGGCGATGGCGCCCTCCGGATCGACCGAGTGGGCTGCGTCCGCACCGGCGGTGGTGAGATCGAGCTGGTCCCACATCCACAATAGCGCCGCGCGCAGCAGCGCCTCGCGATTGCCATAGCGCTGCACCAAGGTCGCAGGAGACAAGCCGGTTACCGCTGAGGCCGAGGCGAACGTGAGCCCAGCCGGCCCTTCGCGCGAGACCATCGCGGCCACCGCTTCGACGACATCCTCGTCCGAAATCTTCCTGGGTCTTGCCATGGCTTCCAATGTAAACGAATATTCGTTTATAAACGGCTACTGCACTCACGAACAAGGAGAATCGAAATGGCCCGCATCCTCGGCTACATCGCCAGCAGCCTCGACGGCTTTATCGCCGCTCCGGACGAGTCGCTCGCCTGGCTGACGCAGCGCACCGACATGCAGCTTGGCGAGTTCGACTACAACCTGTTCATCAAGCGCATCCGCACCGTGGTGATGGGGCGCGGTACCTATGACTGGCTGGTCAAGGAGAATATCCCCTGGCCCTATGGCGAGCAGCGCACCATCGTCGTCACTTCCCGCCCCCTGCCCGACCCGATCGGCGCGCTCGAGACCCGCACCGATATCGATGCGCTGGTCGCCGAACTGCGCGCCCTCGACGACGGCGACGTCTGGATGCTGGGCGGCGGCAAGCTGCAGATGGCGTTCATGGAGCGCGGCGCGCTCGACGAGATCGAGATCTACGTGATCTCGCAACTGCTGGGCGGCGGCTACCCGCTGTTCCCGCCGACCGGGTTCAACAAGAGCATCAAGCTGCTGTCGTCGAGTACGCTCGGCACGGGATGTGTGCGGCTACATTACAGCTTCGAGTGAGCGCGATGGTTCCTCACACGCGATGTCATTCCGGCGAACCTAGATCGGCTCGCTCTGCACGACGATTTCCCATTTGTCGCCAAGCGCGATCTGCAGTTCCGATACGAGGAAGGGCAGCAGCGCGTTGAACTCGTTGCGGTCGCGCTCCGACATGCGCCAGGTGGGGTCGCCCGGATCGTCCCAGTTGACCTGGCGATCGTAGAGCTCGTTGAGCCGTGTCAGCCGCCGGATGATGTCGCTGGAAAAGCCCCAGAAGCCGATCTCGGTGGCGTGGCCGTCGACGAACAGCGGGGCGAGCCCATGGCTCACCATGCCGAAGTCGACCAAGAAAACCACCTGCTTCACCGTGGGTCGCGCCTCAGTTTGATGGCGCGACCACGCACCGTCCCGCGTCGCGTCCGCCCAAGCCGCGGACAACTCTTTCCGCGAGTTCATTGAAGCGGCGCGATGCGCCAGAAATACGGCTGCTGCATTGCCGGTTACCCCTCAGATCACGCCCGCCGGATGGAACGTTACCCAAGTTACAGATGATGGGCAATTTCTGCCCTTAAGTAGTTGCCCTCCTGTGCATAAGCTCAGGCGAGCCACACAGCTATCAGCGCCACCACGGCGGGAATCGTCTGTACAAACAGGATCTTGCGGCTCGCGGTCACCGCCCCGAACAGACCTGCCACCGCAACGCACAAGAGGAAGAACACCTTGACCGGGTCGCCCGCCTCGCCCAGCCAGATGCCCCAGATCAGCCCTGCAGCAAGGAAGCCGTTGTAGAGCCCCTGGTTGGCCGCCAGCGTCTTGGTCTCGGCGGCAAAAGCCGACGCGGTGCCGAACGCCTTCATCCCCTGCGGCTTGTCCCACAGGAACATCTCGAGAATCAGGATGTAGACGTGAATGAGGGCGACCACCCCCGTGAGAATGCTGCCGATCATGCGCGCGACTCCGTGTTGCCTCGGGCGAGCCTAATGCAAGAAGGCCGCCACGAGGGCGGCCTTTTCGTCAGCAATGGGCAAGCGAACAGGTCAGTGCTTGAGCGCGTCGCGTGCCGCTTCCTTGACCTTGCCGGCGGCCTTCTGGATCTTGCCTTCGACCTTGTCCGCAGCGCCATCGGCCTGCAGCTTGCGGTCGCCGGTCGCCTTGCCGACCGCGTCCTTCACGTTGCCGCGGGCTTCCTTGGCGGCGCCTTTGATCTCGTCTTTGTGCATTTTTCCGGTCTCCCCAGAAGGTTGGCATTCGGGGCAGATAATGCGCTGCCGGAAACAAACGTTCCGGCCCTACGGCGAATTAACTCCTCGCCACGATCACGTGGCGAGGCGCCGCGCGTAGACCTTCATCGAACCCGACAGGTAGTCGGCGAACCCAGGCTCGATCGCCTCGTAGCGGGCAATGAAGTCGGGGTGCGATAGGTAGAGGTCCGCCAGTCCGGCATAGGCCTCCGGTGGGCACTGCTTGTCCCACATCCGGGACACCCACGCCCGATGCCGCCCGAGCAGCGGATCGAGACTGGGGGAGCCCATCGGCACGCCGCGACGCAAGCCTTCGGCCAGCCCTTGCTCCATATCGTGCAGTTCCTGGTTGAGCTGCTGCTTCTCGGCTTCCGACAAGCTCTCATACTCGCGCTTGCTGAGCGCGATGCGCTCCGGCATGTCGCCGCCAAACTGCTCCACCAGCCAGGCCTCATATTCGGCCTGGTTGTCGGGCGAGACGCCCTTGTACAAATCCGCGTTTCTCATCGCGCGATCTCCTTCAAGACTGGCGATCGTGCGGTCGATCGTCCTGACGAGTTGGGCATAGCGCTTCGCCTCCTCGCTCAGCCGTTGGCGCTGCTGGCGCAACGCCTCCAGCCGGTCGAAGCCCGGCGCATCGAGGATGGCGCCGATCTCTCCCAGCGGAATGCCGAGTTCGCGGTGCAGGAGAATCTGCTGCAGCCGCAGCAATTCCTCCTGCCCATAGTAGCGATAGCGGTTCTGCCCGGTGAAAGCGGGCCTCAGGAGGCCGATCTGGTCGTAGTGGTGCAGCGTCCGGACCGATACCCCGGATACCTTAGCTGCCTGCCTGACCGTCAAAACCTTCATCGCGCGCGTTCTCCGCGGGACGGTGGATAGTCCCTGACGCTACGTGAGGGTCAATATCGATTTGCGCAGAAGCTGTGACGGCTGGCTTCACACCGCGTCAACCAGCCCTCAGGCTATCGCGGCGAAATGTGGAAACTCGGTATTTCATCGGCCGTTCCTCACGCACTAAGAGAGTGCCTGCGAGGTGAAATGCCGCAACGTATCGAAATTCAGGACCTGCTCATCTGGGCCTTTCGCGTCCAGGCGGTGGAGAGCGCCAAGGCGGCCGATCCGGATGCGCTGACGGTCTATTGGGCCGTCCTCGCCCTGCCTGTCCCGCACGCCACGGTGATCCGCCGCTTCGCCCGCGAAGCCCGCCGTCCCGATTGGCATGCGGCCCATACCCGCTGCGTTTCGCTCGATGGCGTGCGCCGCTCGCGCCGCCTCTACACCGAATGGGTCCGGGCCCTCGTCGTCCTGCAGCGCACGCTCGAAGGCTCGCTCGGCCGCTATTCCGTCACCGGGCCGCATCTCGACGATCAGCCCTGGCTACGCGAACGCCTGCGCGCCTAGCGGCACTGTGCAACCAGTTTCCCCAGTGCCGCCGACGACCCAACCAGACTGAAGGTGTGCACGGGATAGCGCCCGTCGGCATCGACGATGCTCAGCCCCTCACCCGACTTCATCAGCGCCATCAGCGGTCCATTCGCGGGCACGTCCCCAGCATGCCGGCCATCCATTTCCTCGTAACTCATGGCGAGGCGCTGCGTGGAAACGCCAAAGGTGAAATCGACATCGGTCTGTTCCCCGAGATCCGGCAACCGCTCGGCACCCGCCGCTAGGTCGTAGCGCAGGTACACCTGCCCACTCGAACAGGTGAGCGACAGGTAGGCGTCCGGCCGATCGGTGGCACAGGCCGACGCGGTGTACACCGGGCCGCCCTCGTCCTCCTGCATTCCCGCCGTCCAGTTCGTGCAGGTCTCCTGCGCCATCGCCGGCGCCACCGACAACATCAGCATCAACGCCGCCACCCGGATCATGGTGCGTCCCCGAGGTAGCTCACCTCGATGCGCTGGAACAGCGGACCTTCCTTCATCGTGCCGAGCCACTTGCGGAACTCCGCCACATCCCTGAACCCTGCCCGCTTCGCGTCCGCCTCGGTCACCGCATCGGGCGACATGTCGACGATGCGCCCGATCTGCAGCAGCCCCACCTTGGTTTTCAACGTGCCGCCCGGCTTCACCGTCGGTCGGGTCCAGCGCCGGAACTGCAGCGAAATCTCGCCGCGCTTGATCGCCTCCAGCACGTCCAGCTTCAACAGCATCCGGCACTCCTCCAGCTCATGGTGCGGGCGGTGGGACTCGAACCCACACGGGTGTACACCCTCGGGATTTTAAGTCCCGTATGTCTACCATTCCATCACGCCCGCGCCGCTGAGCACTGCCACATCGGCTCCGACGCTGACAACCGGACAATTAACCGACATAAGTCGGTCGCCAACTACAGGAGAAAGCAAATTGCCGAGGCCGCGACCCAATGTGGTGGGAGTTTTCGTTTTCGGTGGGCTGGGAAACCAGATGTTTCAGTACGCTGCCGGCCTCACCATTGCCGAACGGCTCGGTGCTGAGTTGCTGTGCGATATCCGCCACTATGAGCGCAAGGACCGCGGCGACCGGCGCCTCGGTCTTCGGGATTTTGGTATCGAATTGCACTCCGCGCGCGTGCCCCCGTTCAAGCTAGGCCGGCGAGTCGGGACCGCCTTGGGCTTGATGCCCGACCCTTTTCGCGGTGGGACGCGCCTCAAGAGTATCGAGGGATTCGATCCGCGATCGCGCGAGGTCGCTGGCCCGGTCGCGCTATCGGGGCATTTTCAGTCCTGGCACTATTTCGAGGGGCACGAGGCATCAGTGCGGCGTGCATTCGACACCAGCAGGCTAGCGACCGCCCGAACCGCCAGTCTCGCGGCTGAGATTGCCGCCGCCAAGAACCCAGTGGCGGTCCATGTCCGTCGCGGCGATTACACCACGACGCCGGAGGCCATCGCCTTTTACGGATTGCTGCCGGCCGAGTACTACTTCGCCTCCAAGTCCGCATTGGAAGAGCGGGTCGAGGACCCGACCTACTTCCTGTTCACCGACGATCTGGCGCCGGCTCAGGAATTGCTCGCCGACTGGCCGGGGCTGCGACCCGTCATCGGCTTCTCCGGTCCCGAAGACATGTACCTGATGTCGCGATGCAAACACTTCATCATCGCCAACTCGACGTTCAGCTGGTGGGCCGCCTGGCTGGGTGGTGCACCTGACAAACAGGTGGTCGGACCTTACGCCTGGTTCGGGCCGTCCTATCCCCACACCATCGACCTCGACGACCGCCTCCCACCCGGCTGGATCAGGGTCTGAATGCCGCGTCGGCGAACGATGTCCCTGAAACCCTGACATCGCCCGTCAGGCACGTGCGCTATTGCTGCCGCCTCAACCGGACCAGCGAGGCCAGCATGCAGTACATCGACCGCTACCCCATCGTCGTCACCGACGCCTTCGCCGCCTGTCGCGATTTCTGGACCCGGCATCTTGGCTTTGCGGTCGTGTTTGAGAACGAGTGGTTCGCCTACCTGCAGGCCGACGGCGCCAGCATGGCGTTCATGTCGCCGAGCCACCCGTCCTACCCGCCCGGCCCGGAGGCTTACGCCGCCGGCATCAGCATGGAGCTCGAGGTGAAGGACGCGGCGGCGGCGCACGCCGAAGTGGTCGCCACTGGGATCGAGCCGGACTACCCGCTGACCGACGAACCCTTCGGCCAGCGCCGCTTCAGCCTGAAGGACCCATCGGGGCTGTGGATCAACGTGGTGCAGCAGCTCGGCTGACCTCAGTCCGTCGCGCCCGAGATCGGCGGCACATACGCGACGTCGAGGTCCCACGGGAAAAAGATCCAGGTGTCCTGGCTGACTTCAGTAATGAAGGTGTCGACCATCTCGCGACCCTTGGGCTTGGCATAGACCGTGGCAAAGTGCGCGCCGGGGAGCATGTCGCGCACCACGCGCGCCGTGGCCCCGGTGTCCACCAGGTCGTCGACGATCAGGATCTTGCCGCCGTTGCGGGCCTTGTCCAGCAGCTCCGGCGCGATCGGCTTCAGCACCTTGATGCCGGCCTGGCTCTGATGGTCGTAGCTCTTCACCGCGACGCTCTCGACCACGCGGATGTTCAGCTCGCGCGCCACGATCGCCGCCGGCACCAGCCCGCCGCGGGTGATCGCCACGAGCGCATCGAACGGACCCAGCGCCTGCAGCCGCCAGGCCAACGCCCGGCTGTCGCGGTGGAACTGGTCCCAGGTGACGGGGAAGGATTTCTGCTGGGTCTGGTTCAATTCGTTCTCCTGGGCGGCCCGGCCGCCTCGATCTTCACGGGGGCCATCGGCCCGGAAACTCAGTAGGCTTCGACTTCCGCCGACAGCCCGGCCGCACGATGCGCCTCGGCGACCATCTCGCGCACCCGACCCGCCGCCTCGGCCAGCCGCGCCTCGTCGGACGAGCGCAGCACCAGTTCGGTCATGACGAACGTCTGCCCCATCTGCGGGTAGCTGCCCATCTTCACATCCGGGAACTCTTCCTGGATCCGGCCGAGCGGCCCACCGATCGTCCCCTCGCCGACGCCGCAGCGGATGGTGATCGACTTGATCTTCTTACCGCCCTTCAGCGTCGGGGCGATGGATTCGAGCATCGCCAGCATGATCTTGGGGACGCCTGCCATCACGTGGACGTTGCCGATGCGGAAGCCCGGCGCGGCGCTGACCGAGTTGACGATCAGAGACGCGCCTTCGGGGATCCGCGCCATGCGCAGCCGCGCCTCGTTCACCTCGGTACCGGTCTGCTTCCAGCGCGATTCCAGCATCGCCCGCGCCTCGGCATTGATCGGCAGCGCTACGCCGAACGCCTTGGCGATGGCGTCTGCGGTGATGTCGTCATGCGTCGGGCCGATGCCGCCGGTGGTGAAAACGTAGGTGTAACGGGATCTTACGGCGTTCACCGCAGCCACAATGTCGTCCTCGACGTCAGAGACGACGCGCACCTCGGTGAGCTCGATGCCGAGTTCCGTGCAGAAGTCGGCGGTCGCGCCGATATTCACATCCTTGGTCCGGCCGGACAGGATTTCGTCGCCGATGACGACGAGTGCGGCGGTAACGGCTTCAGGCGACGGCATGGATGCCCCGGAATTTCAGAGGCACAATGCATTGCCTCACGAGGGCCCGAATGGTCAAGCAATCCAGTGCACATGCCACAGCATTGCTGACCTTCGCAGTGCCCTTTCCTAAATGCCGATGAACGCCTATTTTCGTCAGCTGAACGGAGTAGCCGATGATCACCTACGTCGAAGCCGAAACCAAGAGCCGCCGCACCTCGGGCGTAATCCCGATCCACGGCGAAGCCGGCTTCAACGGCATGCGCAGGGCCGGCCGGCTGACGGCGGAAGCGCTCGACCTCCTGGTCGATGCAGTGAAGCCCGGCGTCACGACCGCGGCGCTCGACCGGCTGGCCTACGAGTTCGCCCGCGACCACGACGCCATCCCGGCGACCCTGTTCTACAAGGGCTACCGCCACTCCATCTGCACCTCGATCAACCACGTCGTCTGCCACGGCATCCCCGAGGAGCGGCCGCTTCGTGACGGCGACATCGTCAATATCGACCTGACCCTGATCGTCGACGGCTGGTACGGCGACAGCTCGCGCATGTACCCGGTGGGTGAAATCACCCGCAAGGCCGAGCGGCTGATCGACGTCACCTACCAGAGCCTCGCTGCCGGCATTGCTGCCGCCAAGCCCGGCAACACGACCGGCGACATTGGCGCCGCCATCCAGACCCTTGCCGAGGCAGAGCGTACCAGCGTGGTGCGCGACTTCGTCGGCCATGGCGTCGGGCAGCTGTTCCACGACGAGCCCAACATCATGCATTTCGGCGTGCCGGGCACCGGCGTGCCGCTGAAGCCGGGGATGATCTTCACCATCGAGCCGATGATCAATCTCGGCCGCCCGCACGTGAAGATCCTCGCCGACGGCTGGACGGCGGTGACCCGCGATCGTACCCTCTCGGCTCAGGCCGAGCATTCGATCGGCATCACCGAGACCGGCGCCGAGATCTTCACGCTGTCGCCGCGCGGCCTGTTCAACCCGCTCGATGCCCGCCGCTAAACGATGAGCGAGGGGGACAAGCCATCGCCGGACGGACTCGGCGAGGCGGCCCCTCCGCACTATCTCGGCCATCGCGAACGCGCCCGGCAGAAGTTCCTCGCCGTCGGCGCCGATGCGCTCGCCGACTACGAACTGCTCGAACTGGTGCTGCAGATCGTCCTTCCGCGGCGCGACACCAAAGCGCTGGCCAAGGAACTGATCCAGAAGTTCGGCTCGTTCTCGGGCGTCTTCGGCGCGGCCCCTGCCCGGCTCGCCGAGGTGAAGGGGCTGGGCGAAATCTCGGGCACCAGCCTCAAGATCATCCAGGCCGCCGCCCAGCGCTTCGCCAAGGACCGGATGACACCGGACATGCCGATACTGGGCTCATGGACGGCGCTGATCGACTACTGCCACGCGCAGATGGCGTTCAACAACGTCGAGCAGTTCCGCATCCTCTTCCTCGACAAGAAGAACCGCCTGATCGCCGACGAGGTGCAGCAGACGGGAACGGTAGACCACACCCCGGTTTATCCGCGCGAAGTGATCAAGCGGACACTGGAGCTGAGTGCCACCGCCCTGATCCTCGTCCACAACCACCCTTCGGGCGACCCGGCCCCCTCCTCGGCCGACGTGCAGATGACCCGTCAGATCAACGACGTGGCGCGCCCGCTGGGGATCACGGTGCACGACCACATCATCATCGGGAAGTCGGGTCACTCGTCGATGAAGGGGCTGAAGCTGATTTAGCCAGCGTCGCGACGACAAGCGCGGCCACGATCAACAGCGCCGCCACGCCGAAGGTGCTGCGCATGCCGGCCGCTACCGCCTCGCCTCCCGCGTCCGCGATGTCGGTGGTTCCCGAGCCGAGTGCGAAGATCGCCCCCATCAGCGATGCGCCAGTGATCAGTCCCAGGTTGCGCGACAGGTTGAGCACGCCGGAGATAACGCCGCGCTGCTGCGGATCGACATCGGCCATGACCGCGGTGTTGTTGGCCGCCTGGAACAGCTGGTAGCCGGGCGTAAGCAGCAACATGGCCGCGACATAGCCCGCAACGCCGAACAATCCCGGCAACACTGCGAGCGCGGCGGCGCCGGCCAGCATGGCCCCGAGACCAGCAACGACTGCAAAGGCGGCACCGAAGCGATCGACGAGACGGCCGGCCGGAACGCCGCTCAGCGCCGAGATCGCCGGCCCGACCGACATGACGAGGCCAACCGATGCCGCATCGAGCCCAAGCCCAAGCAACAGGTAGAACGGCCCCACCACCAGCGTCGCCATCATCACCGTCGACACCAGCAGATTGCTCGCGAGGCTGCCGCCCAACCGGCGCTCGCGCAGCAAAGCCGGCCGCAGCAAGGGGGCCGCCACACGCCCTTCGACGAAGGTGAAGAGGCCCAAGCCTGCCATCGCTATCAAAAGCAGTCCGAGATTGAGCAGCCCGAAGCTCCCGCGACCGCTGGTCATGGCCATCGCATAGGCGGCGAGTGTTGCGGCCAGCAGCAATGTCCCGGCCATATCGATGCGCACGCGCTCCCGCCGTTTTTGCGGGTCGGACGGCAGATGCCGCAACAGCAGCAGGGCCAGCCCGCCCAGCGGCAGGTTGACGAGGAAGATTGCCGGCCAACCGGCCACCGCGATCAGCAGCCCGCCCAGCGACGGGCCGAGCGCCGTGCCAATCGCCGACATCGTCCCGAGGAGCCCCATGGCGCCGCCGATCCGCTGCTTGGGCAGCATGTCGCCGACCAGCGCCATCGTGAGCGACATCATGATTGCCGCACCGGCGCCCTGCACTGCCCGCGCCGCGATCAACACCGGCAGGCCAGGCGCTGCAGCGCACGACACCGACGCCAGCATGAACGACCCGATACCGACAACCAGCAGCCGCCGGCGGCCGAACAGGTCGCCGAGCCGGCCGACGCTGACGATCAGCGTGGTGACGGCGAGCAGATAGGCGATAACCACCCACTGCGCATCCTGGAACGAGGCCCCGAACGCCTCGGCCAGCGTCGGCAGCGCGACGTTGCCGATGCTGGTGCCGAGCGACGCCAGCAGCATCGACAGCGAAAGGCCGAAAAGCGCGAGCCGCGTTGGCATGTGGACACTCCATTTTTGGACCGCCCACAGGCTAGCTCCGGCCATGACATGGCGGAATACGCAACGCTTGCACGTAATCAGTGCATGAAACGCCACATCAGGCTAAGATCGCCCGATGTCGACGCCCGATCTGAACCTGCTTGTCACACTCGATGTCCTACTCGCCGAAGGCAGCGTCGCCCGCGCCGCCCGTCGGCTGCGGCTCAGCCCCTCTGCCATGAGCCGCACCCTGGCGCGGCTGCGCGCGGCAACGGGCGATCCGCTGCTGGTGCGCGCCGGCCGCGGGCTGGTACCGACGCCGAGAGCTCTCGAATTGCGTGAACATGTCGGCGGGCTGGTCGAAGCAGCCGAGGCGGTGCTGCGACCGGCAGAGGCGCTGGATTTGCAGCACCTGGTGCGCACCTTCACGCTCCGATCCAGCGACGGCTTCGTCGAGAACTTCGGCGCCGCGCTCATTGCCCGCATCTCTGCCGATGCGCCCGATGTGCGTTTGCACTTCGCACAGAAGCCGGACCGTGAGGACACCGCGCTGCGCGATGGTTCAATCGATCTTGAAACTGGAGTGGTGAGCGCAACACTTGGTCCCGAACTACGCACTCAAGCGCTGTTCCGCGATCGCTTCATCGGGGCCGTCCGTCCCGGCCACCCGCTGGCCGGGCACGCGTTAACGCCGGAGCTCTACGCAGCCGGCCGGCATGTCCACGTCTCGCGGCGCGGCCTGGAGCGTGGACTGATCGACGATGCGCTGGCGGCGAGAGGGCTGGAGCGCCAGATCGTCACCATCGTTGGCGGTTTTGCCGCGGCGCTCGCCCTCGCACGGGCCACCGACCTGATCGCCAGCGTGCCCGAGCGGCACACGGGCAATCTGCGCGACGGCCTGCACAGCTTCGCACTCCCGGTCCCGGTGCCGGAGATCACCGTGTCGCTGATCTGGCACCCGCGGCTCGACGCCGACCCTGCGCACCGCTGGCTGCGGGCTTGCCTGCGCGAGGTATGCGGCAGCGCCTAGTCGTCCGAAGCGACCGCCTTTGCCTGCATCATCCGCCCGCGAACCGCCTTCACCACACCCATCACGGCCTTATTCGCCTTGAGCTTCTGCCGCAGCAGCTGCCAGCCGACGTGGCCCTTGGCGGCGGCCGTGCCGAGCGTCGTCAGCGGCACGTAGTGCTGGCGCAGTGGCTGCTTGATGTTGCACCAGTGGCGCTTCTCGTCGGTGAAGCCGGCACCCATGTCGAAGATGCGGTAGCCGGCGTCGAACACCGTCTGCATCACCCGCAGCAGGCATTGCTTGCCCGGCGAGCCGGTCTGGACCGTCGCGTCGTCGCTCATCGAGCTGATCAGGCAGAACAGCCTGTCGCCCTGCGCGATGTTGTAGCGCACCGCGACGATCTCGCCGTTGAGCCGCAGCACGTGCAGGCGCACGTCGACGCCCGAGTCGGCCGCAACCGTCGCATCGTAGAACGCGCGCACCCCCGGCTCGACGAAGGGATCGGCGACGCCCATGGTGACGAAGCGCGCCGCACGCTGGCGGAACATCACCTCGAGCACCGTCAGGGCATCCGCCCCGTTACGCACTTCCTCGAACCCCACCTGCCCCAGCGCCTCGAGCCGCTCGCCCTGTTGGCGATCGTGCTTGCGCCGCGACTTCGAGCGCTGGGTGGTGTTAGCCTCGTCCCAACTGGCGAACTGACTGCGATAGAGCGTCTCTGCCTCGATCGACTCGCCGAGTTCGGCGAAGATGTCGACGCCGTCGACAAACAGCTGCGGCACCGACTTGAGATAGACCAAGTCAGCCCCCTCCAGCGTCCCCAGCATCGACGACCACAGCGCCGCCCGCTCCACCGAGCCGAGCGTCGCGAGCCGCGCCGCATCGGCCAGCGGCGCATTGCAACCGACATGCGCACCGGGAAACCACGACAGCAAGCGCACGCCCTTCACCCGCCGCCGCCACAGTGGCAACAGCGCCACGGCCTCGCCGTCGAGCTCGGCGGTCAGATAGAACTGATCGGCCTCGGCAATACCGCGCGCCGTGACCCAGTTGCGGATGAAAGCTGAACTCTGTCCCGGTGACTCGATCGTGCCCGCTTCGAGCACAGCCCAAACCGCGCTCACATCGTCGATTTGGTGCGCAAGCCGCACCGTCACGACCGGTACGACGGTCAGTCGGCTGCGTGGCGGTGTCGGCGGTGTGTCTTCGGCAAAGGCTTCGAGAGCCATCAACGCATCCTCGTCCAAGGTTGCGGCGACTATCGCGGCCGGCGGTGAATCGGCTGTTGACGAGCGCGTGAACGATGAAGCGACGGTCGGATTTCGACCGCGACGGTTAAGCCCCGCTTACCCGAACTGCTGCAGAACCGGGAAGGTTTCGAGGAACCAGTAGGAGATGCGGGTGAACTGGCCGGTGAGGAACAGCAGCCCCGTGATCACCAGGAACCCGCCCATCACCTTCTCGACGGTGCCCAGGTGCTTCTTGAAGCCCGAGAAGAACGTCAGGAACGGCCCGATGGCGATGCCGGCGAGCAGGAACGGCACGCCGAGCCCGAGCGAATAGAGCCCGAGCAGCGCGGCCCCATCGAGCGCCGTCTCCTTGGTCGAGGCCACCGCGAGGATCGCCGCCAGCACTGGCCCGATACATGGCGTCCAGCCGACCGCAAAGGCCAGCCCGAGCAGGAACCCACCCACAGGTCCGCTGGCGACGCCCGGCCCATTGTGCCGCAGCTGCCGGTCGAGGAAACCGATGCGGAACACGCCGAGGAAATGCAGGCCCATCGCGATGATGAACAGCCCGGCAATCGGCGTGATGATCGGCAGCGCCTGTCGGAACGCCTGCCCGAATGCGGTGGCCGTGGCGCCGAAGAGGGTGAAGACGATCGAGAAGCCCGCGATGAAGAACAGCGAGGTGAACACGCTCTTCCGCCAGATCACCCCTGCGGTGGCGCCATCGTCGCGCAACTGGTCGAAGCTCGCGCCGCTCATATAGGTGAGGTAGGGCGGCACCAGCGGCAGCACGCACGGGCTGAGGAAACTCAGCACCCCTGCCCCGAACACCAGCCAGAACGAAAACCCGTCCATCATGCCTCCGACAAATCGCGCGAAGTCATAGCCGGTTCGGGGCCGAAGGCAATGCGGCGGGCCGCCGCTCGCTCCGTTGTGAAGCATGGGCCGCAGGTTGGGTCCCTGCTTTCGCAGGGATGACATCGAGGTTGGGGCGGGGTAAGCAGCCACTGAACCATTTAATGGCCAGGCTGTTCATGACCCGCCCGATCCGCATCGCGCCTTCCATCCTCTCGGCCGACTTCACCCGGCTCGGCGACGAGATTCGCGCCATCGACGCGGGCGGCGCCGACTACATCCATGTCGACGTGATGGATGGCCACTTCGTCCCCAACATCACCATCGGCCCGATGATCGTCTCGGCCATCCGCCCGCTCACCAAAAAGATCATCGACGTCCACCTGATGATCGCCCCGGCCGATCCGTATCTGAGCGCCTTCGCCAAGGCCGGCGCCGACTCGATCACCGTCCACGTCGAAGCCGGCCCGCACCTTCACCGCTCGCTGCAGGCGATCCGTGCCGAGGGCAAGCGTGCCGGCGTCGCCATCAACCCGGCGACCCCAGTTTCGGCCATCGAGCACGTCATCGGCGATGTCGATCTGGTGCTGATAATGAGCGTCAATCCAGGCTTCGGCGGGCAGAAGTTCATAGCCGAAAGCTATACCAAGCTGCGCCAGGCCCGGACTTTGATCGGCAATCGGCCCATCGATCTGCAGGTCGATGGCGGCGTGTCCGCGGACAACGCCAAGGCCCTCGCCGACGCCGGCGCCGACCTCTATGTCGCTGGCACCTCAGTGTTTTCCGGCAACGATCCCGCCACCTACGCCTCCCGCATCGCGGCCATCCGCAACGCCGCCACCAAGATCAACGCGTAATCGATCCGTTACGCGAACAAAGAGCCATAAGCCCATGATTCCGCGCTATTCCCGCCCCGAAATGGTCGCCATCTGGTCACCCGAGACCCGCTTCAAGATCTGGTTCGAGATCGAAGCGCACGCGACCACCAAACTGGCCGAACTCGGCGTCGTCCCCAAGGAAGCGGCCGAGACGATCTGGGCCAAGGGCGGCGAGGCGACCTTCGATGTCGACCGCATCGACGAGATCGAGCGGACCACCAAGCACGACGTCATCGCGTTCCTTACCCACGTCTCGGAGATCGTTGGCCCCGAGGCGCGCTTCCTGCACCAGGGCATGACCTCGTCCGACGTGCTCGACACTTGCCTTGCCGTGCAGCTTTCGCGGGCCTCGGACATTCTGCTGCACGATATCGAGCGGCTGCTGGCGGCCGTCAAGCGTCGCGCCAAGGAGCACAAGTACTCGATCACCATCGGCCGCAGCCACGGCATCCATGCCGAGCCGACCACCTTCGGCATCAAGCTGGCGCAGGCCTATGCCGAGTTCGACCGCAATCGTGCCCGGCTGCTGAACGCCAAGGCGGAGATCGCCACTGCCGCCATCTCCGGCGCCATCGGCACCTTCGCCAATATCGACCCGCACGTCGAAGCCTATGTGGCCGAGCAGATGGGCCTCACCGTCGAGCCGATCTCCACCCAGGTGATCCCGCGCGACCGACACGCCATGTTCTTCGCGACGCTCGGCGTCATCGCGTCCTCGATCGAGCGGCTGGCCACCGAGATCCGCCACCTGCAGCGCACCGAAGTGCTGGAAGCTGAGGAGTTCTTCTCTCCCGGCCAGAAGGGCTCGTCGGCCATGCCGCACAAGCGCAACCCGGTGCTGAGCGAAAACCTCACCGGCCTCGCCCGGCTGGTGCGGGGCATGGTCACCCCTGCCCTCGAGAACGTGGCGCTCTGGCACGAGCGCGACATCTCGCACTCCTCGGTCGAGCGGATGATCGGCCCCGACGCCACGGTGACGCTGGATTTTGCCCTCAACCGCCTGACCGGGCTGATCGAGAACCTCCTCGTCTACCCCGACAACATGAAGCGCAACCTCGACCTGCTGGGCGGGCTGCACAACTCGCAGCGCGTGCTGCTGGCGCTGACCCAGGCCGGCATGAGCCGCGAGGACTCCTATGCCGCCGTGCAGCGCAACGCCATGCAGGTCTGGCAGGCCCGCGGCGACCGCGCCGGGCTGTTCGCCCAGTTGCTGAAGTCCGATCCCGAGGTTTCAGCCAAGCTGAGCGCCTCGGACATCGACGCCATGTTCGACGATTTCTACCATCTGAAGCATGTCGACGCGCTGTTCGAGCGCGTCTTCGGGCCGGAGGTGTGATGGCTGTCGTCTACGCACGCGAAGCCGCCCTGCCGATCGACGACTATATCGATGTCGTCGGCAACAGCGCGCTCGGACCGAGCCGGCCCATCAAGGATCGCGAGCGGATCGCCGCGATGATCGCCGGGGCCGACCTGGTGGTCAGCGCCCGGCTCGACGGGCGGTGCGTCGGCATCGCGCGCTGCCTGACCGATTTCGCCTGGGTCGCCTATTGTGGCGACCTGGCGGTGCACAAAGACTGTCAGGGCCGCGGCATCGGCCAGGGCCTGCTCCGCGCCTGCAAGCAGATCCTCGGCGACGGCGTGGGCATGGCTTTGCTGTCGGTGCCGGATGCGACCGGCTTTTACGACAAGAACGGCCCGGCGGTGGACCTCCACCGCTACAGCTACGCCTATTTCATGAACCGGACGCGTGGCGCATGAGAATCGCAGACGCAGACATCCTGATCCTGCCCGGCCTCGGCAATTCCGGCGCCGGCCATTGGCAGCGCCGCTGGGCCGAGCGCTTCTCCACCGGGCAGATCGTCGAACAGGACGAATGGGACGACCCCGATATCCGCGACTGGACCGCGGCCATCGTCGAGGCCGTCGAGGCGGCAGAGCGTCCGGTCGTCCTAATCGCCCATTCGCTCGCGGTCTCGGCGCTGGTGCACGCCGCCCCGCGCTTTCCGGCCGGCAAGGTGAAGGGTGCGTTCCTCGTCTCGCCGCCGGATCACGAAGGCCCGGGGTTTCCGCGCGAAGGCCGCAGCTTCGACAACGTCCCGACCGACCCGTTGCCATTCCCGTCGCTGCTGGTCGTCTCGACCAACGACACCTACGTGACTCCCAATCGCGCCGCCGACATGGCCACCGCCTGGGGTTCGGAACTGCATTTCGCCGGCGAAGCCGGCCACATCAACCTCGCCTCCGGCCACGGGCCGTGGCCCGAGGGCCTCTTGATGTTCACCCGGCTGATGCAGCGGATCTGACGGCTACATCGCCGAGAACTGCACCACGACCTTGCCGGTCTCGTCGCTGAGGAAGAGCTTCTTCTGCTCGACATCGATCCTGAAGGTGCGCGTGGCGCCCAGCGCGGCGTGGAACTTCATCTCCTGGTCCATTGCCGCCTCTTCGCAGGCCATCATGGTCGAACCCAGGTCGCCGAACTTGATGGTGTCGCCCTCGATCGCCGCATTGCCGGTGAACCGGTTGCAGCCGCCGGATCCGGAGACGGCTCCGTCCTCGGCGATCTCGAGCGTCGTCGGCAGGTCGTCGATAACGCCGGCACCGTCTATGCTTTCGGCAAGCCACGCCCCGGCCAATGGAAGGGCATTGCCCGTGGCGGTGGTGCCGTCCGCGAGCGCCGTGCCCGCCCCGGAAACGAGCATTACGCCGGCAATCAGCGCCAGGGCGCTGCGCCGTCCGATGAGCAGTTTGCGTGCCATCATCGATCTCCGTCCACTGAGAGGCGCAGACGGTGACGCCTCGCGCCCATCAGGCGCAAAGGCAAATCCGGATGATGGTTTCGGTTGGCTTACCGCGAGGGCATCAGCCCTCGTTGAGAACCTGCTCGCGCGCCACGGTGACCAGCTCGGCCATCTTCTGGCGAATCATGTCGTCCGACACCGAGGCACCCTTGGCCTTCAGGTCGCCCGAAATCTTGCGGAACACGTCCTCGTCGCCGGCTTCCTCGAAGTCGGAGGCAACCACCTCGGCGGCGTACTGCTTGGCGTGCTCTTCGCTGAGGCCCATGTGCTCGGCGGCCCACAGCCCGAGCAGCCTGTTGCGGCGCGCCTCAGCCTTGAAGCGCAGCTCCGAGTCGTGCGCGAATTTCGCTTCCTGGCCCTTTTCGCGATCGCTGAATCCCGACATCTACGCTCTCCGCATTTCTGCCCGGCAGTCGGGCGCCCTCGATTGGCTTGGACATAAGCTGGACGGCTGCCCAAATCAACGGGTGCCGGTCGCGGCATTTGGTCAATCTCATCAACGATCGTGCGGCCATTTAGATGCTCGCGGAGCCATGGCTCCCGGCCGATAGTGGCTCCGGCGGGCCATCGGATCGGCAGCGCCGGGCACCCCCGCGGCCGGTGAAAGAGCTTGCATTAGGCTGGCATTTCGGCGCATGAACGCCGCAATTCCCCACATTGTCCGAGAGGCAGGGCTCATATGAACCGTCGCCGCAAAATTTATGACGGCAAGGCCAAGACGCTCTACGAGGGCCCGGAGCCCGGGACGCTGATCCAGTACTTCAAGGACGACGCCACCGCCGGCAACGGCGCCAAGCACGAGATCATCGACGGCAAGGGCGTCCTCAACAACCGCATCTCCGAATACATCTTTTCGAAGCTGAACGGCCTCGGCATTCCGACCCACTTCATCCGCCGGCTCAACATGCGCGAGCAGCTGATCAAGGAAGTCGAGATCATCCCGCTCGAAGTGGTGGTGCGGAACGTCGCCGCCGGCTCTCTGACCAAGCGCCTCGGCCTCGAGCCCGGCACGCAGCTCCCCCGCTCGATCATCGAGTTCTACTACAAGGACGACGCGCTCAACGACCCGATGGTCAGCGAAGAGCACATCACCGCGTTCGGCTGGGCGACGCCGCAGGAACTCGACGACATCATGGCGCTCGCCATCCGCGTCAACGACTTCCTCACCGGCCTGTTCATGGGCGTCGGTATCCAGCTCGTCGACTTCAAGATCGAGTGCGGCCGCCTCTATGACGGCGACCTGATGCGCATTGTCCTCGCCGACGAGATCAGCCCGGACAATTGCCGCCTGTGGGACATCAAGACCCGCAACAAGCTCGACAAGGATCGCTTCCGCGAGAACCTCGGCGGGCTCGTTGATGCCTACCGCGAAGTGGCCCAGCGGCTCGGTATTCTTGTGGAAACCGACAACGCGTTGACCACCGGCCCGCGACTCGTGCAATAGCGCCGCACAGCGTGCTCAGGAGAAGCGGTGACGCTTTCCGGCTAGAGCGCGCGACCACTAAAACGGCGAGGCCATGAGCCTCGCCTCTTTCGGGAATTTTCGATGAAAGCCCGCGTCACCGTCACGCTCAAATCCGGCGTCCTCGACCCCCAGGGTCAGGCCATCCAGGGTTCGCTGAAAAGCCTCGGCTTCGCCGGGGTTGGTGCCGTTCGGCAGGGAAAAGTGTTCGACCTCGAGCTGGGTGAATCCGATTTGTCACAGGCCGAGGCTAATGTCCGGGCGATGTGCGACAAGCTCTTGGCGAACACCGTCATCGAAAACTACACGATAGAAATCACGCCTTAAGATTCACCGCGTATGGTTCTGCCGCTCGCGTAACCCTGAGCCAGTACCAGTAAAGACCATCCCGATGCTCAAGACATTTTCCCTGTCGATCGCCTTCTTCCTCGCGCTCGGGCTGCTGTTCGCAGCATACGCGTCGGTCCCCGTCTGAGGCGCTAGCCTCCGCACCTCGCTGCCATCGTTCGCGGGCTTAGCCACCGGCCATCGCGCCGTTCGGGCGTGCATTGTCGCAGCATCCGGCAACGGTGACCGAACCTCGACTTTCGTCGTGTGATGCGAACGCCACAGCGCGGTCGTCGCCACTATTCCGCCGCCGCTCACTCACCGAATAGTCGCACGGCTGCATCACACAGCTGAATTAACCGTGCCGGTTCAGACTCCATTCAGCCGTTGAGGCGCATTGGAGCCATGCACGGACCGAGACTATTCCGGCCCCGCGAACCGACCTAAGACCCGCTGCAACCCAAGCGCGCGACGCGCTGCCGACCGATATTGAAGATGATCAAGACCTTTTCCATTTCCGCCCTGTTTTTCATGACCGTCGGCGTCCTGCTCGCCACCCACACCGCGCTGCCGTTCTAAGACGCGCAGTTGGCGCGGCGACCCGCCGCGCCTCGGCTTCGGCCACTCCAATTCGATAAATCCTTATCCATTAAGCACTTGGCTTAAGCCTAAGTGCAGCCTTTTCGCCCTAGATGCGATCCGAGGCGCTAGAACGCGCTGACGTGCCTAGGAGCCTCACGATGTCTACCGCCGCCAACCGCCTCGATTGGGTCGATGCTGCCAAGGGCCTCTCCATCATCCTCGTGGTGATGATGCATTCGGCCTACGGCGTCGGCGAGGACCTCAACGGCACCGGCATCCTCCACTACATCATCGGCTGGGCGACGCCCTTCCGCATGCCCGAGTTTTTCCTGATCTCCGGCCTGTTCCTCGGCGCCGTGATCGCGCGGCCGTGGGCCGCCTATGCCGACCGCCGCATCGTCCACTATCTCTACTTCTACGCGCTCTGGGCCGTGCTGCAGATCGTCTTCAAGGTCGGACTGGGCACCGGTGATTTCGCCAGCGTCGGCAGCCAGATTCTCTGGGCCATTGTCGAGCCCTACGGCGTGCTGTGGTTCATCTACATGCTGGCGGTGTACTCGCTGGTCACCAAGCTGCTCTTCACCTTCAAGGTCCCGCACTGGGTGGCGCTTGTCGCCGCCGCGGCGCTGCAGATCTTCCCGGTCAGCACCGGCATCGGCCTCGTCGACCACTTCGCCGCCTACTACGTCTATTTCTACGCTGGCTATGCCTTCGCGCCGCTGATGTTCCGCATCGTCGCCTCGGCGCAGGCCAACCTGCTCTGGGCCGCGCTGACGCTCGTCGCCTATGTCCTCATCGAGGGCTACCTGGTATTCGCCGGTGGCTCCGAACTCCACCCGCGCGGCATCACCATGGGCTATGCCGCCCTGCCCCTCGTCCATCTCGCGCTGGGCTTTATCGGCTCGCTCGCCATCTGCCTCACCGCGGCGCTGCTGATCAAGCTGCCGCGGATGGGCTGGCTGCGCTGGCTCGGCGAGCACTCGATCGTCGTCTATCTGAGCTTCTCGATCCCCATGGCCGCGAGCCGCACCCTGCTGCTGAAGACCGGCCTAATCACCGATGTCAGCACCGTCAGCGTCATCGTCATGACCGTCGCGCTGCTCTCGCCGCTGGTGCTCTACTGGATCATCGCGAAGACAGGCTGGGGCAAGTTCCTGTTCGAGCGTCCGGCCTGGGCACATATCCCAGGCACGCCCGGCAGCCGCAGCTATGTGAAGCCGGCTTCCATACAGCCGGCCGAGTAAGCCACAAGCGTTGGGGCTGTACCGCGGTTCCGCCCTTGCTTTTGCCACCAAGACTCATCAAAGGATCGGCATCCCGCATCAGGAGCTGCCGATGAAAGCCGCTGTCGTCGTGTTTCCCGGTCTCAACCGTGACCGCGACATGATCGCTGCCCTCACCAAGATCGGCGGCGAGGCACCGGCCGTGGTCTGGCACAAGGATGCCGAGATCCCCAAGGTGGACCTGATCGTCATCCCCGGCGGCTTCTCCTACGGCGATTACCTGCGCGTCGGGGCAATCGCCGCGCGCTCCCCGGCCATGGACACGATCCGCGAGCGGGCGGCGCAGGGCGTCAAGGTGATGGGCGTCTGCAACGGCTTCCAGATCCTGAGTGAAGCCGGCCTCGTTCCGGGTGTGCTGATGCGGAACGCCTCGCTGAAGTTCGTCTGCCGCGAGGTCAAGCTGTCGGTCGAGAACGCCTCGACGGCGTTCACCCGCGGCTACACGCAGGGCCAGGTCATCCGCTGCCCCGTCGCACATCACGACGGCAACTATTTCGCCGATGCCGAGACGATTGCTGCAGTCGAGGGCAACGGCCAGGTCGCTTTCCGCTACGCCGAGGGCACCAACCCGAATGGCTCGATCAACAACATCGCCGGCGTGTTCAACGCCAACAAGAACGTGCTCGGTCTTATGCCGCACCCGGAAAACCTGATCGAGAGCGCCCATGGCGGCACCGACGGGCGAAACCTGTTCTCCGCGCTTCTCGAGGCGGCATAAGCACTAGCGCTCAGGTCACCTGTCCTGCCTTGATTGCAGGTCTCTGCGGTGCGACCATCCTGGGAATTGCGGCGTAGCACTAGCCCGGGAGGGGGCGATGGCTTCGTACGCACACACAGCGCAGCGGGATACGGCAGCGACTTTTCTTCTAGCGATGAATCTCGTGACGGGCGGCCTGGCCGCCCTTTTCCTTGTCGCCGTCACGCCGGCCTCGGCCCAAGGTCCCTATTACGAGCTCGTCGAGATCGTTCCGGACCCCAACAACGACCCGACCTGGACCGTTGCCGATGGACACATCACGCTCAAGTCGGCCAGCGGCAACTACAGCGCCGACTACAGCTGGTCGCCGCCACCACGCACCAGCGACAGCGCCGGTTTCGACGTGAACATGAACATCGAGGGCAAGGCCAACCCATCGCGCATCTACGCGGGTATCGGCATCAGCAGCCCCAGCGGCGGCTTCACCTTCGACAAGGATCCGGCGAGCGCCGACATCTCGGTACCCGATGCCGCGCCGGGCGGCTCCGAGAGCCGCTCGAACTCCATCTCCGTACACGTCGCGCCGTCCCCTTCGTACGGCGACGGCTCGATCATCGAGCTCAGAGTCGGCGCGTTCTATGCCTACGGCGTCACCTATCGATACCGCGTCTCGGCAACGCCGGTGATCGACGACCAGCAGCCGCAGGAAGGGCCGCTGATGGTGACAGTCGATTGCCCGACCGAGATCGTCATCGGGCAGTTGCCCAGCCTCAACTGCCACCTGCTGATCAGCGGCTATCGGCGCAACACCGCCGATCCGGTTGAGGTGCTGGTGCCCGACATGCTCGACCAGTTCGGCAACCACGCCAACGGCATCCAGGTGGTCGATCTCGATGGCGCCGAGGACGTGTTCAACTGGGAAGCCACCCACAGCTGGGGCTTCTTCGTCTTCGCCTGCACCGGGCCGAACATCGGCGCCAACTGCTACGACAACATGGCCACGCCCGGCCCCGCCACCATCCGCGTCACCGTGCAGCAGAAGGGGTTGCGACCGGTCAACCTGCTGCTCAACTTCAACGTCGTCGGCAAGGGCGGCCAGCTTGGTGGTCTGGGGCAGCAAGTCCTGATCGGCAGCCGCTGGATCGCCAGCACGTTCCTCAACAACGAAACCGGCCAGCCGGCGAGCACCACGATCCTCCTCGATTGGCTGAGCGCCCGCTGGACGCTCGATCCGGTCGAGGGCGGCTATGTCCGCATCCACAGCGTGTACAGGCCCGACCAATACCTGCACGTCGAGAATGGCTATCTCGAAGTCGGGCCGATCCAGCCTGAATGGCAGTCGGCCATGTGGCAGATGGAACCGAGCGGCGGCGGCTACTACGTGCGCTTCCGCAACGTCTGGCAGGCCGACACCTACCTGAACGTGGAAACCGGCGAACTGGCCAACACGCCGATCGGACAGGATTGGCTGAGCGCCGACTGGTGGCTGCTGCAGTAGCGCAAAAAACAGCGAGCGCGCTTGGCGGCAGCACCGGGCGCGCTCTATGGTCTCAGCTGTTTTGAAATACTGCCCCGAGTCATAATGTTGCGAACTTTGCTCGCCCTGGCCGGCCTTTCAGTCGGCGTCCTCGGTCTCGGCATCGATGGCTGGGAGATCTTCCCGTCGGTGATGGTGGAGTCGGCGACCAATCCGGTCGCCCGCAGCCTGCCCGACGCCTTCATCTACTTCTGGACCTACTTCACGCACCTGACCAACCTGTGGCTGGTGCTGACCTATGTCTCGGTGCTCACCGGCTGGACTTGGCTGGGGTGGTTCCGCCGGCAGATCATCATGGCCTCCGCCGCGGCCTTCATCACGCTGGTGATGCTCTACTATCACTTTATGCTGGCGCCGACGCTGAACATGCAGGGCGCGCTGGCGGTGGCGACCTGGCTGCTGCACTACGTTGCGCCTATCCTCTATCTCATCTGGTGGGCGCTGTTCGCGCCGCACGGAGTGCTGCGCTTCAAGCATGTCGGGCTGATGCTGCTGCCCGGCATCGGCTACGTAGCCTGGGTGCTGCTGCGCGGGGTCGTGGTCGCCGAGTATCCCTACGACATCCTCGACGCCGGCAAGTTCGGCTACCCGACGGTCGCCATCGGCGTCGGCGTCCTGCTGATCGCAGTCACGATCTTCTCCGTGATACTGGTGTCTGCAGATAGATGGCTGGCGCACCGCAGCGCCGTGGGGAGAACGGCTTGAGCCTGAAGCGCCTGGCCACCCTGGTTGGCCTTGTTGTCGGGGCAGCGGCGCTGCTGCTGCAATTCTACCTGTCGATGGGGCTGCGTCTCGGCAAGGGCGACAGCGTCCTCGGCGCACTGTGGTTCTTCTTCACCTTCTTCACCATCCTCACCAACGGCATGCTGGTGCTGATCTATCTCTCTGAAGTGAGCGCGGCCCGCTGGCTCGGCTGGTGGCGCTCGCCGGTGACGCGAGCCATGATGGCGGGCATCATGGCGATGGTGACAGTGTTCTACCACGTGATGCTGGCCGGCCTCTGGCAGCCAACCGGCCTGCAGCTCTTCGCCGACATCGTCCTGCACTATGTCGCGCCGCTGTTCTTCATCGCCTGGTGGCTGCTCTTCCAGCCACATGGCGACCTCGACTGGCGCGATATCCCGGCGATGACGGTGTTCCCGCTGCTCTATCTGGCCTGGGCAATGGTCCGCGGCGCCGTTGTCGGCGAGTACCCCTACCCCATCCTCGAGGCCAACACGCTTGGTTATGGCCAGGTGGCGATCAACGTCATCGTCATGCTCGTGGCCTTCCTCGCGCTGTTCGCCGTCGCGGTCGGCATCGACAAATTGCTCGGCCGGCGCTCTGTCCGGCCGGTTTGACTTGTTTGTGACACTCTTGCGAACGTAGGCTCGCCTTGCGGCGACGGGTGTAGCGGGAGCGCAGATGAGTTTTCAGTGGTCCCGGGGCGACCGCTCGATGGGTGACGGCTTCCTGCGGATAGCGCGCGAGCAGATCGGCAAAGCCATTGCCGGCGCGGAGAATTCGTCCGAGTCGCCGGAACGCCGAGTGCACGAGGCGCGGCGGCGCTGCAAGAAACTGCGCGCTCTGTTCCGGCTGGTGCGCCCCGATTTCAGCGCCTACGACATCGAGAACGCCTTCGTCCGCGATGCATCGCGCGGCCTCGCCGCATCGCGCGACCTGCGCGTGACGCGGGCCACCTTCGCTGAGTTGATGACCTGGGCCGGCAGGCCGATCGACGTGGCTGATGACGGCCGGAACGCAGCGGCCGAGGGCGAAACCGGCGCATTGCAGAGCTTCGCCGGCCAGATGCGCGAACTCGAGCAGCGCAGCGCCACCTGGCGGCTCGACCGGATCGACCTCGATACCCTGGCCACCGGCCTCAAGCACACCTACCGCAGCGGGCGGCAGACCGGTCGCACCGCCGAGCGGCAGCGCACCGACGAGGCTTTCCACGAGTGGCGCAAGTTCGCCAAATATCACTGGAACCAGTTGGGCCTGCTCGAGAGCTGCGCCGAGGACATCCTGCCCTCCGCCCACAAATGCGCCGGCGAGCTGGCAGAGCAGTTGGGCACCCACCACGACCTCGCCGTGCTGAGCCAATTGTTGAAGACGACGCCCGATGACCTCGGGCCCGACATCGATGCCGCATTCGCGCTAGCAGCCGTCGATCGCCGTCAGGCCGAAATCGAAGAGAACATCCGAAAGCTCGGGATGCAGGTCTTTGCCGAAAAGCCCAGGGCGCTGAAGGCCCGCTTTTCCGCTTATCTCGACGGCTGGATGACCCGCGAGGCGGCCGAGTAGATGGGCATCGAGATCGAGCGCAAGTTCCTCGTCGCAGCCGACGGCTGGAAGGACCTCGTCAAGGTGACGCAGGCACTGCGTCAGGGCTACCTGACCACAGGTGGCGGTGGCGTCACCGTGCGGGTGCGCTCGATCGACGATCGGGTCGGCTACATCACGATCAAGAGCGGCGGCTCGGCGCTGGCCCGTGCCGAGTTCGAGTACGAAATCCCGATCGCCGATGCGCGGCAGCTGCTGGCGCTCAGCCGCGGCGCGCAGATCGAAAAGACTCGCCACAACCTCGACCTCCCCGACGGCGACTGGGTCGTCGACGAGTTCCACGGCCGCCACGAGGGCCTGGTGATGGCAGAAGTCGAGCTCGACAGTCCCACCGCCACCCTCCAACTGCCCAACTGGCTCGGCGACGAGGTCACCGGCGACCCGCAATACTACAATTCCAGCCTCGCCATGCTGGTGGGCGGGGAAATCTGACCCATTTCCTGTGTCCCCCGGGAGTCGTATCCGCTATAGCGAACGCCAGCGGATCAGGGCCGGAATCGGATGACCTTCAACAACCACATCGCCATTACGCCAGAGCTTGTTGCCGATCATGGGCTTAAGCTGGACGAGTACCAGAAGATCCTGCAACTGATCGGCCGCGCGCCGACCTACACCGAGCTCGGCATCTTCTCGGCGATGTGGAACGAGCACTGCTCGTACAAGAGCTCGAAGAAATGGCTGCGCACCCTGCCGACATCAGGCCAGCTGGTGATCCAGGGCCCCGGCGAGAATGCCGGCGTCGTCGATATCGGTGATGGCCAGGCCATCGTCTTCAAGATGGAATCGCACAACCACCCCAGCTACATCGAGCCCTACCAGGGCGCGGCGACCGGCGTGGGTGGCATCCTCCGCGACGTTTTCACCATGGGCGCCCGCCCGGTGGCAGCGATGAACGCGCTGCGCTTCGGTGACCCCAAGCACGAAAAGACGAAGCACCTTGTTTCCGGCGTCGTCGCCGGCGTCGGTGGCTACGGCAACTCCTTCGGCGTCCCCACCGTGGGCGGCGAAGTCGAGTTCGACGAGCGCTATAACGGCAACATCCTGGTCAACGCCTTTGCGGCCGGCCTCGCCGACACCGACAAGATATTCTACTCGAAAGCCGAAGGCGTCGGCCTGCCCGTCGTCTATCTCGGAGCCAAGACCGGCCGCGACGGCGTCGGCGGCGCCACGATGGCCTCGGCCGAGTTCGGCGACGACATCGAGGAGAAGCGCCCGACCGTACAGGTCGGCGACCCCTTCACCGAGAAGCGCCTGCTCGAGGCCTGCCTCGAACTGATGGCCACCGGCGCGGTGATCGCCATCCAGGACATGGGTGCTGCCGGCCTCACTTGCTCGGCCGTCGAAATGGGCGCCAAGGGCGACCTCGGCGTCGAGCTCAACCTCGACATGGTGCCGGTCCGCGAAGACGCGATGACCCCCTACGAGATGATGCTCTCGGAAAGCCAGGAGCGCATGCTCATGGTGCTGCATCCCGAAAAGGAAGCCGAGGCCCGCGCCGTTTTCGAGAAATGGGAGCTGGATTTCGCCACCGTCGGCCACACCACCGACGATCTCCGCTTCCGGGTGATGTGGAAGGGCGAGGAAGTCGCCAACCTGCCGATCAAGCAACTGGGCGACGAAGCTCCGGAATACGATCGCCCATGGACCGCCCCTGTGGTGCCCAAGGCGCTCGCCGCCGACGACATCCCGCAGATGGACATCGCCGACGCACTGCTGAAGCTGCTCGGTTCGCCCGCGCTCTCCTCACGCCGTTGGGTCTACGAGCAGTACGACACGCTGATCCAGGGCAACTCGTTGCAGCGCCCGGGCGGCGATGCCGGCGTCATCCGCGTCGACGGCCACCCCACCAAGGCGCTCGCCTTCACCTCCGACGTCACTCCGCGCTATTGCGAGGCCGACGCCTATGAAGGCGGGAAGCAGGCCGTGGCCGAGTGCTGGCGTAACCTCACGGCTACCGGTGCCGACCCGCTCGCTGCCACCGACAACCTCAATTTCGGCAATCCCGAGCGCCCGGAAATCATGGGCCAGCTGGTCCATGCGGTGAAGGGTATCGGCGATGCCTGCCGCGCGCTGGGCTTCCCGATCGTTTCGGGCAACGTGTCGCTCTACAATGAGACCAACGGCCGCGGCATCCTGCCGACCCCGACCATCGGCGGCGTCGGCCTGATCCCCGATTGGTCGAAAATGGCCCGCGCCGCCTTCGCCGCCGAGGGCGAAGCGATCCTTCTGTTCGGCGCCCCCGACTGGTGGGGCACCCATCTCGGCCAGTCGATCTACCTGCGCGAGCTGTTCAACCGCAAGGACGGCACCCCGCCGCCGGTCGATCTCGGCCACGAAAAGAAGGTCGGCGACCTTGTCCGCATCCTGATCCGCGACGGCATCGCCACCGCGGTGCACGACCTCTCGGATGGCGGCCTCGCCATCGGCCTCGCCGAAATGGCGCTGGCCTCGGGCATCGGCGCGACGGTCAACCAGCTCGATGGCGGCGACCCGCTGCCGCTGTTCTTCGGCGAAGACCAGGGCCGCTACCTCGTCACCATGACCCGGGCCAACCTCGATAAGTTCTACGAAGAGGTCTACCCCTACGCCGGCGTCTTCGCCCCCTGGATCGGCAACACCGGCGGCACGTCGCTGACGCTGGGCGAAGCCCGCCCGGTTGCCATCGCCGAGATGCGGGCGGCGCACGAGGGTTGGTTCCCGGAGTTCATGGCGGGCGAGATCGCCGAGGTTTAGCGGACAACCTCTGCGAAGCTAACCTCGATGGACCGGCACCTGATCCGGCCCTCCAGACCGACAGACGAGGTCACGACGATCTCGAGGTCGGTATCGGCGGGAGTCAGACCGTAGATCGGTCCGTCGAGGTGCGTCGCGGGTCGTAGGTGGAGATCGCCGATCACATTCTGGAAGTAGAAGTGCTTCAGGGATATCTCAACTATGTCTGCCAAGGCAAAGGTCACCACGCACGCTCTGGGCGTTGCGTCGTCTCCATAGAGAGATGAACGGATCACCAGCCTGCTTGCACCCTTGTCCAACAGATCCAGCCGTTCGATTTCGTCGTCGTGGAACCACGGCACAAACCCGAACCACGCGATAAGCTCCGGGCCACCAGGAAGCGACCTTAGAGTCGCCTCTTGCGTAGCATGGTCATAGCCAACGCCCGTCTCCGCGACATCGTATTCCTCACCCATCCGCTGTCCCCGATGCCATTTCCGTGAGCCGGTGTAACAATCCAGCTCCCGGATACGTATATATGGCGCATCCCAAATAACGGAGACCAAGCATGACGACCAACACTGAGCGGGCGGTACTGGCTGGCGGGTGCTTCTGGGGCGTGCAGGAGCTGCTGCGCCACAAGGACGGGGTTATCTCCACCCGCGTCGGCTATTCCGGCGGCGACGTCGAGAATGCTACCTATCGCAACCACGGCACCCACGCCGAGGCGGTAGAGATCATCTTCGACCCCTCGCGCTACAGCTATCGCGACCTGCTCGAGTTCTTCTTCCAGATCCACGATCCCTCGACCAGGAACCGTCAGGGCAACGACATCGGCTCGAGCTACCGCTCGGCGATCTACTACACCAATGACGAGCAGAAGCGCGTCGCCGAGGACACCATCAAGGACGTCGACGCCTCCGGCATCTGGCCCGGCAAGGTGGTGACCGAGATCCAGCCGGTGGGCCCGTTCTGGGAGGCCGAGCGGGAGCATCAGGATTACCTGCAGCGCATCCCGAACGGCTACACCTGCCACTTCCCGCGGCCCAACTGGAAGCTGCCCAAGCGCCAGACTGCAGCCGCCTGACGATCTGACGGGCGCCGGGAAAACCGGCGTCCGCTTCCGTTGAAGCGCCCCTTCGCGCATGCCATATCTCTGTCAGTGACTCTATCGACCGGGAGACCCGAAATGGGCATGGCCGCCAGCGAAATCGAAAAACGCATCCTCAAGGCGCTCCCCGACGCCACGGTCGAAATCCGCGACCTCGCCGGCGACGGCGACCACTACGCCGCAACCGTCACCTCCGAAGCTTTCCGCGGCAAAACCCGGGTGCAGCAGCACCAGATGGTGAATGCGGCGTTCGGCGCGGACATGGGCACCGTGCTGCATTCGCTGGCGCTGCAGACGAAGGCGCCCGACTGACGCGCACCTAACAGCAGGAATGAAGCGATGGGTCCCGACGTCGAATCGGGCTGCCGGTTCTGCCGCGACAACGGCTTGCTCGATGACGAGCCCCTGTTCAGCAACGGCAGCTGCTACTTTCTCGCAAGCACAGACCCTGTCCTACAGCAGGGTGGAATGATCATCCCGCATCGGCACGCGACGGCCCCGTTCGAACTGACCGAAGCGGAGTGGAGCGACACGTTCGCCCTCCTCATGGAGGCCAAAGCCCATCTCGATGCCACTATGCCTGATGGCTACACAGTGGGCTGGAACGTCGGACGGGTTGGCGGCCAGACCGTGGATCATGCCCACCTCCACATCATCGCGCGCTTCGCCGACGAGCCACTCGCCGGTCAGGGGCTGCGGCATCATCTCAAACAGCCCATCAATCGCAGACCGAGACTCTGACATGTCGAAACGCACCGTCCTGTTCGACGTCGATGGCGTGCTCGTGCACGGCTACCACGGCCGGCCAGAAAAGCACGTGCGCTGGAACGAGAACCTGCTCGCCGACCTCGGCGTCGATCCCGACCGCTTCAACCGCGAGTTCATCTACGACATCTTCGTCAAGAAGGTGCTCGTCGGGCAAATCTCGCTGCTCGAGGCGCTGGATCGCACGCTGCCGAGCCTGGGCTATCGCGGACCCAGCATGGCCTTCGCCGGCTACTGGCTGAGCCATGACAGCAACGTCAACCAGCCGCTGCTCGACGTCGTGGCGCGGCTGAAGGCGGCCGGCACGCCGCTCTATCTCGCCACCAACCAGGAGCATATGCGGGCCCAGTGGCTGTGGCAGCAGCTCAGGTTCGGCGAGCTGTTCGAGGACATGTTCCATTCGGCGAGGATCGGCCACGCCAAGCCGAACAAGCCCTACTTCGACTGGGTGTCGAACCGCCTCGGCCCGCAATCCGAACCGCCGCTGTTCTTCGACGACCGCGAGGACATCGTGAAAGCCGCCCGCGCGCATGGCTGGGAAGCCGTGCAATACGCCGAACTCGAAGACGTCACTGCACACCCGTGGATCGCCGAGAGACTCGCATGAACTGGACGATCCGGCCGATGCGTCCCGGCGACGGCGAGGCGATGCAGCGACTGCACCACCGCGCCATCATGGCCGCGTCTGAAGCGCACTACTCGGTTGCTGAGCGCGAGAGCTGGGCTACCGGGCTACGACCCGACCAGTATGTCACGCCGGAAAACGGCCATTTCGACGTCGTCGAAGCGGACGGCGTCGTCGTGGCGTTCTGCGACCACGGTCCGGATGAGGTGATTGGGCTCTATGTCGATCCCACCTTCCAGGGACATGGCATCGGCAGCGCTCTACTCAACCAGGCCGAAGGCCGGATGCGGGACGCCGGCACCACTCTCGCCAAAATCCACGCGGCGACCTCGTCGCAGGCCTTCTACGAACGGCACGGCTACCGTGAGGTCGAACGTACGACGCACAAGAGCCGCGGTGGCTTGATCCTGCCCAGCGTTCGGCTGCAAAAGTCCATCCGCTGATCGCCTGGCCGAAGGAACCACCAACGTGTCGACCACTGAGTATGTGCTGATCCCTCGCACCCCCACCGTCTCCGAGCATCGTGACCTTCGCCGCCTCTCCGGTCTCAGCGAGAAGACCGAGGAAGCGTCGGTTCGCGGCCTCAGGGGAACGCTGTTTGCCGTCGTGATCGAGCACGAAGGGCAGGCCATCGGCATGGGGCGCGTCATCGGCGACGGCGGCACGGCGTACCAGATCGTCGACATCGCCGTCCTTCCTGCGCACCAGAAGCTGGGCCTGGGCAAGCGCATCGTCGCCGCCCTGGTCGATTGGCTCCACGCCAATGCCCCGAAATCCGCCTATGTGAGCCTTATCGCCGATGGCCCGGCCAAGGATCTCTACGCGCAGTACGGCTTCGAACCCACCGCGCCAGCGTCCATCGGCATGGCTCTGCGGATCAAGTGAGCGTGACCGCCAACGGTTTCCATCGTCGAATGACGATGCCATACCTCGACAGCGCCGCATTGCAGGACTATCTAACAGTCAACGGAGCCGGACTCCTCCCCGGACGACAGAAGGCATTCACATGAGCGACATCAACGCGTTCATCGACGACAAGGTGAAGAACAACGACGTGTTCCTGTTCATGAAGGGCACGCCGGATTTCCCGATGTGCGGCTTCTCGGGCCGCGTCGTCCAGATCCTCGGCTATCTCGGCGTCGATTACGACAGCGCCAATGTGCTCGAGAACCAGGAGCTGCGCGAGGGCATCAAGGCCTATGCCAACTGGCCGACGATCCCGCAGCTCTACATCAAGGGCGAGTTCATCGGCGGCGCCGACATCGTCACCGAGATGTTCCAGGCCGGCGAACTGCAATCGCACCTCGCCGACAAGGGCATCGCGGTCAAGCAGACCGCCTGACGCCAGCATCGATGGCTTGAGAACAGGCCGCGCGCCCATCAGGGCCGCGGCCTTTCGCTTGTGCCGCTCAGTACGCCAGCCCGAACTGAATCTCGATCCGGTGGTACTTGCCCCCCTGCCCGGCCCACCGGTGGTAGATCTCACGGCTTTCACCCGAGAACGCGTGGCGAGAGAGCTCGATCTCCTGCACGAGCGGCGCATAGCCTTGGGTGAAGATCGTGCGCATCGGCCCCTGATGCAGCGCACTCGCCACCATGATCGGCTCGAGCTGCTGGACTTCGAACGCGCCATCGTAGCCGTCGGCCCTTACCACCGGACGGCAGAAGCGGACGTCGAACTCGGTCTTGCTGTCCCTCGGCAGATTCCGGCCGATGAATACCCAGGCCCCCGCGACCTCCAGCCCGCAGCGTTCGATATCCGCCTCGATCGCCGCAGTGATCTCCGCGCCCGCCAGTTTGACCTGCGGGATGGTGAGCCTCCGGCTGGCGCTCAGCACCAGCATCGACTCCGTTTCCTTGATTTCCACCGTGTTCGCCCTCGTTGAGCAGGTGAAATTCGGCCACGCTCGGTTAGGAAGCAACCCGAACGCTAGAAATTTCATCCGCTTCGAGGACAATCTTCGGGTAACGGAGGAACAATATGCTCTGCCTCAGGCGGAGCGGCGCACCAGCGCCACGGCCGCCTCGCTGGCGGGAACGTCGGCGGCGAACCGCAGTTCGCGCAGCGGCCGCACCCGGCGCGTTGCCTCGGCATAGGTCGGATGCGCCTTGTAGGCCGCCAGCGCCGCCGCATCGGCGAACTCGGCGTAGACCACCACATCCACATCGTTGCCGATCTGGTCGACCTTGCTGTTGCGGGTCACTTCAAAATGCGTCGAATGCGGAATCGTGCCGAGCAATTCGAGCCCCTCGACGATGGCGTCGAGTTGGTCTGGGTCCTTGGCGGTGAAGAACACGATGTGGCGTATCACGGGCGACTCCGTTGCTGCCCTGTAGATAATCCCCTGCGCCGCGCGATCAACTGCGGCATGGCGTCCGCCATCACTTTGGGTGATCGCACGCATCAGAGAAATGCGTTTCTGTGATCCGTTCGGGGGGTGTAAGTACACGGGGCTCCTCCAATCCTCCGAGTCCCCCGCTCATGTCCTCGATCACCGCCTCCCGTTCCGTGGCGACGCCGCTCGTCGCCCTGATCATCTGTGGCTGCATCATCGCGGCGGTGACCAACGGCATCCGCACCAGCTTCGGCCTGCTGACCCTCCCGATGACCGCCGATCTCGGCCTGACGCGCGAGGCGTGGGGCATGGCCATGGCGATCCAGAACCTCGCCTGGGGCATCGCACAGCCCTTCGCCGGTGGCCTCGCCGACCGCTACGGCACCGCCAAGGTGATCATCGGCGGCCTCTTGGTCTATGCGCTCGGCCTCGCCCTCATGGTGATCTCGCCCAGCGGCTCGGTGCTGAACCTCACGGCCGGTGTTATTGTCGGCGTCGGCATCGCCACCTCGTCCTTCTCCATCGTGATGATCGCGTTCGGCCGCAGCGTGCCGCAGGAAAAGCGCAGCCTCGTGTTCGGCGTCGCTACAGCAGCATCGTCGTTCGGCCAGTTCGCCTTCGCGCCGATCGGCCAGTCCTTCATTACCAATTTCGGCTGGCAGACCACTCTGCTCTACGCCGCCACCATCCTTGCGCTGGTGATCCCGCTGACCTACGCCCTGCGCGGCCGCACCGAGCGGGCCGCCGGCCAGGCCGACCTCAAGTTCATGCAGGCGCTGAGCCGTGCCTGGGGCCATGGGTCCTATCGGCTATTGGTCATCGGCTTCTTCGTCTGCGGCTTCCACCTCGCCTTCGTCAACGTCCACATGCCGGCCTATCTGGTGCAGTGCGGCCTCGCCCCCGAAGTCGGTAGCTGGGCTATCGCCGTCATCGGGCTGTTCAACATCGTGGGTTCGCTGCTCGCCGGCTACCTCGGCGGCCGGCTGCCCAAGCAATTGCTGCTCGCCAGCATCTATTTCAGCCGCGCCGTCGCCATCGGGCTGTTCGTGCTGTTCCCCGTCACCGAGGTCAGCGCCTACATGTTCGCCGCGGCGATGGGCCTGCTCTGGCTCTCCACCGTGCCGCTGACCGCCGGGCTCGTCTCGCTGTTCTTCGGCGCCCGCTACATGGGCATGCTCTACGGCGTCGCCTTTTTCAGCCATCAGCTCGGCTCGTTCACCGGCGTATGGCTGGGCGGCTTCGTCTACGATCACACCGGCTCCTACAGCCTCGTTTGGTACCTGGGCATCCTGCTCGGCCTCGGCTCAGCAGCCCTCCACCTGCCGATCCGCGAACTCAGTGCCAAGTCGTTCCAGCTGAAGCCGGCTCAATAGCCTCAGCCTTTCGTCAGTATTGATCAACGCCGGGTTGCCAAAGGCCGGAGATGCGCGCATCTTCCCGGCCTTTCCGGCCCCCTCCCGGCCATTCTGAGCCCAAACATGTCCAGTACAACTGTTGCAACGCGGGACCTGTCCCGCGTCGAGTTCATTGCCCTTATGGCCGCCCTGATGGCGCTCAACGCTCTCGCGATCGACGTGATGCTACCGGCGCTGCCCTACATGGGCGAGGCCCTCGGCATTAGCCACGAGAACGAGCGGCAGTTCGTGGTCGGCGTCTACATGCTCGGCTTCGGCTTCGCGCAGCTGATCTTCGGCCCACTCACCGATCGCTTCGGCCGGCGCGGGCCGCTGCTCGTCGGGCTGGTGATCTACGTGGTCTGTGCTTTCGCGGCCGTGTTCGCCCCGACCTTCGCCATCCTGCTCGCTATCCGCTTCACCCAAGGGCTCGGTGCCGCCGCGACGCGGGTCATCGCCACCTCGGTGGTGCGCGACAAGTTCTCCGGCCGCGCCATGGCCGAGGTGATGTCGCTCACCTTCATGGTGTTCATGGTCATCCCCATCGTCGCCCCCGGCATCGGCCAGGTGATCCTGCTGTCCGGCCCGTGGCAGTACATCTTCCTGTTCATGGGCGGCCTCGCGACGGTGATCAGCCTGTGGGCGTTCTTCCGCCTGCCGGAGACGCTCCATCCGGAATATCGCCGGCCGCTGCGGCTGAGCGTCATCGCCGAGGGTTTCCGGCTGGTGTTCACTAACCGCTCGGCGCTGTTCTACGGCCTTGCGGGCATGTTCCTGTTCGGCGCCATGTTCGGCTTCATCTCGACCAGCCAGCAGATCTTCGTCGAGATCTTCGGGCTCGGGGCGCTCTTCCCCGTCGCCTTTGCGCTGATGGCCGGCACCATGTCGATCGGTGCCTTCACCAACTCGAAGATCGTGCGCCGCTTCGGCATGCGCCGGCTGAGCCACTTCGCCATCCTCGTCTATGTCGGCGCAGCCTCGATCCTCCTCGCCTTCAGCCTTGGCGGGTTCATGCCGCTCTGGCTGTTCTTCGGCGTGGTGCTGGTAGTGCAGTGGATGTTCGGCTGGGCTGCCTCGAACATGAACTCGCTGTCCATGGAGCCGCTCGGTGCCGTCGCCGGCACCGCTGCCTCGGTGTTCGGCTTCACCCAGACGGTGGGCGGCGCGCTGCTCGGCACCGTCATCGGCCAACAGTTCAATGGCACGGTGACGCCGGTCGTCGCCGGCTACGTGACCATGGGGCTGTTGGCGCTCGGCAGCGTGCTGATCGCCGAAAAGGGCAAGCTGTTCGGCGTGAGCCCGCAATACGCGCACCCCGGAGCCGACGCGGGCCACTAGGCCCCGCCCTAGTCCTTCTTGCGACCTACGAAGATGGTCCAGCCGAGCAGCGGCCGGATCGTCTTCTGGTAGTACATCCAGTCGCTGCGGCTCTTCTCCAGCACCGCGGCATGGTCCGCGTGCTTTGGGTTCTCGCGCGCCCAGGTCAGCGTTGCGTGCCGATGGTGGCTGGTGTAGCGCTCGAAATCCGCCTCCGAGGCACTGATCGTCGCCGACACCTCGGCGCCGTGGCGCTCGACTACCCCCATCATGTCCACGGTATTGGGTGGCAGGATATCACCCTTCGGCACCGCTGGCGGGTGCTTCAGCACCAGGTCGCCCAGCACCACCGACCCGCCGGGCTTGGTCGCCGCCGCCATCCATTCCAGCGCCTGCGGCACCTCCCCGATGGCGAACGAGGCGCCGAGGCAGAGCACGATGTCGTACGAAGCCGGCTCGACCTTGAAGGTCTTTGCCGATGCATTGTGAAAGGTCAGGCGCCCTCGTGCCGGTGGCTTGCGCCGGGCGACCTCGAGAAACCGCGGGTTGATGTCGATGCCGACGCCCTCGATGGCGTGCTTCTCTGCCCATTGCCGCATCAGCCAGGCCTTGCCGCAGCCGATATCGAGCACGCTGAGCCCATCGCGCACGTCGCAATAATCGTCCAGCAACCGGAGCTTGCGGTCGGTGATCGGGTTCTGGATCTCGATATCGCGCTCGGCGATCGCCCAGTAGTTCAGGTTGTCCAAACCGCGTCTCCCCTCGCCGATTTAGACCGCCACTATAGCGTAAACACCTCTGCGCGCAGTAAATTCCAGGTATCGCGATTGCTGGCAATTAGTAGCCCGCCCTCGCGGTGGCTGGGGAGGTAAGCTGATCCGTCGAAGCGCGCCACATAGCCCCCGGCCTCCTGCGAGATGAGGCACCCACCGAGGTGGTCCCACGGCATCAGCTTGTTGAACGCCACAAAGTGCGAAAACCCGGTCGCGAACGTCCGGTAGTCGTGTCCGGCGACCCGATAGTTCGCGGCCACCCGGATCTTGGCGAGGTTGGCCAACACCGTGGGCTTGCTCTCCGCCGGCAGGAAGGTGATCGAGACGTGCCCCACGAGGTCGCCCAACCCCGGCGCCGTCGCCACCTCCAGCCGCCACTGCGTGCCATCCGGCCGCCGCTGCCACGCGCCGCCACCCTTCTCGGCCAGCACCCAATCGTCGCCCATCGGGTCATAGATGATGCCGGCAATGGTCTCGCCGTTCCGCACCACCGCCGCCATGGTGGCGAACAGCGGCAGCCCGGCCGCAAAGTTAGCCGTCCCGTCCACCGGGTCGACCACGATGGCGAACTCGGCGCGGTCCAGCTCATCGAGCAGGGCCGGATTGGCCGCCACCGACTCCTCGCCGACAAACAGCGCCTCCGGCCAGGCCTCGTCCACCGCTGCCTTGATCCGCCGTTCCGCTTGCTCGTCCGCCTCGGTCACGAGATCGATGGCATCCGTCTTCTGCCGCACCATCCCGGCGTCGAGATGCCGGAAGCGCGGCAGGATTTCTGCCTTGGCGGCATCGCGGAGGATGACGGCCAGGCGGTCGATATCGAAGGAGGACATGGTCAACTCTTGGTCGGTGTGGTCGGGTCAGTCGCCGGTGGCGGTCGAAGCGTTCTGCAGCCCGAGGAAGTCGAACAGCTTTGGATCGAGCAGGTGGCTCGGCCGCACATTGCCCAGCGCCCGGATCATGATGTCCTTGCGCCCCGGCATCCGCTTTTCGATGTCGTTGAGCATCGCCTTCATGGCATTGCGCTCGAGCCCCTCCTGCGAGCCGCAGAGGTCGCAGGGAATGATCGGGAAGGCCATGTGCTCGGCAAACTTCTCGAGGTCAGGCTCGGCGCAATAGATCATCGGCCGCAGCACCTCGACGTCGCCGTCGTCGTTCATCAGCCGCGGCGGCATCGCCGCGAGCTTGCCGCCATGGAACAGGTTCATGAAGAACGTCTCGAGGCTGTCCTCGCGATGATGCCCCAGCACCAGCGCCGAGCAGCCCTCCTCCCGCGCGATGCGGTAGAGGTTGCCGCGCCTGAGCCGCGAGCAGAGCGAGCAATAGGTCGCCCCCTGCGGCAGCGTGCTGGTCACCACCGAGTAGGTGTCCCGGTACTCGATCCGGTGCGCGATGCCGTGCTTGGTCAGCCACTCCGGCAGGATGTGCTTGGGAAAGTTCGGCTGCCCCTGGTCGAGGTTGCAGGCGATCAGTTCCACCGGCAGCAGCCCCCGCCACTTCAAATCGAGCAGCAGCGCCAGCATCCCATAGCTGTCCTTGCCACCCGAAATGGCCACCAGCCACTTCTCCCCGGCCCGCGCCATGCCGAACTTCTCGATCGCCTCGCGCATGCTGCGGACGAGGCGTTTCCTGAGCTTGTTGAACTCGACGCTGCGCGGCGCCGCCGCAAACAGCGGATGCGCGCCGGAGAGGTCTTCGGCCAAGGGGTCGGCTTGGGCTTCGAGCACGGCTGGGCTGACGATCTGGTTCATGGGCCGACCTGATACCAAACCCCGCGCCTTACCGGAAGCTTTCGGGGATTTTAACTCGCGGCAAGGTTGGCCTGATTTCTTGCCGGTCGCGGATTTAGTCAGTTAGATGACACGACCTTCCGGAACCCCAAGGAGTCTCCCTTGTTCCGCTCATTCTTCCCCAACCCGAAGATATTCTTTCCGGCGGTAGTCCTGTGGACCGCGCTCTGCATGCTGGCCTGGTTCACCATCGGACCTACTTTGCAGAGTTTCCTCAGCCTCGGCCCCTGGCTTGGCATCGCCCCAACAGAGGCGCAGCCGAACCCCTTCTTCAGCTCCGACAAGGTCTGGCTGTACCAATACATCGTCGCTGCGGGCTATCTGTTCTGCATCCCCTGGTACTGGATTGGAGGAAATCGCCGCTGGTACCGGTGGAGCGTCGTGGGGTCGGTCACGATCGTCGAGGTCGTGTTCTTCAACGTTCAGATCAACGCCTGGCTCAACGACTGGTATGGCTCGTTCTACGACCTTATCCAGCGGGCGCTCGCCACGCCGAACAGCATCACCTTCGACGACTACATGCTGCAGATCCTCACTGTGGCCATCGTGCTCAGTGTCAGCATCACCGTCGTGGTGCTCAATTCCTTCCTTAACTCGCATTATCTGTTCCGCTGGCGCCGGGCGATGTCGTTCTTCTACCAGGCCAACTGGAAGTACATTCGCACCACCGAGGGCGCCGCCCAGCGCATCCAGGAGGATACCGAGAGCTTCTCTTCCATCGTCGAAAACCTCGGCCTGTCGGTCATCGACTCGATCATGACCCTGCTGGTCTTCCTGCCGCTGCTCTGGGGCCTGTCCGAGCACATCACCGAACTGCCGTTCATCGGCCCGGTTCCGGGCAGCCTCGTCTGGGTCGCCCTGATCTCGGCGATCTTCGGCACCGTGCTGCTCGCCACCGTCGGCATCAAGCTGCCCGGGCTGCAGTTCCAGAACCAGCGGGTGGAAGCCGCCTATCGTAAGGAGCTCGTCTACGGCGAGGATCACGCCGAGCGCGCCGAGCCGATCGCCGTCCGCGAACTGTTCATGAACGTCCAGCGCAACTACTTCCGGCTGTACTTTCACTACCTGTATTTCAACGTCGCCCGGTACGCCTACCTGCAGGGCTCGGTGTTCTTCCCCTATATCGCCATGGGCCCATCGGTGGTCGCGGGTGCGCTGACATTCGGGTTGTTCCAGCAGGTCCTGAACGCCTTCGGTCAGGTCTCGGACTCGTTCCGTTTCCTCGTCAGTTCCTGGACCACGATCATCCGGCTGATCTCGGTCTTCAAGCGCCTCAAAGGCCTGGAAGCTGCTATGCCCACTCCCCCGGTCTTCGCGAACGACTACGACGACCCCCGCTATCTCAACTCGCGGGACTCCGAACCGATGCCCGCGGACGCCCCGGCCCCACCGGCTGCGTGACGTCAACAAACCGCAAACAAAAGGGCCGCCCCATCGGGGCGGCCCTTTCCAATTCCGGTGATGCTCCCGCGCGATTAGCGCGAGTAGAATTCCACCACGAGGTTCGGTTCCATCTGGACCGGATACGGCACGTCGGCAAGGGCCGGGACGCGCACGTAGACGGCGGTCTGCTTGCCGTGATCGACTTCCACGTACTCAGGAATGTCGCGCTCGCCGAGCTGGTTGGCTTCGAGCACGATGCCGAGCTGCTTGGAACGCTCCTTGATCTCGACCTTGTCGCCAACCTTCACCTGGTAGGAGGGAATGTTGACGCGCTTGCCGTTGACCAGGATGTGGCCGTGCGACACGAACTGGCGGGCCGCAAACACGGTCGGCACGAACTTGGCGCGGTAGACGATGGCATCGAGACGGCTCTCGAGCAGGCCGATCAGGCGCTCGCCGGTATCACCCTTCACGCGGGCAGCTTCGGTGTAGAGCTTCTTGAAGGCCTTCTCGGTGATCGAACCGTAGTAGCCCTTGAGCTTCTGCTTGGCGCGCAGCTGCAGACCGTAGTCGGAGGTCTTGCCCTTGCGGCGCTGGCCGTGCTGGCCGGGGCCATAGGCACGGTTGTTGAGCGGGGACTTCGGACGGCCCCACAGGTTTTCGCCCAAACGGCGGTCGATCTTGTGCTTAACTGAATCGCGCTTCGACATCGGAATCCTTTCATAGATCGTCGAAAGTGATTGCGCCCTCCTCTGCCCGTCCTTGCGGAACGGACCGACAGATTCCTGAATTTCAGGGAATCCCGGGTGCGCTCGAGGAGCCCGAGGGCTCGACAAGTGGGCGCGTGATAGAGGCGGAACCCGCCGGAGTCAAGCGTCAGGCGGGCAATTCAGCCCGTGTAGCCCTCGATCACCACGATGTCGCTGTATCCCTTGTAGGCCTCGGGGTCTTCGATATCGACCGACGCGATCCAGTAGCCTCTTGGCATGGGCTGCCTCCCTCGGGACGCCGCCCTGCCCCTAGACCATCTTCCTGTCGAGCGTCCGCTGCGTGCGCAGCCCCGGGAACAACCGGCTCCAGATCACCGCTATGGCGATCGAGCCAATGCCGCCGATCACCACGGCCGGGACCGGGCCGATCAAGTGCGCCACCGTGCCGGCACGAAACTCGCCCAACTCGTTCGAGGCGCCGATGAAGACACTGTTCACGGCGTTGACGCGACCGCGCACCTCTTCCGGGGTCCAGAGCTGCATGATGGTTTCGCGGATAGTGACGCTCACCATGTCCGACGCGCCGACCAGCGCCAGAGCGGGGATCGATATCCACGCAGTCGTCGAAAGCCCGAACAGTACCGTGAAGGCGCCGAACAGCCCTACGAACAGGAACAGGAGCCTGCCCGCATGGTCACGGATCGGGAAGCGCGTCAGCACGAGCGCCATGACGATTGCACCGACACCCGGCGCAGCGCGGAGGAACCCGAGCTCCTGCGGTCCGGCGTGGAGGATATCCTTGGCATAGATCGGCAGCAGCGCCACCGCTCCGCCCATCAGCACCGCGAACATGTCGAGCGAAATGGCGCCCAGCACCACCTTGTTCGAAAAGATATAGCGGAAGCCGGCCAACATGGTCTCGAGGCTGGTCGCCTGGTGCGACTCCCGCACCTGCGGCTTCGAGATCATCAGCACCGAGGCCATGGCGATGACCAGCAGCACCGCGCCGGTGCCGAACGCCACCGACGGCGCGATGCCATAAAGCAGCCCGCCCACGGCAGGTCCGGCGATCGAGGCGAACTGCCAGGCCGACATATTGGTCGTAATGGCGTTGGCCAGCACCTCCGGAGGCACCAGGTTGGGCGCCAGCGATTGCGCCGCCGGGCTCCAGAATGCCCGCGCCGTACCGAGCACAACCAGGATGGCGAAGATCGGCCACACCTCATGCGCCTGAGCATTGACGAAAGCCAGGAACCCCAACGCGCACAGCAGTTCGACCCCGAGGCAGATCGCCATGATCAGCCGACGGTTGAAGCGATCGGCGGTGAGGCCGGTGACGAGGATCAGCACCAGCGCCGGCAGGAACAACGAGAGCCCAACCAGCCCGAGCAGGAACGCCTCGCCGGTCACGTCGTAGATCTGCCAGGCGATCGACACCGACATGATCTGCACCGCGAAGCTGACCAGCAGCGTCGTGAGCCAGAAGAAGCGGAAGTTGCGGTAGCTGAAGGCGAGCTTGGATGGCTCGGCGGTGGCGGCTGAGGTCATGGTGCCCGCTGATGCCACGCCGCACAACGGCGCGTCAAAGCATACTTGGCACCGGAGGGCTCAACTTTCGTCAGCGCTCTTCCTCTTGCGCCCCTGTCGCAGGTGCGAGCGATCGATCGACGAAATCACCCCGCGCAGCGTGCGGATCTCCTGCGTCGACAGCTGCGCCCGGCTGAACGCGGCGCGGAGGTTATCGACCATCGTCGGCCGCTTGTCCGCGGTCTTGAAGAACCCGGTCCGGTCCAGCGTCTCCTCGAGGTGCAGGAATAGCCCGATCAGTTCCTCGCGCGGCGCGATCGGATCGAGCCCGCCGGTGAACGGCAGCACCTCGCCCTTGTCCGCCTGCTGGCGCCACTCGTACGCCATCAGCAGCACCGCCTGCGCGATGTTCAGCGATGCGAACGCCGCCTCCACCGGGAAAGTAACGATCGCATCGGCCAGCGCCACTTCCTCGTTATAGAGCCCCCAGCGTTCCCGCCCGAACAGCAACCCGGCCTTGGCCCCGCCGGCAATGTGCGAGATCATCCGCTGTGCCCCTTCCTCGGGACCATAGACCGGCTTCTGCATGTCGCGGCGGCGGGCAGTCGTCGCGAACACGAGCGACAGGTCGGCGATCGCTTCCTCCACCGTCGCGAACACCCGGACCTTTTCGATCACATGGTCAGCTCGCGACGCCGCCGCGATGGCGCGTTCGTTCGGCCACGGGTCGCGCGGGTTGACGATCCGCAGGTCCCACAGCCCGAAATTGGCCATCGCCCGCGCGGTCGTGCCGATATTCTCGCCCAGCTGCGGCTCGCAGAGGATGATGGCAGGGCTCGGCCGATAGCTGAACTCCTGCGACTTGTCGGTTCCGGCCATGCGGCAACTGCTCCCGTTCGGCCGGGAGATAGGGCCTAAGCGGCACCAAGATCAAGCGCGCTGCGTCACGCCACCATGTGGCGGTTGAGTTCCTTCACCTTGGTGCCCCGCAGCCATTCGCGATCGAGGATCGCGAAATGCAGTTCCTCGTCCCATTCGCCCTGGAACAACGCGTGCTCCCGATAATGCGCCTCGAGCCGCATGCCGAGGTCCTTCAGCAGCTTCGCCGAAGGCTGGTTTCCCCCTGAGGTGCGCGCAAAAATCCGATGCAGCCCGAGATCGTTGAAACCGATGTCCAGCGCCGCTCGCACGGCTTCGCGCGCATAGCCTTGCCGGCGCTGTGCCGGGCTGAGAATGAATCGCAGTTCGGCCTGCCCCGCCGTGGCGTCGGTCCAGCGCAGCGACACCTGCCCCACCAGCAGATCGTCGGATTTGCGCACCACGGCGAGCGTGATGATGTCGCCCGGCCGGTGCAGTCGCTGCTGCGCACACATCGCGTCCAGCGCCGCCTTCACCTCCACCCGATCGCGCGCCTTCCAGTCGAGATAGCGCTGCACTTCCGGCAGGGCATGATAGGCCATGACGGCGTCGAGATCGGATTTCTGGAAGTTCCGAAGGACCAGCCTTTCGGTTTCGATAGGAAAATCAGGCATCGACATCTCCGCTCCTCCCACACGATTCAGGTTTACGGCGACAACGCGACTGTCTGATGGCGGTTCCTGCTTAGGCGTTGAAATTTATTGCTAAATCCCCTTGGTCTAGGGGAGAATCGTTTGGCGGCAATGGGACTTAGCGGCCGGCCCCGCTGCGCCACTCGCCTTCCAGCAGCGCATAGACGAACTCCTCGTCCCAGGCGCCCTTGACGAAGCTGTGCTCGCGGAAATGCGCCTCCCGCCGCATGCCCAGCCGCTCCATCACCTTCCACGACGCATCGTTCGCGGCGGCGCAGCGCGCGTAGATCCGGTGCATCCCGGCCCCCTCGAATCCCATCTGCAGCAACACCCGCGCCGCTTCGGTGGCGTAGCCGTGGCCATGAAATTCCGGATGGAAGATGTAGCCGATCTCACCCTGTCGCGACGGCGCGTCGCGCAGGATCAGCGAGAGTTCGCCGATGACGTGCTGCGGCGCCAGCAACTCCGCGGCAAGGAAGACCTTGTCGCCCTCGGCCGCCAGTTCGTGCTGTCCGACCCGCTGCTGTACCACCTCGGTGACGCTCTCGTGGCTCATGGGCCCATCGAACAGATATTTCGCCACGTCCTCGCGTTGCCGATAGGCGAATACCGCGTCGACATCGCCACGGGTGAACGGGCGCAGCCGAAGTCGCTCGGTTTCGATCGGATAGTGAGGCGAATAGAGCATGGGCAAATCGTCTAGAGGCAGCGCCCGCCCCGATCAAGCAGACGGCTTGCGGATGGCAAACACCTGATGTCAGCATGCGCCATGGCCACCGCCGACAAACCCGAGATCGACCTCTCCGCCCGCTGCGCCTGCGGCCGCGTCACGCTGTCGGTGAATGGCCGCATCCGCTCGATGTTCATGTGCTCCTGCGAGGACTGCCAGCGCGCCACCGGCACCGGCCACTCCACCGTGGCGCTCGCCCGCCCTGCCGATGTCACTGTGACCGGCGACACCAGGAGCTTCGCCCGCCCCGCCCATTCCGGCGCCACCCTCACCCGCTGGTTCTGCCCGCATTGCGGCACCCCGCTCTACGCGCAATCGAGCCGCGCTCCCGACCTGCTCATGCTGCCGGTCGGCCTGTTCGGCGCCGCCACGAACTGGTTCGTTCCCAACCAGCTGATCTTCGCTCGCAGCCATCGCGACTGGGATGCTCTCCCCGATGGCCTGCCGCAGCACGACACCTACCGCAAACAGGACCCCATCGCATGAGTGCAGCATCCGACGCGCTGGGCGACCGCCTGCGGCCGCTCCTCGCACCCGGCCTCGTCGAAAAGAAGATGTTCGGCGGCATCGGCTTCATGCTCAATGGCAACATGGCGATCGGCACCACCGCCAAGGGCGACCTCCTGGTCCGCATCGATCCCGAGAAACAGGCCGCGGCCCTCGAGCGCCCGGGCGCTTACCAGATGCACATGGGCACCCGCCCAATGACCGGCTTCATCGCCGTCGACGAAACCGGCATTCCGGACGACGCCGCGCTCGGTGGCTGGATCGCCTACGCCATGCAATTCGCGGAGACCCTGCCCCCGAAATGAAATCCACCTCGACTACCATGACCCACCTCGCCGAGCGCATCCGCGACATCCTCGACGGCGATCCGCGCATCACCGAGAAGACCATGTTCGGCGGCCTGACGTTCCTGCTCAACGGCCACATCCTGGTCGGCTGCAAGAAGGACGGCCGTATCCTGCTCAGCGTCGGCAAGGACAACAACGAAGCCGCCCTCGCCCGCCCCGGCGCCACGCAGATGATCCACGGCGACAAGGCGATGCGCGGCTTCATCTGGGTCGATGCCGACGCCATCGAGGACGACGACGACCTGCGCGACTGGGTGGAAACAGCCGAGCGCTGGGTCGCCGCCATGCCGGTGAAATAGCCCGGCGCCGCCTCCGATCTAGATCGCCGAGAACACCAGTGAGGCGTTCACTCCACCAAAGCCGAACCCGTTCGAAAGCACGTGCCGCAGCGCCTTCTTCTTGGCCACCTTCGGCACCAGGTCGAAGCGCTCGCCGACATCCGGATCATCGAGGTTGAGCGTCGCCGGAACGATGCCGTGCCGGATCGCCTCGATCGAATAGACCGCTTCGATCGCGCCTGCGGCGCCCATCAGGTGGCCGGTCGAGGACTTGGTCGAGGAGATCGCGAGATCCTTGCCGCGGTTGGAGAACAGCGCGCCAATGCCGGCCAGTTCTGCCGCGTCACCCACCCCGGTCGAGGTGGAATGCGCGTTGATGTAGTCGATTTCGCCGGTCGAGAGCCCGGCCATCCTCAGCGCATTGGCCATTGCCACCTGCGCTCCCGCGCCAGTCGGCTCGCCGGAGGTGAGATGATAGGCATCCGCCGACGTCCCGTAACCGGAGAGTATCGCGAGCGGCGTCGCGCCGCGCGCCACGGCGTGGCTCAGCCGCTCGATCACCAGCACCGCCGCACCCTCGGCCAGCACGAAGCCGTCGCGCCGGCGGTCGAATGGCCGCGACGCTGCCTGTGGATCGTCGTTGAACGCGGTCGCCAGCGCCCGTGCCGCGCCGAACCCGCCCACCGAGATCATGTCCACCGATCCCTCGGCGCCCCCGACCACCGCCACTTCGGCCTCGCCCGTCAGGATCAGCCGCATACCGTCGCCGATCGCCTGGGCCGACGCCGCGCAGGCGGTGACCGGCGCCCCGATCGGCCCCTTGAAGCCGTAATTGATCGAGATCCATCCCGCTGCCAGGTTCGGCAGGAACGCCGGCACGGTGAACGGTGACAGCCGCCGCGGCCCCTTCTCGACGATCGTTTCGACCGCATGTGCCATCACCGGCGAGCCGCCGACGCCCGAGCCGATGATCGTTGCCGTCGCCGCCTGCTCTTCCGGTGTCGTCGGGTGCCAGCCAGCCTGGTCCAGCGCTTCCTGTGCCGCCACCAGTCCGTACTGGATGAACAGCCCCATCTTCTTGATATCCTTGGCGTCAATCGCCACCAGCGGATCGAAACCCTCCGGATCATCAGCCTTCTCAGGCACCAGCCCGGCGATCTTGGCGCCGTAGTCGGTTACGTCGAACCGGGTATTTGGCCCGATCCCACTCCGCCCTTCGATCAATCGAGTCCAATTGACGTCTACGCCAACCCCTAGAGGACTGACGGCGCCCATGCCGGTGACGACGATCGGATCAGCTTGAGAGGTCATCGGGTTCTCCGTTCAAGTGTAGATACACGGGCAGCGCCGGAACCGGCCCGCCTAAAGGGAAATCAAACGGCGGCAAGCCGCTTCAGCGTCTTCAGTGTGTCGTCGAAGCCATCGGCGCCGAGTTCCTCGCGGATCTCCGCCTGCGCCTTGCGCCACAGCGGCAGCAAATCGTTGACCAGGGCCTGCCCTTTGTCGGTCAGCCCGCAGATCCGGCCGTTGCCGTGCTCCGCCGCCCGCGAACTGATCAGCCCCATCTTCTCCAGCCGGTCGAGGTTGCGCGTCAGCGTTGTGCGCTCGAACCCACGAGCCTCGGCAAGCTCGCTCACCGTCTGCTCGCCCGCCGCCACGATCGTCCCCAACAACGAGAACTGCGTCGACGTAATCCCGAATGGCCGAGCATAGGCATCATAGCGCCGGGTTATTGCCCGCGCCGCCATCCGGCTGTTCGAAACCATGCACTGGGTGAAATCATCCATGGGCGGATAGATAGTGTGTATATGCACGGTGTCAACTGATCCGGAAATCCGCACCAACTTATCCCCGTGCTCCTCACCCATGCGATCCTCTTCCCGTCACCCACACGGGCGCGGTCGCGTACGGACGGCTGGTGGGGCGACTTCGGTGCCGGGGGAGCCGTCTCCTGGCGGCCGCGGCTATGGGCACCCGTCCACCGTTTCCGTGCTTGGCGCACGGCGTGCGAACGCTTCCTCATGGTCCCCGCAAAAACTCCGAACAGTTCCGGCGTGGCGACGGCCTTTCATCTGCGGACTACCCGCGTGGTCGAAACCCACGCCGGAACCGCCCGACCACCTCAAATCCTGGAACCGAAAGGCCGCCGGGCGCTTCCGCTCGGCCGATTTCATGCTATTAGCCCCCGCATCATATTTTCCGCGCCGCTGAGGAGCTTACGCATGGCCAAGATCAAAGTTGCCAACCCGGTCGTCGATCTCGACGGCGACGAGATGACCCGCATCATCTGGCAGGCGATCAAGGACAAGCTGATCCTCCCCTACCTCGATCTCGACATCGAGTATTACGACCTCTCGGTGCAGAACCGCGACGCCACCAACGACCAGGTGACCGTCGATGCCGCCAACGCCATCAAGAAGCACGGCGTCGGCATCAAGTGCGCCACCATCACCCCCGACGAGCAGCGCGTCGAAGAGTTCAAGCTCAAGAAGATGTGGAAGTCGCCCAACGGCACCATCCGCAACATCCTCGGCGGCGTGATCTTCCGCGAGCCGATCATCTGCTCGAACGTGCCGCGCCTCGTCCCCGGCTGGACCCAGCCGATCATCGTCGGCCGTCACGCCTTCGGCGACCAGTACCGGGCCACCGATTTCACCTTCCCGGGCAAGGGCACGCTGACCATCAAGTTCACCGGCGACGACGGCAAGGTCATCGAGCACGAAGTGTTCCAGTCCCCCGGCGCCGGCGTCGCCATGGCGATGTACAACCTCGACGAGTCGATCCGCGATTTCGCGCACGCCTCGTTCAACTACGCCATCAACCGCAAGGTCCCCTGCTACCTCTCGACCAAGAACACCATCCTCAAGGCCTATGACGGGCGCTTCAAGGACATCTTCCAGGAGATCTTCGAGAGCGACTACAAGGCCAAGTTCGACGAGCTGAAGATCTGGTACGAGCACCGCCTGATCGACGACATGGTCGCCTCGGCGCTGAAGTGGTCCGGCGGCTATGTCTGGGCCTGCAAGAACTACGACGGCGACGTGCAGTCCGATATCGTGGCCCAGGGCTTCGGCTCGCTCGGCCTGATGACCTCGGTGCTGATGACCCCCGATGGCAAGATCGTCGAGGCCGAGGCCGCCCACGGCACCGTCACCCGCCACTACCGCCAGCACCAGCAGGGCAAGGAGACCTCGACCAACTCCATCGCCTCGATCTTCGCCTGGACGCGCGGCCTGCAGCACCGCGCCAAGCTCGACAACAATGCCGAACTGGCGAAGTTTGCGCTGACCCTCGAGAAGGTCTGCGTCGACACTGTCGAAGCGGGCCAGATGACTAAGGATCTCGCCCTGCTGGTCGGCCCGGACCAGAAATGGCTCTCGACCCTCGGCTTCCTCGACGCCATCGACGCCAACCTGCAGAAGGCCATGGCTGCCTGATCGGCGCCTGCGAAGCGACGATGACCAACCCAGCTCCGATCGTCGTCGCCAGTGCCGTCGATCGGAACTTCCTGCCCATGATCGAGGTCGTCGCGACCTCGATCGCCGCCACGGTAAAGACCGACCGTCCGGTTGAGTATCACGTGCTCTACATGGGCCCGGCTACCCGCCTGAGCCGGCGTCTCCGGGGCTGGCAACGTGGTGCCGTAACGATCCACCTGCACCCTTTCGCAAATCCCTGGGACCGCTTCGGCCGGGTGAGCGGTCTTCCGCCTTCGACGCTTGGCAGGTTCTCGCTGCCGGAAGTGCTGGCCGACAAATCCCGGGTCATCTACCTCGACAGCGACGTGGTCGTTGAAGCCGACCTTGCGGACCTCTTTGATGCTCCCCTCGATGGCAGGCCGGTCGGCGCCGTCATCGACCGCCACGTGATCGAGGAGGCCCTGAAGCCGGTTGCTGGCAAGGATCGGCACCGTGCCGATTTCTTTGCGTATCTGACAGACTTCCTCGAACTCGAAACCGAGCAGCAGATACGCGACTATCGTCAGGGCGGCGTCCTGCTGATGGACCTGGACGCAATGCGCGCGATGAACTTCGCTACCCAGATGGGCCAGGTGCTCGAGCAGAAGGCGCACGGTCTGCGCTATGCCGATCAGTGCGCGATCAACCACCTGCTGTCCGGCCAGATGGCAGTGCTTGATCCTCGCTGGAATGTGCTGGCGCACAGTATGACGCCGGACGAGTCAGTCTCTGTCCTCCCCGGTTTCGAAGACTATGTCGCCTTGCAATGGAGCCAGCCCTTCATTGTCCATTTCGCCGGCAAGAAACCGTGGCTCAGGCGGCGGATACCCGGCGCCGAGCTGTGGTGGCGGCGCGCCCGGGAGTCAGGTCGCGGTACACAATTCTACCTTGGTTATGTCCAGGAACGCGTGAAGCGACTCGTCGACCTCTCCAAGCGCAAGCTCTTGGGTACCTAGATAATTCCTGGTTGCGCCCGTGGTCCCGAACGGTCCGCTCCACCTCACCAAATTGTGCAGAGAAACTAACTCCCCTGTCGTCCGGCAAAGATATGCTCCGGTCAACGAGGGCAGGTGCGATGGCTGCAGGTACCAAAGACGATCCGTGGTTGCTCAAGACTCCACCCGGTTCGAGCGATATCACGCTCTATCGTGCGCCCGACGCGGTGCCGCCGGCGCTTGTCTGCGTCGCCGGGGGCACCGAACTCCGCTACCAGCTTCGCGCCATCGAAGACCTCCACGCCATGCTGAAACAGCACGGGGACTGGATGGAACTCGGCAACGCTGATGAACAGAAGGACGCCAAGCCCGGCACCGTGGAGGCTTGGGCCCGCTCACCCGACAATCCGGTCGGCGGCTGGTATGGGCTGAAGAAGGGCTTTCGCGGGCGTTTCGCCAACTACGTCACCCCGGTCCTCGAGGCCCTCGGACTGGTCGAACTGGAACACGGACCGCGCAACAACCGGGTGCGTGCAATCTAGTACGACTGCTCCAAAATAGAGACGAAATAATTAGCCGATGCGACCTTGGCGCCCATCGACGCCCCGATAAGCGCGTCGTATACGATCTGCCATACCAGCCGCGTCCCTCCCCCGTTTGGATATCCGAAGATGCCCTCCGGCGTCGCTTTTTCGCTCATTGCCTATCTGCTCTATTCCTGCTGCGACGCGATCATCAAAGGGTTCGGTACGAGCCTGTCGGTCTTCGAGATCGCCTTTTGGACGGCGCTGTTTTCCTTCCTTCCGGCCATCTTCACCAAGCCCAAGGGCGAGCACTGGCGGCAGTTCCACCACATGCGCCATCCGTGGCTGGTGCAGCTGCGCAGTGTCACCGGCGTCATCGGCAACCTCTGCATCATCTACGCCTTCACCCACATCCCGCTGGCCGAGGCCTATTCGATCGCCTTCCTCGCGCCGATCTTCGTGGTGGCGCTGTCGAGGACCATCCTCAAGGAAGACGTCACCTGGCAGCGCTGGCTGTTCCTCGGCGCCAGCTTCCTCGGCGTGCTCTTGGTGGTGCGGCCCGGCTTCCGCGACCTGCAACTGGGTCACCTGCTCGCCCTCGGCGCGGCGCTGATGGGCGGCATTACCACCACGACGCTGCGCAAGGTCGCGCCGGTCGAAAAGCGCGTCAGCCTGCTCGGCTGGCCGCTTGGCTACATCGTGCTGGTCAACGGCATCCTGATGCTGCCGACCTTCCACTGGCCGACGTGGGAAGAGTTCGCCCTGCTGCTGGCCATCGGCGCGCTCGGCGGCACCGGCAACATCTTGTTCATCGCCGCCACCCGCCGCGCCCCGGTGAGCCAGATCGCGCCGGCACAGTACAGCCAGATCGCCTGGGCGGTGGTCTTCGGCGCCATCTTCTTCCACGAGTTCCCCGACACCATCGCCTATTGCGGTCTGGTGGTCGTGGCCTTCGGCGGCATCCTCAACGTGATGTCGGACGAGACCCGCATTCGCATCTTCTCCCGCCTCTCGGTGTTCGGCCCGGCCAGTGCCATCTCCGAAGTCAGCGCGCCACTCGGCGACGACGCGAAGCTGCCGCGCCGCGGCGATGCGGACGAGCAAGCGCCGGCGACGGGCAAGTAGATGCTACGCAGCCTCACGCCCGCCTCGCTCGGGGTACTTTGCGCCCTCATCGCCTATGGCGTCTATTCCACCGCCGACGCCATGATCAAAGGCCTGGGCGCCGACCTCAGCGTGTTCGAGATCGGCCTCTTCACCACCGTGTTCTCGATCATCCCGGCGCTCTTCTCCAAGCCCAAGGCCGAACGCTGGCGCGATACGTTCAAATTCAGGCGCCCTTGGCTCATGGTGCTCATCGCTGTCTGCCGCACGGCGAGCTCGATGCTGATCACCTATTCGTTCGTCACCATCCCGTTGGCCGAGGCCTATTGCCTCGTCTTCCTGATCCCGGTGATGACCATCATCCTCTCGGTGTTCATCCTGGGCGAACGGGTCGCGCTCGATCGCTGGGCACTGGTGATCATCAGCTTTCTCGGCGTGCTGCTGGTGGTGCGTCCGGGCTTCCGCGAGCTAGAACTCGGCCACCTCACGGCGCTCGGCTGCGCGGTCAGCGCGGCCATCTCGGTCACCGCCATGCGGCTCATCTCGGGCGAGGAGCGCAAGGTCAGCCTGTTCGCGCTGCCCGGCCTCTTCACGCTCGCCGCCAACGCCATCGGGCTGGTGATCTTCGGCTTCGTCTGGCCCGGTTGGATGCTGCTCGGCGCGCTCCTGATCTGCGGCATTCTCGGCGGGATTGGCTACCTGCTGCAGATCGCCGCCGTGTCGCTCGCGCCGGCCAGCCGCGTCGCGCCGATGCAGTATAGCCAGGTGGTGTGGGCGCTGCTGTTCGGCGCGCTGTTCTTCGCCGAAGTGCCCGATGCGCTCGGGCTGGCGGGGCTCGGCGTCGTGGTTGCCGCCGGGCTTGCCAATGTGTTCAGCGATGGGGCACGGGCCCGCATCGCCGGCCGCTGGGCCGAGTATCGGGCGCGCCGGGACAACCCGTCGCCCGATACCTTCAAGGGCCCGGGACCGGACCCCGTCTAGAGCGCCGCGCGCACCGCAGCGATCGCCGCGTCGGCCTTGCCGCCATCCGGGCCGCCGCCCTGCGCCATGTCGGGGCGGCCGCCGCCGCCCTGCCCGCCGAGTGCCACGGTGGCGAACTTCACCAGTTCACCCGCCGCATACTTCCCGGTCAGGTCGTCGGTGACGCCAACGGCAACGGTGCCGCGGCCGTCCTCCCCCTTCAGCACAACCGTAACTACACCCGAACCGATCCGCTTCTTCTCGGTATCGACCAGGCCCTTCACGTCCTTCGGCGAAATGCCCTCGACGGCGCGACCGACGAAGGTGACACCATTGACGCTATCATCGGCTGCCGGGGCGCTGGCGCCCTGTCCACCGCCCAAGGCCAGCTTCTTGTTGGCGTCACTCAGCGCCCGCTCGGCCTTCTTGAAGTTGTCCTGCAGCGTCTCGATGCGCTCGAGCACTTCATGTGGGCCGGAGCGCAGCAGGTTCGCTGCGGTCTCGACGATCCGCACATTGTCGTTGCCGCGATGCCGCGCTGCCTTGCCGGTGACCGCCTCGATGCGGCGGACGCCGGCGGCGACGCCGCCTTCGGCCACTACCGAAATCAGCCCGATATCACCGGTGCGGCGCGCATGGGTGCCGCCGCAGAGTTCCACCGACCACCCGAGCCCGTTGCCCGTGGGGAGGCCCATCGACACGACGCGCACTTCGTCGCCGTACTTCTCGCCGAACAGCGCCCGGGCGCCCGACGACTTGGCGTCTTCGACGCTCATCAGCCGGGTTTCGACCGGAGTGTTCTGCAGCACGATATCGTTGGCGATGTCCTCGATCTCGGCAAGTTCCTGCGGCGAGATCGCCTTGGTGTGGACGAAGTCGAAACGCAGGCGGTCAGGCGCGACCAGCGAGCCGCGCTGCGCCACGTGATCGCCGAGCACGATGCGGAGCGCCTCGTGCAGCAGGTGTGTAGCCGAGTGGTTGGCGCGGATCGCTGTGCGGCGCCCATGGTCGACATGCAGCGCCAGGCCGAGGCCGCGCTTCAGCGTGCCCTCGTCGACCTTCACATGGTGCGCGAACACGCCGTGATGCTTGGTAGTCTCGGTGACGGTCACCGCCACGCCTTCGGCTACCAGCCGGCCGGTGTCGCCAACTTGGCCACCACTCTCGCCGTAGAACGGCGTCTGGTTGAGCACGACGAAGCCTTCGTCGCCGGCCTTGAGGCTGTCGACTTCCTTGCCGTCCTTCACCAGGGCGACGATCTCGCCCTCGGCGTCCTCGGTTTCGTAGCCGAGGAACTCCGATGGGCCGACCTTGTCGGCGATCGAGAACCACACTAGGTCGGTCGCGGCTTCGCCCGAACCGGCCCAGCTCTTCCGCGCCTCGGCCTTCTGCGCGGCCATCGCGGCATCGAAGCCGACGGTGTCGACGCTGATGCCACGGGTACGCAGCGCGTCCTGCGTCAGGTCGAGCGGGAAGCCGAACGTGTCGTAGAGCTTGAACGCGGTGCCGCCGGCCAGCACGCCGCCTTCGCCGAGGTCCTTGGTCTCGTCGGCGAGAATCTGCAGGCCGCGGCCGAGCGTCTTGAGGAACCGGTTCTCCTCGAGCTCGACGGTCTCGGTGATCATCGCCTCGCCGCGCACCAGCTCCGGATAGGCCTGGCCCATCTCGCGCACCAGCGTCGGCACGATCTTGTGGATCACCGGCTCGCTGGCGCCGAGCAGCGTCGCATGACGCATGGCACGGCGCATGATGCGGCGCAGCACGTAGCCGCGACCCTCGTTCGAGGGCAGCACACCTTCGGCGATCAGGAAGCTCATCGAGCGCAGGTGGTCGGCAATGACGCGGAGGCTCGCATTGCTGCTCTCGCCATTGAAGCCGATGGCCTGCTGCGCCGACGAAATCAGCGCCTTGAACAGGTCGATCTCATAATTGTTGTTGGTGCCCTGCATCACCGCGGCGACGCGCTCGAGCCCGGCGCCGGTATCGATCGAGGGACGCGGCAGCCCGGTGCGGGAGCCGTCAGCAGCCTGCTCGAACTGCATGAACACGAGGTTCCATATCTCGACGAAGCGATCGCCATCTTCCTCGGGCGAGCCCGGAGGGCCGCCCCAGTACTTGTCGCCGTGGTCGTAGAAGATCTCCGAGCACGGGCCGCACGGGCCGGTGTCGCCCATCTGCCAGAAGTTCGACTTGGCACCGAGCCGCACGATGCGCTCCTCAGGCAGCCCGGAGATCTTCTTCCAGAGTGCCATCGCCTCGTCGTCGTCCTGGTAGATCGTCGCGGTCAGCTTCTCCTTGGGCAGGCCCCACTCCTTGGTCAGGAGGTTCCAGGCCAGCTCGATTGCATGCTCCTTGAAGTAGTCGCCGAACGAGAAGTTGCCGAGCATCTCGAAGAAGGTGTGGTGCCGCGCGGTGAACCCGACATTGTCGAGGTCATTGTGCTTGCCGCCGGCACGCACGCATTTCTGCGAGGTGGTCGCCGTCGAATACGGGCGCTTCTCGACGCCGGTGAAGACGTTCTTGAACTGCACCATGCCGGCATTGGTGAACATCAGGGTCGGGTCATTCCGCGGCACCAGCGGGCTCGAGGCAACTTCCTCGTGACCGTTCTTGGCAAAGTAGCCCAAGAAGCTCGACCGGATATCGTTCACGCTCGTCATGACGGGTCTCTTACAGACAAATGGCGAGGCCGCGGCCCCGCCAAGAACAACAGGAAAGGCCTTCTATCGCGGGGGTCGCGGTTGTGTCCAGCGCAGGGGTTGCAGGATGCCACATATTGGCGGCCGAAGCCGCTTCAGCCATGCCCGCTTCCGCCACCGGCCGTCATCCCCGGCGAAAGCCGGGACCCAATGCTCCGGCCGTTCCACTCGCGCTGATCTGTCCCCTTGCTGTGATGGACCGGCGCGGCCCGTGCCAACCCAGCCGTCAGAGCAGTGGGTCCCGGCTTTCGCCGGGATGACGGCTGGTGGGTGGGTGAGATTGGGACACGAGTAGGGTCTAGCGGACGGCCCGTGGGTAGGCGGCAATGAGGCCAGTCCCAAATGAAGAAGGGCGCCACCTGGGCGCCCTTGAACTCGTTGTGCAGCGGGAACCGATCACGCCTCGCCGTCGTCAGCCTCATCGCCTTCGGGGCCGGCCAGGAGGGCTTCGGCCAGGACGCCGGAGCTCTCGCGGACGCCTTTTTCGATCTGGTCGGCGATCTGCGGGTTGTCCTTGAGGAACTGGCGGGAGTTCTCGCGCCCCTGCCCCAGCCGCTGGCTGTCGTAGGAGAACCAGGCGCCGGACTTCTCGACGAGGCCCGACTTCACGCCGAGATCGAGCAGTTCGCCAGTTTTCGAGATGCCTTCACCATACATGATGTCGAATTCGACCTGGCGGAACGGCGGGGCAAGCTTGTTCTTAACCACCTTGACGCGGGTCTGGTTGCCGATGACTTCCTCGCGCTCCTTGATCGCGCCGATACGGCGGATGTCGAGGCGGACCGAGGAATAGAACTTCAGCGCGTTGCCGCCCGTCGTGGTCTCGGGCGAGCCGTACATCACGCCGATCTTCATGCGGATCTGGTTGATGAAGATCACCATGGCCTTCGACTTCGAGATCGAGCCGGTGAGCTTGCGCATCGCCTGGCTCATCAGGCGGGCCTGCAGGCCCGGCATCGAATCGCCCATCTCGCCTTCGAGTTCGGCCTTCGGCGTCAGCGCGGCAACCGAGTCGACCACCAGAACGTCCACTGCGCCGGAGCGCACCAGCGTGTCGGCGATTTCCAGCGCCTGCTCGCCGGTATCGGGCTGCGAGATCAGCAGTTCGTCGACCTTCACCCCAAGCTTGCGGGCGTAGATCGGGTCGAGCGCATGCTCGGCGTCGATGAACGCGGCGATGCCGCCCTTCTTCTGGGCCTCGGCTACCACGTGCAGCGCCAGTGTCGTCTTGCCCGAGCTTTCCGGCCCGAACACTTCAACGATACGACCCTTGGGCAGCCCGCCAATGCCGAGCGCGATATCGAGCCCGAGCGAACCGGTGGAAATCGCTTCGACCTGGGCAATGGCGCCCTCGCCGAACCGCATCACCGTGCCCTTGCCAAAATTCCGCTCGATCTGGCTCAGCGCTGCAGCCAGCGCCTTGTCCTTATCCATCGATCCCTCAATAACCCGCAGTGGCGTCACAGCAGCAGCCATAACCGTCTCCCCTTATTCCACTTCGGTTCGCGCCGCGCAAACCGATATCTGTCCATCTAATGTACGCAGTTTGTTCTCATTTCGTTTCCAAAACGTCAAGGGGGTAAATTCGTTGTGCCTTACGCACCGATGCAGCCCGATTCGCGCCGTACGCCCCCTGGGCATCCGCAAGTGCGATCTACATCCAAAATCCAAATGCAATCGTCCGGCGCTCGCGCTATAGGGCGGCAACGAAAACCGAGAGAATGGGCTTCATGCATCTCATCCAGTTCGAGGACGACAAGGGCGCCCGGGCCGTCGGCGCTACCGAAGGCGGCGTGACCAGCGTCGTGACCGGAGCTACCAGCGTCTATGCGCTGGCCAGCGAAGCCGCCGAACGCGGCCTGTCGCTGCGCGCCGTGGTGATCGAGAAAGGCCTTGGCGCCAAGCTCGATCGCGAAGCGCTCGCCAAGGAAGGCCGGCTGCTGGCCCCTGTCGACCATCCCGATCCGGCGCACCTCTATGTCACCGGCACGGGCCTCACCCATCTCGGCTCGGCCTCGACCCGCGACGCCATGCACAAGTCGAACCAGCAGCAGGCCGAGGCGCCACTGACGGATTCGATGAAGATGTTCCGCATGGGCCTGGAGGGCGGCAAGCCCAAGTCGGGCGAGACCGGCGTGCAGCCGGAGTGGTTCTACAAGGGCAACGGCTACGTCGTAGCGGCGCCCGGCAAGCCCATCCCCTCGCCTGCCTTCGCCAAGGACGCCGGCGAAGAGCCCGAGATCGCCGGCATCTACTATATCGGCAAGGACGGGACGCCCTTCCGGCTCGGCTTTGCGCTCGGCAACGAGTTCTCCGACCATGTCACCGAGCGGGTGAACTACCTGTTCCTCGCGCATTCCAAGCTCCGCTGGTGCTCGTTTGGGCCGGAGCTGCGCGTCGGCGAGCTGCCGCGCAACGTCTCGGGCATGTCGCGCATCCTGCGCGACGGCAAGGTAGTGTGGGAAAAGCCGTTCCTCTCGGGTGAGGACAACATGAGCCACACCATCGCCAACCTCGAGTACCACCACTTCAAGTACGACCTGTTCCGCCAGCCGGGCGACATCCACGTCCACATGTTCGGCACCGCGACGCTGAGCTTTGCCGACGGCATCAAGACCGAACCCGGCGACGTGTTCGAGATCGAGGAAGCCCAGTTCGGTCTGCCGCTGCGCAACGCGGTGGCCTGGAACAAGGACCGGCCGGTGGAAATCCGCCAGCTCTAGGCGGCCCGACCGCCGATCGATGACTGCTTCAGAGCCGGGCCCAGTGCCCGGCTCTTGCATATCGGCAACTTTTCCACAGCGTGCACATTTCGGCCCCCTCACCGCCCAGATTGGCGGGCGAGGTTGGGCACGTGTTCCCTGCGGCTTTTGACGCAAATCTTATCGATCGGCCTCAGCCGGGGTTAGCGCCAAGCGGGAACACTGCCGTCGCGGTGCAAAAGGGAGGCATTCGCGTCCACTCCACTAGTTGCGAAAGGTACTCCCCCAATGATCACCGTTTCCGCCTCGACCTCTGCGGCCGAGTTGCAGGCCATTGTCAACTCAGCACCAGCCGGCGAAACCATCCTGCTGGGCGCCGGCGCCTTCGAGTTCGACCAGACCGTCGTCATCAACCGCGACGACATCACGGTGATGGGCACCGGATCGGGGGCGACGACCATCGACCTCGTCGGCAATGCCCGGGCCGGCGGCGCCTTCCAGGTGGGCGGCGTCATCGACGTGCCGAGCTACTCGGGCGCGTTCTCGCTGAGCGAGGCGGCGAGCAAGGGCTCGATGTACCTGCATATGGACGATGCGTCCGCGCTGCAGACCGGCGATCACCTGTGGATCGAGCTCGAGAACACCGACGCCTACCTCGACTCGATCGGCGACACCCAGTGGCGCGAAGACAAGCCGCTGCGTACGTCGATGGTCGAGGTCGCCTCGGTCAACGGCAACACCGTGCGGCTCACCAACGGGCTGGCCTTCGATTTCTCCACCATTGCCTCGGTGCAGAAGATCGAGGTGGCGGAGAACGTCAAGCTCGGCGGCTTCACCGTGCAATCGGGGTTGGCCGAACAGGATCCGGGCAATTTCAACAACGTCTCGTCGGCCTTTGATCGCTCGAACGTCATCTCGCTGTCGGCCACCAGCCACGTGAAGCTGTTCGACATCGACATCGAGAACGCCCCCTCCAACGGCTTCACTTTCTCGCAATCGATCTTCCTCGATGCCTCGAATCTCTCGGTCGATGGCGCGGTGAACAAGGGGGATGGCGGCAACGGTTATGCCTTCCAGCTCAAGGCGCTCTACGACAGCGGGCTGGTCGGGCTCGAGGCCTTCGACACCCGCCATGCCCTGCTGTTCGCCAGCTGGACCAGCGAGGCCAACAATTCCATCCAGGTGCGCGAGACCAACCGCGACATCAACTTTCACGGCGGCGACGACCATGACAACGTGGTCGAGGTGCTGAGCTCGGTACGCACGGCCCTCGAAGCCACGTACCTTTCGCCCACGCTGTTCGTGAACGACGAGGGCACCAGCTACGGTGCCCCCACCGACCGCGACGCCAACACCGTGACCTTCGCCAACGTCGCGGGTACGACCAAGGCCGAGATCATCGTCGCGGACGATTCCGGCGTCGAGTTCCATGCCAATTCCGGAGCCGACACGCTGATCGGCGGCGCCGGTTGCGACCGCCTGTACGCCGACAAGGGCGACGACCTGGTGGTTGCCTCGAAGGGCAACGATCTCATCGACGGCGGCCTCGGCACAGACGTCCTGTCCTATGCCGGCGATCGCGACGATTACACGCTCACCCGCGACCTCTCGGGCCGTTTCGTTGTCCACAAGGCCGGCGGCAGCTACGACATCATCGGCGGCATCGAGGCCTTCCGCTTCGCCGACGGCACCGTCGCCACGTCGACCCTCACCGACCTGCCGACCACCTATTTCGGCACCGACGACGCCGACCGGATCGTCATCAGTTCCGTCCACGACGTGGTGCTGTCCGGCGCCGGATATGACCGTATCATCTCCGCCAATACCTACGTCCTTGGCGCAGAGAACGAGGCGCTGGAGCTGACCGGCACCCGCGACGTCAACGGCTTCGGCAACGCGCTCAACAACAGCTTCACCGGCAACGACGCGGCCAACGAGCTCTTCGGTTTCGGCGGCAATGACCGCTTCTTCGGCCGTGCCGGGAACGACTACCTGTCGGGCGGCGATGGCGATGACGACCTCTACGGCCAGACCGGCAACGACCGGCTGTTCGGCGGCGACGGCATCGACCTGCTCAATGGGGGCTCGGGCGCTGACACATTCGTGTTCTCGGCCGGCCACGACACGGTCGAGGACTTCTCGCTCAAGTCTGGCGACCGGCTGGATATCGGGCTGACGGGCTTCTCGTCGCCTGCTGCGTTCCTCTCGGCATTCCGCGAGGCGGCGGCCAGTGGCGGCGACACCTATGACAGCCTCGGCATCGACGTCGACGGCAGTGGTTATCACGTCGAGATCCGCGTCGCCGATGCCCACGGCGATGCGCTCGCCATGGGGCTCAACGGCGCCACGCTCGATTCCCTTCTGGCATCGTCGGACTGGATCGTCTGACGCTGCCTCTCAATTCAGCACCGGGCGCCCCAAGTCCCGGCTGCTGAAAATTGCGGCACCAACCCCGCAATACCTAAGCCCCGGAACCCCCGTGTTCCGGGGTTTTTTCATTCCCGCCCAATCCCGGATATGCCGTTTCAGCATGGCTGCTATCCGAGGGCGCCGGTTCATGCATGGCTCCCGGGCACAGAGACTCCACGGCACTCGCCCAACCGGGCAGCGACGAGGTACCGAAATGTCGAACGGCGCCCGGCGCGAAAGCGTCGTCCGCGCCCTCCTGAGGCGCACCGGGTTCCCGCTGCTGGCGCTCGGCATCGTCAGCCTCTGCACCAACCTCCTGGTGCTGACCGGCCCGCTGTTCATGCTGCAGGTCTATGACCGCGTGCTGGCCAGCCGCTCCGTGCCGACGCTGGTGGCGCTGTTTGCGCTGGTCGCCGGGGTCTACGCCTTCCTCGCCCTGCTGGACCTCTTGCGCTCGCGCATGGCCTCGCGCTTTGCCGGCGCACTGGAGGCCTCGGTGGCCCCCGATGTGTTTCGCGCCTCGCTGCGAGCCGGACTGACGCCGTTGGGCGCAGCGCGCCCCGATGCCGTGCGCGATCTCGATAGCATCCGGCAGTACGTCGGCGGGTCCGGTCCGCTGGCGTTGTTCGATTTACCGTGGCTGCCGGTCTACCTGCTGATCGTCTTCCTGTTCCACCCTGCGTTGGGCTGGCTGGCGACGGGCGGCGCGTTGGTGGCGACCACGCTGCTGTTGATCAACGAGCGGCTCTCCGGGCGGCCGACGGCCGAGACCGCGGCGGCGCTGACCCGGCGCCAGTCGCTGGGAGAAGATGCCCGCGCCAACGCCGAACCCGTGTTCGCCATGGGCATGCTCGACGACGTAACGGAGCGTTGGCGGACCCGGTCAGAGGCGCTGTCGGCGGTGCAGAACCGGGCCGGCGATGTCGGCGCGCTCTACTCATCAGTAACGAAGTCGTTCCGCTTTCTCCTGCAATCGGCCGTGCTGGCGCTGGGCGCCTACCTCGTGATCCGCGGCGAGCTTTCGGCGGGGCTGATGATCGCTGCCTCGATCGTCACCTCGCGAGCCCTGGCGCCGGTTGAACAGGTGGTCGCGCAATGGCGTGGCCTCGCAGCCGCCCGTCAGGCCTTGCAGCGGACAGAAGTGCTGCTGGCGGCGCAGCCGGCGGAAGCGCCCCGCCTGAGCCTGCCCGACCCCCAATTCACCCTGCAGGTCCGCCAGTTCGCCACTGGACCAGTGTTGCAGGGACCTCCCCTTATCTCCGGCGTCAACTTCACCCTCGCCGCTGGTGAGGCGATGGGCGTGCTCGGCCTTTCCGGTTCGGGCAAGACCTCGCTGGCGCGTGGATTGGTCGGCATCTGGCCGGTGCTGCAGGGCGAGGTGCGGCTCGATGGCTCGGAACTGGCCCACTACGACCCGATGCAGATTGGCCGGCGGATCGGTTACCTGCCGCAGAGCGTGGGGCTGTTCGACGGCAGCGTTGCCGAGAACATCGCCCGGTTCCGGCCGGATGCCGACAGCGACGGCGTGCTGAAGGCGGCGCGGCTTGCCGGTGTGCACGAACTGATCACCGGCCTGCCCGATGGCTACGACACCCGCATCGGGGCTCGCGGCGCGGCTCTTTCCGCTGGCCAGCGCCAGCGCATCGGCCTCGCCCGGGCGCTCTACGGCGATCCGTTCCTCTTGGTGCTGGACGAGCCGAACGCCAATCTCGACTTCGCCGGCGACACCGCCCTGACCAATGCGCTCACGGCGGCAAAGCATCGGGGTGCGGTGGTGATCGTCATCGCCCACCGGCCGAGCGCCATCGCCGTCTGCGACAAGCTGATCTACGTGGTGAATGGGCGGCAGAGCGCCTTCGGCAGCAAGGACGAAGTGCTGCGGCAGGTCACCGCCCCTGCCCCACGCATCGAGGAGGTGCGGGTCCATGGCTGACCCGATCCGTAGCCTCCGGCGCCACGCCCTTGCCGGCCTCGGCGCCATCGCGCTGTTCATCGGCGCGCTTGGCGGTTGGGCCGGCACCACCGAGATCGCCGGCGCGGTAATCGCGCAGGGCACCGTGGTGCCGCTTGAAGGTACCAAGCGCGTGCAGCATCCCGAAGGCGGCGTGGTGGCGGCGATCCTGGTGAAGGACGGCGACCCGGTGACCGCGGGACAGCTGTTGCTGCAGCTCGACAGCACGACGGTCTCCGCCAACCTCGCGGTGATCGTCTCGCAGTTGAGCGCCGCCTTTGCCCTGGAAGCGCGGCTGACCGCCGAGAGTATTGGCAACGACCACCTGACGCTTCCCGCCAGCCTCGATAGCTGGCCGGATCGCGCGACCCTCGACCAACTGCTCGCCGCGCAGGAGGGACTGCGCCAGAGCCGTGCCGATGCGCAGGCCGGGCTCGCCACGCAACTCGAGGAGCAGATCGGGCAGCTCGGCGAGCAGATCGTCGGGCTGGAGGCGCAGCAGGCCGCGGTTACCCGGCAGGTCGCCATCCTCTCCGATGAAGTCGGCGACTCCGAGACGCTGTTCAAGGACGGCCTCGTCGAGGCGAGCCGGCTGAACAGCTCGAAGCGCGAGTTGGCGCGGCTCGAAGGCGAGGCGGGCAACCTCACCGCCGAGATCGCTTCGGCGCGAACCGCCATTGCCGGCAGCCGCGCCAAGATCGCCGAAAACACCGCCACCTTCCGCGCAGGCGTGCTGGAAGACCTGCGCGACGTCGGCCTGCAGATCGCCGAGCTGCTGCAGCAGAAGATCGCCGCCGAGGACCGGCTGGCGAAGCTCGAGATCCGGGCGCCGCAGGCCGGCATCGTGCACGAGTCGATCGTCCGCACGGTGGGCGGCGTGGTGTCGGCGGGCGAGACGCTGATGCAGGTGGTGCCGCGCTCCGACCGCCTCGCGCTGGAGGCGCGCGTCTCGCCGCTCGATGTCGACAAGCTGACGGTGGGCCAGGCGGCATCGGTGCGGCTGGTCGGGCTGGACGCGCGGACGACGCCGGAACTCGCCGCCAGCGTCGAATCCATCTCCCCCGATCTGTCGCGCGACCCGACGACGGGCGTCGCCTATTTCTCGATCCGCCTGAAGCTCGCGGAATCCGAACTGGCCCGCCTGCCGCACCAGCAACACCTCGTGCCCGGCATGCCGGCGGAGGCGTTTTTGCGGACGGCCGACCGCACGGTGCTGTCGTACTTGCTGGGGCCACTGGCGGCGCAGTTGAGCCATGCTTTCCGCGAGGATTGAACCTCCTGAAGCCAACCGCCCCCCACCCCTGTCCCTCCCCTGAACATGGGGAGGGAGACGCTCCCAGCTGCTCCGGTACTTTCGTCTCGCTCCGCTTCTTCCAGGGCAGGAGTCAGGGGTGGGGGTCCACGTGCAACGGCGCCACTTGGGGCTTGCCCTAAGCCCTTTGGCTGGTTTACCCGATGCCACTGACATGTCAGTGTCCGCCGCCGTTGGGCCCAGGGAGTAGAGCAGTAGATGAGCGCCACCAGTTTCAAGAAGCGCCAGGTCGGTCGCACCCGCCTCGAGTTGACCGAACTCGGCCTCGGCGGCGCGACGCTCGCCGGCATGATGGGCAACGAGGTCTCGGACGACCAGGCGCGTGCGCTGGTGACCGCCGCTCTTGATGCGGGCGTCGGTTACTATGATACGGCGCCTCACTATGGCGACGGGCGCTCCGAGCACCTGATGGGCGATGCCCTGCGCTACCGGCACGATGACGTCGCGATCTCCACGAAGGTGGGCCGCATGCTGCGGCCGGTGCGCTCGGAAGCGACGCGTTCGGTGCCGCGCGGCTGGACCTACCCGTTCCCGTTCGAGATTGCCTACGACTACACCTACGATGCCGTGATGCGCTCCTATGAGGACAGCCTACAGCGGCTGGGCCTTGGCCATGTCGAGATCCTGCTCGTCCACGACATCGGCACGAAATCCCACGGCGAAGAGGGCTACAAGAAGCACTGGGCCGACCTGGCCGGCGGCGGCTATCGGGCCCTCGACGAGCTGCGCCGCAACGGCGACATCAAGGCCATCGGCCTCGGGGTCAACGAAGTGCCGATCCTGCTGCAGTCCTTCGACATCGGCGATTGGGACGTGTTCCTGCTCGCCAACCGCTACAACCTGCTCGAGCAATCGCCGCTCGAAACGCTGTTCCCCACCTGCGCCGAGCGCGGGACGTCGGTGATCGCGGCAGGCCCCTTCGCCGCCGGCATCCTTGCGGGCCTCAACATTTGGGGACCCGACACCGGCCGCTACCAGGAAGCGCCGCCTCATATCGTCGAGAAGGTGAAGGCGCTCACCGCCCTCTGCGACGCCCACAAGATCCCGCTAGGGGCCGCCGCCCTCCAGTTCGGCGTCGCTCACCCGACGGTCGTCTCGGTGCTGACCGGCCCGAAATCCCCAGCCGAGCTCGACGGCATCCTCAAGTGGTGGAACACCCCCATCCCCGCCGCCTTCTGGGACGGTCTGGCCGACCAGAAACTGGTTGATCCGGGCACGCCGTTGCCGAACGGGCGGGTGGACTAAAGCCCCACCGCATCCTCGAGGTAGTGCCGGCGGATGCCAAAGAAATCCTTGGCGTCCGCCAGTTTCCTGAGCGGCGCCGCATCCTTGCCGCGCTTCGTTTTCGTCGCCACGATCAGCACGTTCTTGGGCGTATGCACGTCCGAGATGAACTCGAACACCTTGGTCGAGTAGCCGAAGTGCTCGAGGATCATGGCGCGCATCGCGTCGGTGACCATCTCGGCCTGGCGCTCGAGGAAGATGCCGTGGCGGGTGACGAAATCGAGCGCATTGCCGTGGTTCGAGGTCTCCATCTCGCGCCGGATCTGCTTGTGGCAGCACGGGGCGACGACGATCAGCTCCGAGCCGGCGGAGATGCCCTTGGCGATGGCGTCGTCCGTGGCGGTGTCGCAGGCGTGCAGCGCGATCAGCACATCGGTTCCGGCAGAGTCGAAATTCTCGATGGTGCCCTGTTCGAAGCTGAGATTGCCCACGCCGGTAGCTGAAGCAGTCTCGTTGCAGAATTTCACGAGATCGTCGCGGAATTCGACGCCAACCACCTCAGCCGAACGCTGCAAGTTCTGCCTCAGATAGTCGGCCACGGCGAAGGTCAGGTAGCCCTTGCCCGCCCCCATATCCACCACCCGCTTCAGCCTATCCTCCGGGATCGCCTTCAGCAGCGGCCCGAGGATTTCGACGTAACGGTTGATTTGCCGGAACTTGTCGCCGGCCGCCTTCAGCACCGTGCCATCGGCGCCGGTGACACCCAGTTCGGTGAGCCAAGCCTTGCCCGCAGCCGGGATCGGCCGGGCCTTGGCACGATCGTGCTCAAGCGAAGCCGGAGCCTTGCTGGTCGCCTCGGTCTGCTTCAGGCGGGGCGACTTGCCCTGGCTGTCGAATTGCAGGTCGAACGCCGTGGTGAACAGGAAGGCCTGGTGAAAGTCCTTTTCCATCAGCCGCTTGAGCTGGCCGATCGCGCCGGTAGGCGGATGGTTCTGCGTCAGGTCGCGGGTCTGGTGGTGGAAGGTGAAGCTGAACTTGATGTCGCCGCGAATGGTCGCGGGCTTGATGTCCACACTCTTCAGCGTCTCGTCTGCGCCGAACGGCAGGCGCAGCGCCAGGCGCACGAAGCTGCCATCGGCGACGGCGCTTTCGAGGGCGGCGAGGAACTGGTCGATCTTGGGGAGGCTGGTATCCATCACCGGCATATAGGCCGAGCCGGGCGAAAACGCCACCGCGGAGCTACTCCTGCCCCTGCTCCACCTTGCCGAGCACGTCCTTGACCTTGGTGTTGATCTGGTCGAGCGAGTACGGCTTGGGCAGGAACTCGACGCTCTGGTTGTCGGCAATGTCCTGCCGGACATTCTCCTCGGCATAGCCTGAAACGAAGATCACCTTCAGCTCAGGCATCCGCTCGCGCACCTTGGTGAGCAGCGTCGGGCCGTCCATCTCGGGCATCACCACGTCCGAGATCATCAGGTCGATCTTGTAGTCGAGCTCCTCCAGCACATCGAGCGCCTCGTCGCCGGAATCGGCCTCGAACACCTCATAGCCGGTAGTGCGAAGCGCGCGGGCGGAGAAGGCGCGCACGCTATCCTCGTCCTCGACGATGAGGATGCGCTCGTGGCCGGTGAGGTCCTTGACCTGTGCCACCACCTGCTTGACCGGCGTCTCGCCCTCGTTGGGGATGTAGCGCGGCAGGAAGATGCGGAAGGTCGTACCCTTGCCGACCACGGAGTCGGTGTAGATGAAGCCCGACGACTGCTTGACGATGCCATACACCGTCGAAAGGCCGAGGCCGGTGCCCTTGCCGAGTTCCTTGGTGGAGAAGAACGGCTCGAAGATCTTCTCGAGGATTTCCGGCGGCATGCCGGTGCCGGTGTCTTCCACCTCGATCAGCACGTAATCGGCCGGCGGCATGCCGGTATAGGTGAAGCCCTGCGCTTCCTGCTCGGTGACGTTGCGGGTGCGCAGCGTGATGGCACCGCCGTTCGGCATGGCGTCGCGGGCGTTGACCACGAGATTGACCACCACCTGCTCAAGCTGCACCAGGTCGGCCTTCACTGGCCAGACAGCGGCAGAGTGCTCGACGTCGAGGGTGATCTGTTCGCCGATCAGGCGCTTCAGCAGCACCGTCAGGTCGTCGAGGTGGCCCGGCACTTCCAGCACCTGCGGCCGCAGCGTCTGGCGGCGCGAGAACGCCAGCAGCTGCCGGGTTAGGCCGGCGGCGCGGTTGGCGCTGTTCTTGATCGACATCAGGTCGGCGAAGGACGGATCGCCCGGCTTGTGCTTCAAGAGCAGCAGGTCGGTGAAGCCGATGATGGCGGTCAGCACGTTGTTGAAGTCATGCGCGACGCCGCCGGCGAGCTGGCCGACGGCCTGCATCTTCTGGCCCTGCGCGAACTGCGCCTCGAGCTTGCGCTGCTCACTCATGTCAAGCGCGTACACATTGATCCGCTCGGCGGCGCCTTCGGCTTCCTCGGAGCTGGAGACGTAGAGGCGCACGGCGTGATCGCTGCCGCGCGTGAGCGTCGCGTCGACCGGTTCGATCTCGGAACGGCTAGCGAGCGCCGCGTTCACCGCCTTGGCGAAGGCCTCGCGGCTGCCCTCGGCGATGAGGTCGGCCATCGGTTCCATGTCGATGGACTTGTCGTTGCCCGACCAGTCGAAGATGCGGCTGAACGGCGCGTTGGTGCGGATGATCCGCCCTTCCTTGTCCAGCGTGGCGATCGCGAACGGGGTGTCGTTGAAGAAGCGCGAGAAGCGGACTTCCGAGGCGCGGAGGGCCTCTTCCTTGTCAGCGCCCTGACGGCGATCGAGCACCAGCGTGCGGGTCTCGCCGAGTTCACCGTCGGCGAGGCGGGCGGCGCGGTGCATCAGGCGTACCGGGAAGCTGGTGCCGTTGCGGCGGACGAGGTCGATATCGATGATCTCAGTGCGGATTTCGCCGTCGGAGCGGCCGCGCATCAGGAGGCTTGCGCCGTCGCCGCGCACGATGTCGTCGAGCCGGATGGCGGTGGATTCGAACTCCGCGAGGTCGTAGCCTAGCCAGTCGGCGAGGGTGGAGTTGAGGTACTGCACCCTGCCCTTGGCGTCGGCGGAGAAGAAGCCGGCCGGGGCGTGGTCGAGATAGTCGATGGCGCGCTGCAGCTCGAGGAAGGCGTTGTCCTGCCGCTCGCGGTCGCGGGTGATATCCTCCACGGTCCACAGCACCAGCGGTTTGCCGCCTTCGTCGATGGTGGGGAGCGCGCGCACGCCGACCCGGTACCAGAACGGCTTGGTCGAGCCGCCAACCGAGCCGCCGAGGCCGCCAATGATGCGGATGTCTTCGATGGCCGGGCGCCCATCACGGGCGGCACGGGCGAGGCGATAGACCGCCTCCGACGCCTCGGGCTCGCCGGCGAACAGCCGCGGCACCGAGACGGGAACGCCATCGGTGAGGCCGCCGGCGAACTCGCCGTAGTGGGCGTTGACGTAGCTGATCTTGCCTTCGCGATCGGTGACCAGCGCGCCGAACGGCAGGCTGTCGACCACGGCGCGGCTGAGGGTCTGGGTGTCCTCGCTGGCCGAGAAGCGGAACAGGCCCGCCGCGATGGCGAAGAGGCAGAAGACGCCGACGACAGCGAGCAGACCGAGGAACACCAGGATCAGGTCGGCAGGAATGCGATCGCCCATCGTCGCCAAGAGGATGGCGCCGGCGATGAAGAACGCCGCGAGCGCGACGACGCGCCACAACCCGGCGCTGCTGCGGCCGCGGTTCATCAGCGGGTTGGGATAGTTATCCTCGTCGAGCGGCAGAGGTGCCATGCGCTTGGTGGTGCCCCGGGGAAAAACGCGCCGAATCGGCCTTCTCAAGGTCTAGCAAAGCCACAAGTCGGTTGGGTAGCGACAAAGGTGTTATCCCCGATGCGCAGGGCAGATTTGTGGAGGATGCTCAAGCAACTCGCTTGCGGCTAGCCCGCCGGCTTCCAGCCGCCCTTGCCCTGCTTCAGCCGCAGCACGAACCCGATGACTTCGGCGACGGCCTTGAAGTGCTCGGCGGGGATGGTGTCGTCGATGTCCATCGAAGCGTAGAGCGCACGGGCGAGCGGTGGGTTCTCCACGATCGGCACGTCATGTTCCTTGGCCAGTTCGCGGATGCGGAAGGCGATGGCGTCGGCACCCTTGGCCACACATTGCGGAGCGGCCATGTCGCTGTCGTATTTCAGCGCCACCGCGAAGTGGGTCGGGTTGGTGATGACCACCGTCGCCTGCGGCACGGCGGCCATCATGCGCTTGCGGCTGCGCTCCATGCGGACCTGCCGGATGCGGCCTTTGACCTTGGGATCGCCTTCCTGCTGCTTGTATTCGTCGCGCGTCTCCTGAACCGTCATCTTCAGCCGGTTCCACCAGCGGCTGCGCTGGTAGACGTAATCGGCGATGGCAACGATGGTGACCACCGCCAGCACCGCGCCGAAGATGCTGAGGCTCAGGTCCATGAACTCGGCGGCGATCATCGCCGGCTCGAGCTGGATCATCATCTCGAGGCTGTCGATCTTGGGCGCCAGCACGAACCACAGGACGGCGGAGACCACAGCCAGCTTGATCAGGCCCTTGACGAAGTTGACCAGTGCTTCGGTCGAGAACAGGCGCCTGGCGCCCTCGAGCGGGTTGATCTTGGAGAATTTCGGCTTCAGCGGATCGAGCGAGAGCAGCGGCCGGTGCTGGATCAGGTTGGCAGTTATGCCAAAAGCCGCGATGACGATCGACGGCAGGATCGCCACCATCAGGATCGAGCCCGAGAGGTTCCCCCAGAACGACGCAAGCGCCTGGCTGCCGACCTCGAACTTCTCGGCGTTGCCGAGCAGCACCTTGAGGGTCTCGACGAGGCTGGCGCTGGTCGGCCCCGCCATCATGGCGAAGACCAAGGCGGAACCCGACAGGATGAACCAGTTGTTGACCTCCTGGCTCTTGACCACATCGCCCTTCTCGTGGGCGTCGCGCAGCTTCTTTTCCGAAGGATCTTCGGTTTTTGATGACTGTTCCGGGGCCTCGTCGCTCATCTAGCGAACGCCGCGCAGCATGGCGAGCACGCCCTCGAAGTGCATCAGATAGAGGCCCATCATCATGGTCAGCAGCAGCGCCATGAGGATTAGCCCGACGCCGACGGTCGCCGGCATGGCGATGAAGAACACCTGCAGTTGCGGCATCAGCCGGCTGAGGATGCCCATGCCCAGGTTGAACACCAGCCCGAACACGATGAAGGGCGCCGACATCTGTACCCCGATGACGAAGGCGCCCGCGACGGTATCGACGACCGTTTGCGCCGCGTCACCGAACATCAGCGGCTCCTTGGGGGTGAAGATCATGTAGCTGTCATGGATGGCCGACAGAGCCACGTGATGGAGGTCGGTAGCAAAGATCAGCGTGACGCCGAGGAAGCTGAGGAACGCGCCGATCAGCGCCCCCTGCATGCCGCCATTGGTGGGATCGGCGGCCTGTGCCACCGAGAGGCCCGACGAGGAAGCGATGACGGCGCCGGCAGTCTGCGTACCGGACACGGCGAGCCGCGCGATGGCGCCGAGGATCAGCCCGACGGCGATTTCGTGCATCACCACCACGACGATTTCGGGCAGATTGGTCGGCAACCCCGGCAGTTGGGCCGAGATCAGCGGATAGAGCACCGCCGACATGGCCAGCGCGAACCCCAGTCGCATGCGAGCCGGGATGGCGGTTTCGCCGAGCGCAGGGATCAACATCAACATGGCGCCGACGCGGGCGAAGATCAGCAAGTAGAAATAGGCCGTTTCGGGCAGCCAGTTGAGCGAGATCATCGTCAGCTGCCGGCGATGATCATGTCGGCGAGCTTGGTCATGTAGCCGCTGAGGATCGCGCCCATGAAGGGCAGCGCCAGGAGCATGGTGACGAAGATCGCAAGAATCTTGGGCACGAACACCAGCGTCATTTCCTGGATCTGGGTCAGGGCCTGGAACAGCGCAATGACCACGCCCACGACCAGCCCGACGATCATCATCGGTGCGGCAACGAGGATCATCACCCAGATGCCCTCACGGGCGAGATCGAGAACTGTGGCGCCGGTCATTCGCTACTCCTACCGCGAGTCGCGAACCGTCAGATCGGCATCCGCATGATTTCCTCATAAGCCGAGATCACCCGGTCGCGGACCGTGACCATGGTGTCCATGGCGAGTTCGGTCTGGCTGATGGCGGTGACCACGTCGACCATGTCGCCCTTGCCGTTGACCATCTCCATCGCCTTGGTGTCCGCGACCTTGCCGCTATCGACCACGCCTTGCACGGCCTGGCCGAGCATCTTGGCGAAGTCCTGCCCGCCCCCCAGGTCGGCGACCTGGTTGAGTAGCTGTGGCTTGCCGCCCTGCCCCATGAGCTTGGCCGCGTTCGAATAGGCAGCCGTGGCGGCGTTGATTGGAATGGCCATCTGGGAGGCTCCGGAAAGGCGCGTCAGCCGCGCAGGATATCGAGGGTGGAACCCAGCATCTGCCGGGTGACGGTGACGACGTTGAGGTTGGCCTCGTAGCTGCGCTGCGCCTCGCGCATGTCCATCGTCTCGATCAGCGAGTTGACGTTGGGATAGCGGACATAGCCGGTGGCGTCGGCGGCCGGGTGACCGGGCTCGTAGCGTGAGGTGAAGTCGGACTGGTCGTAGGCGATGCGGCCGATCTCGACCTTGGTGGCGCCGAGCTCGTTGTCCATCACCGCCTTGAAGGTCGGGATCTTGCGCCGGTAGGGGTCCTCGCCCGGCGTCTTGCCGGCAGAATCCGCGTTGGCGAGGTTTTCGGCGATGACCCGCATGCGGGCCGTCTGGGCGTGGAGGCCCGTCGCCGCGATCTTCAGGGACGAGAGAAAGTCGTTCATCGCTTAGGCCTGCTTGCCGAGGGCGGTTTTGATGAGCTTGACCGAGCGCGTATAGAGCGCGGTGATCGCCTGGTAGTCCATCTGGTTGCCGGCAACCTTCATCATCTCGTCCTCGAGCGTGACGCCGTTGCCTTCGGGGGTGATCTCGAAGCTGTTCATCGAGCGGGCACCGAACCCGTCCGAGTCGGTGCCGGCAACCGAGATGTGACCGGGCTGGGTCGCCACGGTCGCGATCTTGGTCGTCGACAGGTTCTTCATGTGCTCCTCGAAGCCATAGGCCTTGAGGTCGCGACCGCGGTAACCGGGCGTGTCGGCATTGGCGACATTTTCGGCGAGCAGGCTCTGGCGCGCCTGGTGCCACCGCATCTTTTCGCTGATGGCGTCGAGCAGTCCTAATTTCATGGTGAGGTGGGTCCGGAATCCCCTTAAGAACTGGGCAAATCCTGCCTACCAGACGTTAACGAGACATTAACCACGAGCTTCTTCACGGCCAGATGTCTCGCATTTTGCATAATCTTGGCGCATTACTCGGCAAGAAGTTCCACTGATTTGCGTTCGGATGGCCACCCCGAGCGGACAGGGAGTCGGCACCATGCAGTTCATGACGAGTTTGCTCGGGGAATCGGGGGGAACGATCGTTACTTCGGTGCTGGCGCTGGGCATCGTCCTGGTGCTGATCGTCCTCGGCCTGTGGGCCCTGAAACTCGTCACCCGTACGGGTACCGTGGTCGGCCGCGGCCGCAACCGGCGGCTCAGCGTCATCGACCACATGCAGGTCGACGCCAAGCGGCAGTTGCTGATCGTGCGCCGCGACAATGTCGAGCACCTGATCCTGACCGGCGGACCGCAGGATGTCGTCGTCGAAACCGGCATCCCGGTTGAGCGCCCACCCATGCCGGCGCATCGTCCGGCGCATCTCGAAATGCCGCCGCCGCCCACCCCCACGCTCACCAAGTCCGAAATCGAGAAGCTGCGCGAGTTCGTCCGCCCCGGCGGGGCGCGCAAATCGACCTCGCTGCGCCATACCGGCCTGCTGCGCCCCGTGAGCACCATGGAGCCCGCGGTGATTCCGATGCCGCCGATGACTGGGGATAACTCCGGCCGCGGCAAAGCCGACTCAGCTACAACGCCCGCAGGCATGGACAACGGGCGGGCTGCGCTTGGCGCTCAACGCAATCTCGGGGACGAACCCAAGGCGGAAACCCGGTAACCGCCCGGCGCTTCGGCGCGTCCTCACACTCGTCGCATTTTTCGCAGCCCTGATCCTCCCGGGTTTTGCCTTCGGGCAGGACATCTCGATCGATTTCGGCAACGATGCGACGATCACCGAACGGGCGGTTCAGCTCGTCGGGCTGATCACGTTGCTGTCGCTGGCCCCGTCGATCCTGGTAATGGTGACGAGCTTCACCCGCATCGTCGTGGTGCTGTCGCTGCTGCGGACCGCCATCGGGCTGCAGAGCGCGCCACCCAACTCGGTGATGGTCAGCCTGGCGCTGTTTCTCACCATCTTCGTGATGGGGCCGACGCTGCAGCAGAGCTACGACAACGGCATCGCGCCCCTGGTGGCAGGCACCATCCCCATCGAAGAGGCCTTCACCAGGGCTTCGGGGCCAGTGCACGACTTCATGGCCGCGAACGTTCGGCCCGCCGACCTGCAGTTGTTCTTCGACATGTCGTCGACGCCCCCGCCCGCCGACAGCGCCGCGATCCCGCTGCAGGTGCTGATCCCGGCCTTCATGATCTCCGAGTTGCGGCGCGCCTTCGAGATCGGGTTCCTGTTGTTCCTGCCCTTCGTCATCATCGACATGGTGGTGGCGTCGGTGCTGATGTCGATGGGCATGATGATGCTGCCGCCGGTGGTGATCTCACTGCCGTTCAAGCTGATCTTCTTCGTGCTGGTAGACGGCTGGCACCTCGTCGCCGGCTCGCTGATCCGCAGCTTCGTGAGTACCTAGGCCGCTCCGGGCGCCGACTTTTCGGGCACCATGGTCTCCGCGCTGCCGTAGAGCTCGCGGTACGAGGCGAGGAACGCATCGAGTGAATCTGCGCTCGCCACCTCACGGGCCACCTTGCGGAACTCCACCGACTGCGGGGCGATGTCGCGGGTGACGTATTCGAACAGCGGCCACTCGGCCGAGTTCGCCATCTGCTCGGCGAACTTCGAGCGGATGCGCGACAGGCCGAGTTCGTCGCCGGCGAGGACGAAACCGACGGCCGCCTTGACCACGCTCATGCGGGCCGGCTGCGGCAGTTGCGTGACCCCGGGAGCCGGCGCGTTCAGCACTTCCAGCAGTTCGGACGCCATGGCGTAGTTCTTCGACTTCCAGTAGCCGTCGACGCGCAGGATGTCGGCGTCCTTACCGTCGAGCTTGGAGATCAGGTCGAGCGCCAGCTCCTGCCGGCCGGCATCGATCAGCGCGCGGGATTCGAGGATGCGTCGCTGCCGCTCGAGCTGCGGCGGCAGGTCGGCGAGACGGGTGCGGTTGAGCACCCGGAGCGCGCTCTCGGGGTTGCGGTCGGCGATGCGGATCAGCGCCAGGTCGGCCGCGACCTGCGCCTGCGCCACCCCGGTGAGGCGGCTGTCGATCTGGTATTCGAGCAGGTCCGCCGCCTGCGTCAGCAGGTCGACTTTCACCAGCCGGCGGGCAAGATTGCGGATCATTTCGTCGCCGCGCGCACCGGGCGGCGTGAGCTGGCGGAAATCGTAGTAGAGCGACAGCGCGTCGAGATCGCTCAGGGTATCGGCGGCGCCGTTGAGGTAGAGATCCTCGAAGGTCGACTGGGCCTCGCTGAGCAAGGTGTCGGTCGAGGCGCTTTCGGGGAAACTGGCGGCAGCCTGCTTCACCGCATCGAAGCCGTCGCGATAGTCGCGGTTGGCGAAGTAGAGTTCGGCCAACAGCTTCTGCATGTCGGCTTCGAGCGCCGTCCCCCGCCACATCAGCGCTTCGGCGGAGAGCGTGTCCGTGGCCTTGGCGAGGTCGACCTTGCCTTCCTTGCGCAGCAGCAACAGCGTTCGGTAGACGGCCTCGGCGCGGGTCGGGCGGAAGTCGTAGGCGATCACCTGGCCATAAGTGTCGACGGCGTCCTGGTCGTGCCCTTCGAGCTCGGCAACGCGACCCTGCATCAGCTGGAAGTAGCTGACCTGCTCCGGGTCGAGCATCGGGAAATCGACCTCTGCGACTAGCCGCAGCGCCATTGGGGTATCGTTCGTTTCGACCGCCGCCCGCAGCGCCGCGAACAGGAACTTGATCTGCACCCAGGAGGGATAGGTGTCGGCGATGCCTTCGGCAGCCAGCGCATCTAGCCGCGCGCCGCGGAAATCGCCGGCGTCGGTGCGGGCGATGGCGCGCCACAGCAGAGCATCGCTCTCCTCGGGGAAAGTGCCGCTGTTGAGCGCCGACAAAGCGTCGCGCCAGCGTCCGGCCAGCGTATCGGCAATGGCGCGCACCAGCTTGGTCTTCTTGCGCAGGTCTTCGCTCTTTAACTCCGCATCGAGGACACCGAGCACGCCGATGGCCTCGTAGGAGAGATCGTTGCCGACATAGAGCTGCGCGAGGTCGAGCCGCGCCACATCCCTGAGGCGGCCTTCGGCACCGGCGGCCCGGGCCATGGCCTCTTCCTTGCGGGCGGTGAACTTTTCCGGGTTGTCCTCGCGCCAGACGCTGAGATCGAGATAGCTCTGGCGGAACTCCGGGGAATTGCCGGCATCGAGCTTGCGCGAGGTTTCGAGCGCCGAAAGCGTCAGGCCGGATTTGGCGGAGATCACCGCCACCTTCTCTTCGATCTCGACGTCGAGATCGTCGTTGCGCGGCTTGATCACCAGCCCATGGGCCGAGCGCAGCGCATCGAAATCGACGAACTGCAGGTTGCGGGTCAGGCCACGGGCCGGCGGCATGACGGTAACAACGCGGAGCGTGTCGCCGACAACGGGGTCGCGCAGCACGTGCACCTTGCCCGGGCGCTCGATGTCGGCGGTCATCTCGAACCGGCCTTCCTCGTCGCGCTCGCGGTCGAGCGTCATCGGCTCGGTAGCGCTGAGCAGCGCGTCGCCAAGCGACAGCACCCAGGCCCGGCCCTCTGATCCCAGCGTCGCCAGCCGGTCGACCGCCAGGTCCATGCGGACCACCTTGGTTTCACCAGCGCTGACCGTCTCGACGCTCGTGGCGATGCTCGACAGCGCATCGGAAGGCGGCGGGGCAACGACGGACTGCGGGGTGTCGAAGACCATCCACACCGTGTCCCCGCGGCGGAACACCGCCGCCGGGGTATCGGCATCGAACGGGAAGGCGACGCGGACGGTATTGCCAACCGTCGTCACCGACGGCGTCACCACGCCACGCGTGGTGGGATAGAGATCGGTCGTATCGTCCTTGCCGGTCTCGAGGCCGAGGCGCGCGGCGCGCCGCTCCTCCTGCTCGGCGGCGGCCACCTCGAGATCGAGGCGCGCCTGCTTGGCCTTCTCCTCGGCGGCGAGGGCTGCCTTAAGCCCCTCGGCCGGAGCGATATCCACGTCGATGACGAACTGGCGTGGCGACAGTTGGTAAAAGCGCGGCACCACGCCCTCGGCGACCGCGAAATCGATCACGGAGCCGGCGGGGCTGACGGCATTGGTGGCGCCTTTGAATTCCCCCGGGAGATCGGCCTTCAACGCGTAGAGATCGATGGGCACCGGCCAGTCGAAGCCGAGGGAACCTTTGGTCCCCTTCAGCGCGAACTTGGCCTTGGCATCGACGTTCCAGTCGAACTGGATGCGGAGGAAAGTCGGGTTGCGCCCGACTCGCACGGAGGCCACCGGCTTCAACGCCTTAGCCTCTTCTTCCTTGCGCTTCTGCTCGGCAAGCAGAGCGGCGCGCTGCGAACGATCCGCAAGCGCCGCGACCACTTCGGGCGGCAGGGACGGCGGAAGGCCGACCCAATTGGTGGGAAGCAGGTCGATATAGAGCTTCTCGCCGGCATCCATGCGGTTGATGTTGAAGGTGGTGCGCAGACCGATGCGGATGCCGCGCTGGTCCGGATCGACCCGCGCAATCGTCGCGTATTCGGGCATGGCGAGCGAGATGTCGGGAAGGAGGATGCTGATCGGCTGCTCGAACTCGATGGCGAGCACGCCGTTCTCGTACTTGACCTTGTACTTGGGCAGATCCATCCGGTCGGGGAAGGCGATGATCAGCCGGCCAAAACCCTTTTCGGGCGTGGCGAAGATCTGCGCCTTTTCCTGCGCCGATGCGAGGCTGGGCCACAGGCTGCAGGCGATCAAGAGCGCCAGCGCAACCCAGCGCCACGGGAACGCAAGCGTCCCTCGCCGATATGCGACCCGTGATGTCATGCCGGCTTCTGCCCGCCCTACACTCTTCTAGTGTGGCGAGCATAGGCAGGCGGGCTTAACGGGGGCCTAACCGGCACCGTCAGAAACGAGGAGAAATCGTGGCTTCAGCGGGAGTTACTGCCCGACGATCTGCGGCAGGCTGTTGAGGTCTTCGGCCGCGACGTCGAGGGTCGGCTCGGCCTCCTCGAGGGCCAGGCCGGACGTCAGGCTTTTCGCCTTCATCGGATCCATGCGGGCGAGGATCGGCGCCATCTTGCGCGGGTTCATGGCGCGCGCAACGCGCAGCAGCACCGGCATATCGAGCTGGTTGAAGATGGTCGCCGCTTCCTTGGGCTTCATCGTCTCGTACATGGCGACGATGCTGGTGAACTGCTCCTTCTCAGCAGACTTCTTCTCGTCGACCAGGGCATTGATCTTGGCCTCGATGGCCTTGAGCGTGGCGGTGCGCTCGTCCAGCCGCTTCTCGGCGGCCTGGACCAGCGCCATGCGCATATCGAGTTCCTTTTCGCGCGAGTCGAGGGCATCGCGGCGCTCGCCGAGCCGGCCCAGCAGGTCGGCCTCGCTACCGGCATCGACCGCCATCGGTGCCATCACGCCGGCGCTGTCCACCTCCATCGGCAGGGCGTCGCCGTGCTCGTTGACCGCGGCCGCGGGTGGGCATTCGAGGACGCCGGCATCGGCTGCCGGGGCGGCTTCTGCGGGCGGCTCCTGGCCGGCAGCTTCGGCGGGAGCGTCCGGCGGACAGGCGACTTCCACGGGGGCCGCGGCATGGTCCGCAGCAGCGGGCTCTTCAGTGGGTTCGGTGGCGGCTACTTCGGTACCGTGAGCGCCGCCCTCAGCCGCATCCTCGGGACCCAATGGCAGCACCGGCGCGCCGTCGTCGAGCGTCGGGCTGGTATCGGCCATCGTGGCGTCGGCTGGCAGCGCCATGGTCGGATCGGTGCCAGCTTCTGCCGTTGCCGCGCCACCGCTGTGCCCGCCACCAGCACCCCCGGCGGCAATCGCGCTGCCCGTGCCGGTCAGCACATAGCCGCCAGTCGTCACCAGCCCGATGCCCTTGAAGAGCAGGAGCGCGGTGGCGGCAGCTATGACGACCGGGAGCAGGCGCGGCGTCTTCATCAGGCTGCGTTGCCCCTGATCCGTGGGCGCATCGAGAGTTGCTGCAGCGCCGACTGCACCTTGTTGGGTTCATCGAGGCGATCGTCGAACGGCTGGGTGCCACGCGCGGCGCTTGTGATGCGGGCCAGCCGGTCCATGATCTGCTGGCCGGCACTGACATGGTTGGCGAGTTCGACCCCGAACCGCTCCGCCTCGCCCAACCGGCTTTCGAGCACCGTCTCGGCCTCCTGCGCTGTGTGCTTCAGCTCCTGGATCGCTGCGTTGGCGAGACCGGTGGCCTGCACCAGGTCGGCGACCATCTGCTTGAGCTCGCCGCGATCGGAGTGCAACCGCTTGAGGCGCTGGTTGAGGATCACGCAATATCCGATTGTCGTAGCCAGCAAAATCGTGACCAGCGTTTCGATCACGAGACCCAGTGGCAAACCGAACATCAGCGCCCCTCCCGTTTGTTTTCATCGATGGCCTCGAAGGCCGCCATCGTTACCTTCGGCCCGTTGAGCGGGCGCGACACGCGCACCGACACGTGGTTGCCGATATGCCCCATGATCGCTTCGGTGAGCTCGACATCGCCGCAGCGCAGACCGATCGGGTCGGAGGGCGTACGATCGAACATCACCGTGTCGCCCGGCTGCATCGTCAGCACCCGGCTCAGCGGCAGGTCCATTTCGTGGAGGATCGCGTCGACCTCGACGTCGGCAGCAAATATCTCGGTGGCGAGGTGGCCTTCCCAGATCGGATCGCGGCCGAACTTCTCGCCCATATACATCTGCAGCAACTGCTCGCGGATCGGCTCGATCGTCGCGTAGGGCAAGAGGATTTCGATCTTGCCGCCGCGATCGTCCATCTCGATGCGCAGTTCGATCAGGATCGCCGCATTGGCCGGGCGCGAGATAGCTGCGAAGCGCGGATTGGTCTCCAGCCGCTCGACCTTGAAGTTCACCTCGGTCACCGGCTCGAAGGCGCGGTGCGTGTCTTCGAGGATCACCTCGATCATCCGGCGGGCCAGCGCCATCTCGATGGTGGTGTACGGCCGGCCCTCGACGCGGATGGCGCCGCCGACCCGTCGACCGCCGAGCAGCACGTCGATCATCGAGTAGATCAGCGCCGAGTCGACGGTGAGCAGGCCATAGTTCTCCCATTCCTCCGCCTTGATCACCGAGAGGATCGCGGGCAGCGGGATGGAGTTGAGATAGTCGCCGAAACGCACCGAGGAGATCGAGTCGAGCGCGACTTCGACATTGTCGGAGGTGAAATTGCGGAGCGACGTCGTCGCCAGCCGGACCAGCCGGTCGAAGACGATTTCGAGCATCGGCAGGCGTTCGTAGCTGACCAGCGCCGAGTTGATGAGCGCCTGCACGCCGGTGAGTTCGGCGCCGCCGCCGGCATTGGGATCGAAACCGAGCAGGCTGTCGATCTCGTCCTGGTTCAGGACGCGATCGGCCGCGCCGGCATCGCCCTCGTTCTCGAGCATGGCCGCCCACTCGGCGCCCAGCTCGTCCTCGCCGCCTGCCGCAGGCGTCGCAGCCGAACTGCCGCCGTCGAGGCCCCAGTCGTCAGTGAGTTTGTCCTGCTCGCCCGGTCCGGCCATTACTGCACCAGGATTTCCTTGAAGAGGATCGAGTCGACCTGCGCCGGGAAGATCGCGATGTTGACGCGCCGGCGCAGCTCTTCCTTCAGCCGGTAGATGCCGGCCGAGCCTTCGAGATCGCTCTTGCGCAGTTCGCGCAGGTACACTTGGAAAGCGTCGACCACCTTGGCCATGCGCGGCTGGATCTCGGTCATCACCTCTTCATTGGCGACTTCGAGCGCCACGGTGAGCTTCATGAACTGCTCACGCTCGCCGTCGCCGCGCAGATTCACCGTCATGGTGGGCAGGTTGAAGATGAAGGTTTCGGGCACGGCCGCGAGGTGCGCCTCGGCGCTGGCATCCTTGGGGGCAGAGAACAGCAGGAAGTACGCAGCCGCACCGCCACCCAGCAGCACCACGGCCGCTACGATCATGGCGATCAGCATGATGGGCAGCTTCTTCTTTACGGGAGCGGCGACTTCGCCACCCTCGATATCGGCTTCAGCCGCCATGCCCCAAACCCCTGCCCCACCGAACGATTCCGGTCAGGATCGAGCTAATCGCCCGAGGGTTAACGATTAGTTACGAACTGACCCGAGGCGGCACAAATTGCCGGGCAGTTTTTGCCACACGTCGTGCCGGGTGGAGTGCTTTGCCGAGCTGGCTTTCAGGCTAACTTGTTGATTTTTCTAATGATCGCGACTTGGCATGGTTGCTGCACTGTTAACAGCGAGCCTGACGGCCTGGGGAGGTCGGACGGCTCTGGGACTTAACGGGGACTTGGCGCCATGGAAAATGCGCAGCTTATCGGCCTGTCGCGGCAGATTGCCTTGCAGCGGCAAATGGACGTGGTGGCGAACAACATCGCCAACATCAACACCACCGGCTTCAAATCCGAACAGCTGCTGTTCGAGGAATACCTGATGCCGGTCGCCAAGGACCGCGACTTCCCGACCCTCGACCAGCCGCTGAGCTACACCGAGGACTGGACCACCATCCACGACATGGCCGGTGGCGCCCTGGTGCAGACGGACAATCCGCTGGACGTGGCGCTGGACGGCGAAGGTTTCCTCGCCGTGGAGACCCCACAGGGCGAGCGCTACACCAAGTCCGGCTCTCTCGCGATCGATGCCACCGGCACACTGGTCGATCTCAACGGCAACCCGGTGCTCGGCAATGGCGGGCCGATCCAGTTCGCTGCCGGCGAGACCGACATCGCCATCGGCGAAGACGGCTCGATCTCGTCCAGCGCCGGCCAGAAGGGCCGCCTGCGCATCGTTGAGTTCGCCGACCCGCAGGCCACCGAGCGCGAAGGCAGCAACCTCTGGTCGGGCACCGATCCGATCGACGCGACTGCCACCCGCGTCCTGCAGGGCTCGATCGAAAAGTCCAACGTCAACGGCGTCGGCGAGATGACCGAGATGATCCGCGTGCAGCGCGCCTACGAGAGCGTCGCCTCGCTGATCTCCAAGCAAGACGACCAGCGCCGCACGGCGATCCAGAAACTCGGCACCCTCAACGGCTGATCGGAGCACATAAGATGAAAGCCCTCTACATCGCTTCGACCGGCATGGCTGCCCAGGAACGAAACGTCGAAATCATTTCCAACAACATCGCGAACATGCGCACCACCGGCTACAAGCGGGCGCGTGCGGAGTTCCAGGACCTGCTCTACCAGTCGCAGCGCCGCGCCGGCAGCTCGACCTCCGAGACGGGCACAATGGCGCCCGTCGGCATCGAGATCGGCTCGGGCGTCCGCACCGCTGCCACGCCGCGGGTGATGAGCCAGGGCACGGTGGCGCCGACCGAGAAGGAACTCGACGTCGCCATCCGCGGCGAGGGCTTCTTCGTGGTGCAGATGCCCGACGGCCGCACCGGCTACACCCGCGACGGCTCGTTCGAGCGCAGCCCGGAAGGCCAGCTGGTCAATGTCGACGGCTACGAGATCCAGCCCGGCATCACCATCCCGGGCAACGCCAACTCGGTCTCGATCAGCCCGGACGGCACCGTGGAAGTGTTCCTCGACAACGACACCACGCCGACCACCGTCGGCCAGCTGCAGCTGGCGCGCTTCGTCAACAAGGCGGGCCTTTCCTCTGCTGGCAACAACCTGTTCCTGGAAACCGCCTCGAGCGGCCCGGCGCAAGTCGGCACACCCAACCAGGACGGCATGGGCGACCTGCTGCAGGAATATCTCGAAAGCTCGAACGTCAACTCCGTCACCGAAATCGCCGACCTGATCGCCGCTCAGCGCGCCTACGAGATGAACGCCCGTGTCATCTCCGGTGCCGACGAGATGATGCAATCGGCAAGCCAGCTGCGCTGACTGGGAGAACCTAGATGCACAAGCTCATCCTCCCTGCCCTGATCTCCCTCCTCGCCAGCTCCACCGCCTTTGCGGCGCCGGTGCTCAAGGCGGAAGTCTCGGTCAACCATCCGGTCATCACCGTCGGCGACATGTTCGAGGACGCGGGGCTCTTCGCCGAGCGCGCGCTGTTCCGCGCGCCAGCACCGGGCACCACCGGCATCGTCAGCCTCGATGCCGTGCGTGCCGCGGCGGCCAAGGCGGGCGTCGGCGACTACAGCCAGGATGGCCTGCTCAATGTCCGCGTCGAGCGCCGCGCCGCGGTGGTCGATGCTACGACGCTCTCGGATCTCATCTCCGCCGACTTGGCACAGCGTGGGTTGCTGCCGGCCGGTGCCGAGCTTCACGCCCGCTTCGCCGATCCGGCGCTCAGCTTCAATGCCGAGGCAGTCGAAGCGCCGGTGACCCTGCTGGCGCTGCACTATCAGCCGGGCGCAGCGAGCTTTGTGGCCCGCTTCCAGATCGCCGGCGTCGAACTGCCGGTCGATGTATCAGGCAGCCTCGACATGCTGGTTGAGGTTCCGCACCTCGCCGCCTCGCTCAAGGCGGGCGCGGTACTCGGCCCCAACGATATCGAGATGAAGCGCGTGCCGCTGGACTACGCCGACCAGTCCGGCATCGAGAACCTCGACGACCTGATCGGCAAGCAGCTGCGCCGCAACTCGCGCGCCGGCGTGATGCTGAAGGCCGCCGACGTGACCGAGCCGCTGGCCGTGCACCGCAATACCCAGGTGACCGTGCTGCTGCGCACCGGTCCGATGACTCTCACGGTGGTCGGGCAGTCGCTAGCCGATGCCGTGGTCGGCCAGCCGGTGCAGGTGATGAACACCGTTACGCGCAAAATCCTCAACGGCGTCGCGACCGCCAACGGCGCGGTGGAGATCACCACCGCTGCCACGAAGCTTCAGGTCGCCGGGCTGTGATGGGCGAAAGGACAAACGAAATGAACCCGATGAAACTCTTCGCCGCTCTCGCCCTCACCGCGCTCCTCGCCGGGTGCTCGACCTTCGACCAGCTGGCTTTGGTGGGCGAGCAGCCGCGGCTGACCGCCATCGCCGATCCCACGGCACAGGCGGGCTACCGCCCGGTGCAGATGCCGATGCCGGAACCGGTGGTGGCCTCTTACCAGCCGAACTCGCTGTTCTCCAACGAAGCCCGCGGCTTCTTCAAGGACCAGCGCGCCCACAAGATCGGCGACATCCTGACGGTTATGGTCACCATCGACGACAGTGCCAAGATCTCCAACTCCACTGACCGCGAGCGTAACTCGTCATCGGAAGGCAGTGTCGGCGGTGTGCTGGGCTCGATCTTCGGCGGCAAGGTGCCGCTGGCCGATGTGCAGGCCTCGGGAAAGATCACGACATCGGGCGACATGGCCGACGGCGGCTCGGGCTCGGTGAACCGCAAGGAAAGCCTCGCCACCCAGGTCGCGGCGGTGGTGGTGCAGGTGCTGCCCAACGGCAACCTGGTGATCGAAGGCCGGCAGGAAGTGCGGGTGAATTTCGAGGTTCGCGAACTTATCGTCGCCGGTATCGTACGGCCGGAAGACATCCACGCCGACAACACCATTCCCTCGTCCAAGATCGCCGAAGCCCGCATCTCCTACGGCGGCCGCGGCCAGATCACTCAGGTGCAGCAGCCGCGCTACGGTCAGCAGATCGCCGACGCGATCCTGCCCTTCTAGTTCCCTTCCCCCCTCGCCGACCGCGCAATCCCCCATTGGTGCGATCGGCCCCGGCAGGTTCCAGAATAGAGCCCGCCATCAAGGGCGCAGTCTCCCCGGCTGCGCCCTTTCCCCATTCAAATGCAACGATCGTTTGGGCGTGACCTCTACGGTCCTATTCGCTACTCACTACTCGCCACTCGCATTTCGGAGACTCTGATGTCCGCCAATTCCGCCTTCTCCAAACTCGATGCCCTGAGCCGCAAGCTCGAAGCCATCGAGCACGCGCAGTCGATGCTGGGCGTCGACGAGGCGGTGATGATGCCGGTGGGCGGTGGCGAAAAGCGCGCCGAAACCATGGGAACGCTGGCGGGCATGTACCACGAGATGGCGACCGCGCCCGAGGTCGGCGACTGGCTGGGCGATGCCGAGGCCGAGCCGCTCGATGAGATGCAGACGCTCGCGATCCGTGAGTTCCGCCGCGTCCATACCAACATGACCTGCCTCTCGGCCGATTTCGTCCGCAAGCAAGTGAACGCCCGCATTCGCGCCGAGCAGCTCTGGCGCGAACTGCGGCCGACCGGCGACTGGGCGGGCTTTCTGCCGGCGTTCGAAGGGCTGGTGGCGACAGCGCGGGAAGAGGCGCAACTGCGCGCCGATGTACTGGGCCTGTCGCCTTACGACGCGCTGATGGAGCAGTACGACCCGGGCAACCGCGTTGCGGACGTGGCGCCGGTGTTCGCCGACCTCAAAACGTTCCTCAGGGATTTCGTCCCGGCCGCACTGGCGCATCAGGAAGAAAAACTGGCCAAGCGCCCGCTGAAGCCGCTGAACGCGCCGTTCGCCATAGATAAGCAGAAGGCCCTCGGCCTCGTGATGATGGAGGCCGTCGGCTTCGACTTCGAGCATGGCCGGCTGGACGTCTCGCACCACCCGTTCTGCGGCGGCGTGCCGACCGACATCCGCATGACCACCCGCTACACCGAGGCCGAGTTCCTTACCTCGCTGATGGGCATCCTGCACGAGACCGGGCACGGCCTCTACGAGCAGGGATTGCCGAAGGAATGGACGCACTGGCCGGTCGGCCGGGCGCGCGGCATGGCGATGCACGAGAGCCAGAGCCTGTTCGTCGAAAAGCAGATCGCCCGCTCGCCCGAGTTCTGGGAATGGGCCATGGCGCACGTGCGCGAGAAGCTCGGTGAGGAAGCGATTGCCGGCTGGGATCTGGAGGACGTGCTGGCGCATGTCCACTTCATCGAGCGCGGCCTAATCCGCGTCGACGCCGACGAGGCCACCTACCCGCTGCACGTCATCCTGCGCTTCGAGATGGAGCAGGACCTGATCGGCGGCAAGCTCGCGCCCAAGGATGTGCCGGAGGCCTGGGACGCCAAGATGCGTGAGTACCTGGGTCTCTCGACCATCGACAATATGAAGGATGGCCCGATGCAGGACGTGCACTGGCCGTCGGGCGCCATCGGCTATTTCCCGAGCTACACGCTGGGCGCCATCATCGCGGCACAGCTGTGGAGCGCCATCGAGCGCGACCAGCCCAGCGCCCGCGAGGACATGCGCAACGGCCGCTTCGTCGGCATCAACGACTGGCGGCGGGAGAAGATCTGGAGCCAGGCGAGCAAGTACTCGACCCCGGACCTGCTGCAGCGCGCGACCGGCGAGAAACTGAACTCCAAGCACTTCCAGGAGCACCTGACGCGCCGCTATCTGGGCTGATCGGGAGGACGGCTATGGCCAAGGATCGACAATCGGTCCTGCAGCCTCTGCAGCACGGCACATTCCGGAATATCTGGATCGCCAACCTCGTCTCGAGCTTCGGCGCCCTGATCCAGGGCGTCGGCGCGGCCTGGATGATGACGGCGCTGACCAACTCGGTTGATCTGGTGGCGCTGGTGCAGGCTTCGACCTCGCTGCCGATCATGCTGTTCTCGCTGCTCGGCGGGGCCATTGCCGACAACTTCCCGCGCCGCCGGGTGATGCTGGCGGCGCAGTTCTTCATGCTGGCGGTGTCGGCGCTGCTGACCATCACCGCGCTGATGGGGCTGATCACCCCGTGGCTGCTGCTGACCTTCACCTTCCTCATCGGCTGCGGCACGGCCATGAACAACCCCTCCTGGCAAGCCTCGGTGGGCGACCTGGTGCCGCGCTCCAGCGTCGGCTCGGCGGTGGCGCTCAACTCCATCGGCTTCAACCTGTCGCGTAGCCTCGGCCCGGCGGTCGGCGGCATCATCGTGGCCGTCGCAGGAGCGGCAGCGGCGTTTGCGGTGAACCTCTTCAGCTATCTCGGGCTGCTGTTTGTGCTGTTGCGCTGGAAGCCGGCACCGACCCCGGCCGGCCTGCCCCGTGAGGCGGTTGGCGCGGCGATGTTTGCCGGCGTTCGCTACATGGCGCTGTCGCCGCAGATGGGAAAGGTGCTGGTCCGCAGCTTCATCTTCGGCCTCACCGCCAGCTCGGTGCTGGCGCTGCTGCCGGTGGTGGCGAGCCAGATCCAGGACGGCGGCCCGCTGGTCTACGGTCTGCTGCTTGGCGCCTTCGGCCTTGGCGCCGTGGGCGGCGCGCTGGTCAGCGCCCGGCTGGCAGAGCAGTTCTCCAGCGAAGCGATTGTCCGCCTGGCATTCCTCGGCTTTGCCGCCTGCGCTGCGACCACCGGGCTCAGCCCCTCTCCCTGGTTGACGGGCGTTGCCCTGCTGCTCGGCGGCGCTTGCTGGGTGCTGGCGCTGACCCTGTTCAACGTGACGGTGCAACTCTCGACGCCGCGTTGGGTGGTGGGGCGTTCGCTGTCGCTGTACCAGACGGCGACCTTTGCCGGCCTCGCGGCTGGTAGTTGGCTGTGGGGTCTCGCCGGCGAGGAGTTCGGCGTGAGCACCGCCCTTCTGGCCTCGGCGATCGCCCTGGTGGTCGGCGCTGCTGTCGGGCTGGTGCTGGCAATTCCGCCGCGCGTTATGCTCGACCTCGATCCGGCGAACCGCTGGCAGGAGCCGCAGATCAGCCTGCCGATCGAGCCGCGCTCCGGTCCGATCGTCATCAGCATCGAGTACAAGATCCGGCCGCAGGACGTGCGTGAATTCCTGCGCGTGATGGCGGACCGGAAGCGGGTGCGGATGCGCGATGGCGCTCGCGAATGGGTGCTGCGCCGCGATCTCAGCCAGACTGACGTCTGGATCGAGAGCTACAAAAGCCCGACCTGGACCGAGTATGCGCGGCACAACCAACGCCTCACGCACGCCGATGAGGTGATCGGCGAGCAGTTGCGCAACCTGCATCAGGGGCCGGAACGCCCGGTGGTGCGGCGGATGATCGAGCGCCCGCCCAACTGGTTCGCGGCAATCGCCGCCAACCGCACCATCGATCCGCCCTGAGGTTGACATCCGGGCCGACGTACCTATTTTCCGGCCATCCGCAACTCAACAGGCTGGTGCCCGATGGACGACCGACTGACCGATCAAAACACCCTGATCCGTCACCCGGAGTCCAACTATGCCCGGTTCTATTTCGCTCAAAGCAGTGAGCTACAAGACGCCTAGTGGCGTCACTCTCTTCTCAGACCTCGACCTCTCGTTCGGCCCCGTCCGTACCGGCCTGATCGGCCGCAACGGCACCGGCAAGACCACGCTGCTCAAGCTGCTGGTTGGCGAACTCGCGCCGTCGCGCGGCGAGATTGTCGTGTCGGGCACGCTCGGCGTGCTGCGGCAAGCGGTACAGCGCTCGGACGCCAGCGTCGCCGAGGCCCTTGGTTGTGCCGAACAACTGGCACGGCTCGACCGGCTGGAGGCCGGCGCCGGTACGGTGGATGATGCCGCCGAGGCCGATTGGCTGCTGCCCTCGCGCATCGAGGCGGAGCTTGCCGAAGTCGGCCTGCCGCCGCTGACGCTCGACCGCTCGATTGCGACACTCAGCGGTGGGCAGCACACGCGGCTGTCTCTGGCCGCCTTGCTGCTTGACCAGCCGGACATGCTGCTGCTCGACGAGCCGACCAACAATCTCGATCGTGACGGGCGAGCTGCGGTGGCAGAGCTGCTGCGGAGCTGGCGCGGCGGCGCGATCGTCGTCAGCCACGACCGGGCTTTGTTGAGGGAGATGGACGCGATTGTCGAACTGACGACGCTCGGCGCCCGCACCTATGGCGGCAACTGGGACCTCTATCGTGAGCGGAAGGACGCCGAACTAGCGGCAGCGGAGCATGGCCTCGCCACAGCGGGTCGCACGCTTGGCGAACTGGACCGCAAGACGCAGATGATGCGCGAGCGCAAAGCCAAGAAGGACGGAGCCGGCGCCCGAAAGGCAGCCAAAGGCGATATCCCGCGGATCATGCTGGGCGGCATGAAAGACAACTCGGAAAAGACCGGCGGCGAACAGGCCAAGCTCAGCGAACGCCGTCGCGCCTCGGCCAGCAGCGCGCTGGTCGCCGCCAAGTTGGAGATCGAAGTGCTGCAGCCGATGGCGGTGAAGCTGGAGCCGAGCGGCCTCTCGAACGGCACGACCGTGCTGCAGCTCGACCGGCTAACCGGCGGTCCGGTGCTCGAGGCTCCGCTGATCCGCGATCTCAGCCTTGCGATCACCGGGCCCGAGCGCGTTGCGATCACTGGGCCGAATGGGTCGGGAAAAACGAGCCTGCTGCGGCTGATCACCGGTGCGCTTGCGCCGGTGAGTGGCGCGGTGCGGATCGCCCGGCGGCACGCCCTGCTCGACCAGGAGGTGAGCCTGCTCGATCCGGGCCAAACCATCCGCGAAAACTATCTGCGGCTGAACCCGGACGATGCCGAGAACGCTGCGCGCGCCGCCCTTGCCCGATTCATGTTCCGGGCCGATGCGGCACTGAAGCCGGTGAGCCAGCTGAGCGGCGGCGAGATGCTGCGCGCGGGGTTGGCCTGCACCCTCGGCAGCGGACGTCCGCCCGAGCTGCTGATCCTCGACGAGCCGACCAATCATCTCGACATCCACGCCATCGAGGCGGTGGAGGCCGGGCTGAGCGCGTACGACGGCGCCCTGCTGGTGGTGAGCCATGATCGCGATTTCCTCGGGGCGATCGGAATCCAGCGCGAAGTGGCGCTCGGCTAAGTGACGGTCAAGAATTTATCCAACCAGTTTACAAATATGACTGTGCGGGCCTATCGTTAGCCATCCGGCGGTGGAGTTCTAAGGAGCCGCCGGGCCATAACAATAGAGGGGAGGACTGCGATGCGTCGTGCGTCGACTATGACTGCTGCCCTGTTGGGCACGCTTCTGCTCTCAACTGCCGTCGTTTCGGCCGCCGATATCAAGATCGGCTTCCTGCCGGGCGTGGTCGACCCATTCTACCAAGTGATGCAACTTGGCGTCGAAGCCGCGGCCAAGGACCTCGGTGTCGAAGTCGTCACCCAGGTGCCGCCGACCTGGGGCGTCGAGGCGCAGACCCCGATCCTCGATGCGCTGGTCGCCCGCGGCGACCTCAACTACATCATCACCGCGCCAACTGATAAGGACCAGATGGTGGCGCCGCTGCAGGCAGCGCTCGATGCCGGCATCAAGATCATCACCGTGGACACCTTCCTCGGTGATGGCGACTACGCCAACGGCCCGGTGAAGTTCCCGATCAGCTATATCGGCTCGGACAACGTCGAAGGCGGCCGCATCTCGGCCCGCGGCCTCGCCAAGGCGATCGGCGGCAAGGGCACGGTCTACATCAACTCCACCAACCCCAACGTCTCGTCGGTCGAAGGCCGCGAGCAAGGCTTTGCCGAGGTGATGAAGAACGAGTTCCCCGACATCAAGGTGCTGGGGCCCGACTACAACCTCGACGACCAGAACAAGGCCGCGCAGCAGACCGCTGCCGTGATCGAGCAGAACCCCGACCTCGCCGGCGTTTTCGGCACGAACGTGTTCAGCGCCGGTGGCGCTGGCAATGCGGTGGTGAATGCCGGGCTCGGCGGGCATGTGCAGGTTGTGGCCTACGACGCGACGGCCGAGGCCATCGAGCTCATGGGCAAGGGTGTGGTGTCGCTGGTGCTGGCACAGAAGCCATTCGACATGGGCTACATGGCCGTGCAGTTCGCGGTTGCCGATGCAGCGGGCGTGACCAGCTTGCCCAAGCGCGTCGAGACCGGTTTCGCGATCCTCGACAAGGACAACGTCACCGATCCGAACTTCTCGCGCTTCATCTACAAGACCGGCAACTGACGGTACCCCAGCCTAGCCGTGCCGAGGACGCTGCGGCGCCCTCGGCATAACCTGTCGTTTCGAGCGTTTTCGGGGGCCACGTGGCGGACACCAAGGCAATGGCGGGTTTCGAGGAGCCAACCCTCTCGGCCGGCAAGCGCTTCATCCTGATGGCGAGCCGGCTCTGGGCGTGGGTCTTCCTCGCCCTGATGATCCTGTTCTTCATCGTCGCGGTGCCGCTGTTCGGCGGGGCAACATTCCTTTCCGTTCGCAATAGCCAGAACATTCTCGTCGCTATCGTGCCGGTGCTGCTGCTCGGGCTGGGCCAGACCTTCGTCATCATTTCCGCCGGCATCGACCTCAGCGTCGGCTGGGTGATGAGCCTTGCCTCGGTCCTGTCGGCCCATGCGATCCGCGCCTCGTACAATGCCGGCGTGCCTTTGTTCCTGTCGGTGGTGCTCGGCTTCATCGCGGCGGTCGGCGGTGCGGCGGTGGTCGGGCTCTGCAACGGGCTGATCATCGCCAAGCTTAAGGTGCCGGCCTTCATCGTCACGCTCGGCACCTCGTTCATCGTCCGGGGCATGGCGCTGCTGTTTTCCGAGAACACCACGGTCATCGGCCTGCCCGCCGAAATCCGCGACTACGGCAACGAGTCGCTGTTCTACTGGGTGCGTGGCGAGGGCGGCGGCTTCTACGTGCTCGACAGGCCCGAGGTCACCGGCGAACTGTTGCGCCAGATGGACCGCATCCTCCCCTGGCCGGTGGTGATCACCGCGATCGTGGTGATGCTCTGCATTTTCCTGCTCCGCCGCACCCAGTTCGGGCGTCACACCTACGCCATTGGCGGCAACATGCAGGCGGCTTTGCGCACCGGCATCCCGGTCGATCGCCATATCATCAAGCTCTACATGCTGAGCTCGGCCACCGCCGGCGTCGCCGGGTTCCTTTCGACGCTGCGGTTCACCGCCGGCTCGGCGGTGATCGGCGACGCACTGCTCCTGAGCTCCATTGCCGCGGTGATCATAGGCGGCGTCAGCCTATTCGGCGGCGCCGGCTCGATCATCGGCACCGTGATCGGCGCGCTGATCATCGCAGTGCTGACTACCGGTCTGGTGATGCTCAACGTGCCGGCGTTCTGGCAATTCATCGTCGTCGGCGCGGTGGTGATCATCGCGGTGCTGATCGACCAGTCGCGCGACCTGATCCTCGGCCGCCGGGGAGGCCGCTCATGACCGAGCCCGTCCTCTCGATCCGCAACATGGTGAAGCGCTTTGGCGGCCTCACCGCCGTCAACGACGTCAGCCTCGACATCAATCCCGGCGAGGTGGTGGCGTTGCTGGGCGACAACGGCGCCGGCAAGTCGACGCTGATCAAGTGCGTCTCGGGCGTGCATCTGGCCGACGGAGGCGAGATCCGCTTCGAGGGCAAGCCCGTGAGCTTCCCCCGCCCGATCGACGCACGGCGCGTGGGCATCGAGACGATCTACCAGGACCTGGCGCTGGCCAACAATCTCGACGTTCCGGCCAACATCTTCCTCGGCCGCGAGATGAAGCACCGCTATCTGGGCGGCCTCATCAGCACGCTGAACGACAGGCAGATGCTGGTCGAGGCCGAAGGCAGCCTTGCGGCGCTCGACATCCACTTCCCCAGCCTGACCCAGCCGATCGAGAGCCTCTCCGGCGGCCAGCGCCAGGCGGTGGCGATCGCCCGAGCCATCTACTGGAAGGCGCGCCTGATGATCATGGACGAGCCGACCAATAACCTGGGCGTGCCCGAGCAGCACAAGGTGCTTGAGCTGATCCGACGCCTCCGCGACCAGGGTGTCCCGGTGATCCTCATCACCCACACCATGCCGGACGTGTTCGCAGTCGCCGACCGCATCGTGGTGATGCATCGGGGGCGCAAGGTAACCGAGAAACGGACCGGCGAGACCAATGCGTCCGAGCTGGTGCAGTACATGGTGGGGGCTCTGGACGACACGCCGCGCGCCGCTGTCGCCTAGGGCGTTGGCACCACTTCGGTGGGCGCGTCCGTGTGCTGCGGGTCGATTCGCTCGATCTTGATGCCGCTGAAGCCGTAGAACATGGTGATCAGCGGGCTCGCGATGTTGAACAGGCAGAACGGTAGGTAGACCAGCGTTGGCACCCCCAGTACGGCGGCCATGTAGGCGCCGCACGAGTTCCATGGAATCAGTGGCGAGGTGACGCTGCCGCCATCGGCCACCGCACGCGACAGGTTGGTCGGCGCCAGGCCGCGCTTCCTGAACTCGGCCCGGAAGATACGCGCCGGGAGCACGACGGCGACATACTGGTCGCCCGCCACGACATTGAGCCCGAAGGCGGTGCCGACCACAGTGGAGACCAGTGAGCCGGTGCTGCGGGCCCGCATCAGCACCGGGGTCACCAGCTTCAGCAGCAGGCCGAACTCGTCGAGTAGCGTGCCGTAGACCAGTGCGCCGAGGATCAGCCAGATGGTGAACAGCATGCTCGCCATGCCGCCGCGCGACAGCAGGCCGTCGACCACCTCGATGCCGGAATTGGCCCGGAAGCCGGACGACATCGCCTCCCAAGCCGCCTTCATGAATGCAGCGGGGAGCGGCAGTGAGGGCTCGTTGACGAAGCGCAGCACCGCCTCGACCTGCAGGAATGGGGCCAGCGCCGCGGCGCACAACGCCGACCCGGTGATGGCGAGCGATGGCGGCACGCGTAGGATCGACAGCACCACCAGCAGCACTAGCGGCAGGAGGCTGAGCGGCGTGATGTTGAACAGGTGCGAAAGCGCCGACAGCTCGGAGGCGATAACGCTGTCGCCTGCGCCACTGGAACTGTCCGCCCAGCCGAGGATGCTGAAGCCAAGCACCGCGATGACCAGCGCAGGTACCGATGTCCAGATTTGCGCCCGCAGGTGGTCGTAGATCGTCGTGCCGGTGAGCTGCGCGGCGAGAATGGCGGTCTCCGACAGCGGGGAGAGCTTCTCGCCGACATATGCGCCGGAAATCACGGCGCCGGCCGTGATGGCGGGCGACACGCCCGCGAGGACCGACAACCCGACGAGCCCCACCCCAATCGTGCCGGCGGTGGTCCATGAACTTCCGATGCCCATGGCAATGGCGGCGCAGACCAGCACCGAAGCGAGATAGAACCAGTCGGCGTTGATCACCTGGATGCCATAGTACACCAGCGTCGGGATGGTGCCGGACATGTTCCAGGTGCCGATCAGCGCCCCGACGGCGAACAGGATGAAGATCGCGCTGACCACCGAGGAGACGCCCTTCCGTCCGGCCTCGGCCACCTCCTCCCAGCTATGGCCGTTCTTCATGACAATGAACGAGGTGAACATCGCGGCGAGGATGATGGCGACCTGCAGCGGCCCATCTGTTGCATCGAGCCCGAACAGCATGACGGCGCCGGCAATCAGCACCGCCAGCACCACGAGTGGGGCCAAGGCGTCGAAATAGGAGGGTTCGCGGATCTGTCGCGGCGCGGCGGGCTGCTTGCTCAACGTCGCCCCCTCACCTGCCTCGGGGTGGCCAAGCTCTCTGGGCAGCCTGCTGCGGGCCATATCGGCTCTCCGCGTAAACGCGCCATCAGTAATCTCAGGCATTGACTAAGCTTCCGCTCGCCGCGCTCGTCCATGTGTCATCAAATGAATCTCAACAATTTGACGACTAGCTTCAGTCATTTTGAACCGATAAGGTCAGTTATCGTACTTCATATCGCCGTCACTTGATATCAACAACGACATAGAGCTAGCCGACAACTCTCCATCATCTTTGTACGGGAGCGTACATTGCGCAATCTCCTCACGTTGCTTGTTTCCGCATGCTTCGCGCTGACGCCGGTGCTGCCAGCACCGTCAGTTGCGCAGGAGCCCTTCGTCATCGTCCCCGATCATCCACAGGGCGTGCCAGTCAACGGCTGCTACCGGGCCAACCAGACACTGTTCGGCCCCTACCAGTTCAACTTCTGCCTGACCCGGCCGGGCTCCTACACTGTGCGTGGTGGAGGCGTCCGCTGCGACGGCCGGCTGACCTGGCGCGCCAATGGTCGGGACATCCACGCCGACATCCAGCGCGCATCGTGCGGCGGTGGCGTTGCGTGGGAGCGCGCGACGATGGATTGCCGGCCGGCCGGCCGCATCTTCGGACGGATCGGCTCGCTCTTGATCCAGTCGCTGCGCTGCACCTATCGCCCCAGCGTCCGCTTCAAGGGACCGCGGGTCTTCACCGCCAGCCGCATGTGAGGAGATCGAAATGCTGAAAGTACTGTTCCTGGCGGCCGTTATGGTCGCCGGCCTGGGGGCGTTCACCCAGGCATCTGCCCAGGAGACATTCGTCATCGTCCCGGACAATCCGGGTGGCGGCAGCGGCGTCGGCAACGCCGTAGCGACTGCCAATGTGAATGTCCGGCGCGGGCCAGGAACCAGCTACGCCGTCGTCGACGTGCTACGCAGCGGCCAGAGCGTGCGGGTGAGCAACTGCACTGGCGGCTGGTGCTGGGTCAATCACGGCGGTCCCAGCGGCTGGGTATCGCAGAACTTCCTCTCGCGCACCGGTGGCGGCGGTGATAGCGGTGGTGGCTCGGCCATCGGCCGCGGCGCGTGCTTCTACGAGAACGTCCGCTTCCGCGGCCGCAGCTTCTGTGTCCGGCCCGGTGACAGCAACAGCAATCTCGGCGTCTGGAACAACCGCATTTCCTCGATCAGCATCCGCGGCTTCATGACCGTGCAGGTGTGCGAGGATCGCAACTTCCGCCGCTGCGAGGCCTTCAATCGTGATGTCGCTAACCTGCCCTGGTGGCTGGATAGCAACATCTCGTCCTTCCGCGCTTTCCACTAGGCGAGCGCCGACGAAGATCCCGGCCGGGGCCGGGATCTGTAGGTGGTTCAGTTGGCGCTGAGCGTTTGATGCAGCGCTTCGGCGAACTGCGGTGCCTGCGGACCGAAGCCCATGTGGTCGCCTGGGAACGGCACCGGCGCCACGCTCAGCTTGCGGGCCAAGGCCAACCCCATCTCCTCGATCGGCTGTCCCTTTGACATCTCGCCGATGGCAACGACGATCGGCGGATCGCCGCTGCGGAGCGTGTCGACCTCCGGGCGATACAGCGACAGCGGCATCAGGCCGTGCGCCAGCCGGTACTCGAAATTGCCGCTGACCCGGGCAAAGGTCTCGACCTCTTCCGGCGGCATCGCGAACTCGGGAGGCGCGTCGTCCATGTTAGCGGACGCGTCGAGGCCATTGTCGGCGAAGAACTTGCCCATCGCGGCGTCGACGCCATCACGCTTGTAGGTAGCGTAGAGGTCCTGATCGACGGCCATCGCCTCGGTCGGATCATCGAGCAGCATCACCGTCGGCGGCTCATGCGCGACCAGCGCCTTCACCAGCTTCGGATAGCGCGCCGTGAGGTTCAGCCCGATCTGCGCGCCGCCGCTGGTGCCGAACACATAGGCCGAGCCACCGCCAACCACCTCGATCAGCCGCGCCGCATCATCGGCCTGCTCGTCCATCGACAGGGCCTTCACCTCGCCGTCGAATGTACTGCGCGAGTTGCCGCGCGGATCGTATGCGACGACGGTGTAGTGGTCGGCGAGGTGCTTCGAGAGCTCCGCGAACACCCCAGCATCCTGCGGACCGCCGGCGATGATGAGCAGCATCGGGCCGGTTCCCTGCACCTCGTAGTAGAGGGTGGCGCCGGGAACCTTGAGCGTGGCTGACCTGGTCGACTGGGTCATGGTGACGTCTCCTGTGGATTGCACATCGGAATGAGGTTTGATCGTGGTCTGCGCCAGGACCGGCGGCGCTGCGGGGGCCACCGAGCCTGCTACTGCGACGGCCAGCATGAAGCTTCTGTTTGGCATCCAACTCTCCGCTTCTGATCGGCGCCCCGTCTGCCGGCAGGTCGCCAGCTAGAACTGGACCGTCCAGTTCTGTCTATTGTCAGAAACTAGACTGTCCAGTACTGTGCGGTCAATCCGGGCTGTGGGACGTTTTGGAAGTGGGCGATGGGATCTGAGGTGACCGACCAAGCGACGGACGCGGAAAGCGACGGGCGCTCCGCCCGCAAACGGCGGGCGATCCTCGATGCGGCAACCGAGGTGTTCCTGAAGAGCGGCTACCTCGGCACCAACATGGATGAGATCGCGGCGCTCTCAGCGGTATCCAAGCAGACCGTCTACAAACATTTCTCCAGCAAGGAGGCGCTGTTCATCGAGATCGTCAGCGGCATGACGACCGGCGCGGGCGACCTGGTGCACAACGATGTCGAACAGCTCCCCGAAGGCGACGACCTTGCGGCCTATCTGGTCGAATACGCCCTGCGGCAACTCACGGTTGTACTGACGCCCCGGATCATGCAGTTGCGGCGCCTGGTGATCGGCGAGGTAACGCGTTTTCCCGAACTGGCAAAGGTGCTGTACGAGCGCGGACCGGCGCGGGCCATGGCGATGCTTGCCTCGGTCTTTCAGGGCCTTGCCCAACGCGGCCTGCTGAAGATCGACGACCCCGCGACCGCCGCTTCCCACTTCAACTGGCTGATCATGTCGGCACCGCTGAACCAGGCCATGCTGCTCGGCGACGCTGCAATACCCTCGCCAGCGGAACTCAGACGCAATGCCGAGGCCGGTGTCCGCGTATTTCTGGCCGCCTACGGCAACCCTGGGAGATGAGTCGGACGCCCCGGTATGTGGCACGCTGCGTGTGCGGCCAGGTGGAGGTCGAGATGAGCGGCGCGCCGGTCATCAGCGTCGTCTGCCATTGCGACGACTGCCAGACCGGCTCCCGCATGATCGAGGCCCTACCCGGCGCGCCCGCGATTCTGGATGCCGGCTCTGGCACGCCCTACGCACTCTACCGCAACGATCGCATCCGATGCACAAAGGGCGCGGAGCTTCTGGAGAGCTACAAGCTCAAGCCAAGCTCGACCACGAGCCGCATGGTGGCCAGTTGCTGCAACTCCGCCATGCTCGTGCAACTGGCCCCGATCCTGCACTGGACGCCGATCTATCGCGACCGGTTCGCGGCTGAAGCTCCGCCGCTGGAGATGCGAATCAACACCAGGTTCACGCCCGATGACGTCGCGCTGCCCGCGGACATGCCGAGCGTCAGCGGCGTGCCATTCACGTTCGTGGCCCGGCTGGTCGCCGCCAAGATCGGCATGCTGCTCGGCCGCTGACTGAGCGGTCTGTGCAACCGGCTGAAAGCCAAAACAAGAAGGCCCGCATCGCTGCGGGCCTTGCTTATCACTCGTCGCGGTACACCTTCTCGCGCCGCTCGTGCATTTCCTGGGCTTCCAGGGAGAGCGTGGCGATCGGCCGGGCGTCGAGCCTGGCGATACCAATCGGATCGCCGGTTTCTTCGCAGTAGCCGTAGGTGTTGTCCTCGATCCGCTTGAGCGCCGCGTCGATCTTTGAAATCAGCTTACGCTGCCGATCGCGGGTGCGGAGCTCAAGGGCACGATCGCTCTCCGAGGAGGCGCGGTCGGCCATGTCCGGATGGTTCTGGCTTTCTTCCTGCAGGTTCTCGAGCGTTTCGCGGCTTTCTGCGAGGATCTCGCTCTTCCACCGCTCCAGCTTCTGCCGGAAGTACTCCCGCTGCCGCGGGTTCATAAATGGTTCGTCCTGAGTAGGTCGGTATTCAAGAACTTCAGTCGACATTCTGACTCGATTCCAAAACGCCCCTAATGGCGGGCCTTATAGTGGCGTAAGGGTATGTTCTGCAAGCGTTCAAAAGCTTGGTGATTAACACGTGAGCAGGTAGTTCCCGACTGTGTCAGGCGAGGTACAGTCCGCGTTTGGCCAGCTCGACGCGGGCCCTGAGCTCGATATCGTCGAGCAGCGCGTCCAATCCGGGCTCGCTCTGCTCCCGCGCCTGGGTCAACACAGCCATGAGCTGGTTGAGGCGCCCCTCAGCCATCCGGCCGACCAGCAGGTCGCTGCGCAGCCCCTCGAGCGTATCGATCAGCTGAGCGCCGCGGCGAACCACTTTCTTGCGCTTCAGCAGCGGATCCTCGACCGCCTGCAGCGCCAACAGGGCGTCAAGCGACGTGGCGGCGGCGATCGTGGCGGTGGGACGAGCTTCCTGCGCCTGCGGCCCCTGCCCGATCTCGAACGCCGCGCCGGACGAACTGCGACCGGCCGCTGAGCGCCCCGCCACATTACCTACCCACGCATTGTTTTCGATCCGCACCGGACTCACCCGTCTCGTCGCCTGCCCGGCAAAATCTGCCGTCAGCGGTTAAGCAAACGTTAACCCGCCCGGCAGGACTTGCCGACCTGGCCTCCACCGGCACTCTGGTTTTCTGTTTTTATGTGCAATTTCAATACACTAGTTCCAACGAGCAAACTTGGCACGGTTCTCGCAACACCACTGGCAATCACGGCGCATGGGGATGTGCCGCACTTTCGGGGACTGCCAGATGGCTAAAATCAATCTCAAGCGCGCATTGCTCGGCCTGATGACCGCAGTGCTGCTCGTGCCGCAGCCGAGCGTTACCTACGCCGCCGCAGCCCGCATCAAGGACGTCGTCAACATCGAGGGCGTGCGCGACAACCAGCTGGTCGGTTATGGCCTGGTCGTAGGCCTCAACGGTACCGGCGACGGCCTCAACAACTCGCCTTTCACCAAGCAGAGCCTGCAGGCGATGCTGGAACGGCTGGGCGTCAACACCCGCGGCGAGAACATGCGAACCGCCAACGTCGCCGCTGTGATGGTGACGGCCAACCTCTCGGCCTTCTCCACCCAGGGCTCGCGGCTCGACGTCAACGTCGCCGCTCTCGGCGACGCCAAGAGCCTGCAGGGCGGCACACTGCTGGTAACTCCGCTGCTCGGGGCCGATGGCGAGGTTTACGCAATCGCCCAGGGCTCGGTGACCATCAACGGCTTCTCGGCCGAAGGCGACGCCGCTTCGGTGGTGTCGGGCGTCCCGACGACCGGTCGCATTTCCTCGGGCGGCCTGATCGAGCGCGAAATCGGCTTCGTACTCGGCGCGCAACGCACGCTGCGGCTGGCGCTCCGCAACCCCGACCTCACCACCTCGCGGCGCATCGCCCTCGCCATCAACGACTTCATCGGCGTGCCCTGCGCGACGCCTGAGGATCCGGCGACCATCCGGCTTAACCTGCCCCGCAACTTCAACGGCAACATTGTCGACCTGCTCACCGATATCGAGCAGTTGGTGATCGAAACCGACCTGCCCGCGAAGATTGTCATCGACGAGAACTCCGGCATCATCGTCATGGGCAAGGATGTGCGGGTCTCGACCGTCGCGGTGGCGCAATCGAACCTCACGGTGACCATCGCCGAGAGCCCGACGGTGGTGCAGCCCAATCCGCTGAGCCTGGGGCAGACCGCAGTCGAGCCGCGCACCGACCTCTCCGTAAACACCAGTGAGACCAAACTCGCGGTGGTGCCGGAATCGGTCAGCCTCCAGCAACTGGTCGACGGCCTCAACGCTCTAGGCATCAGCCCGCGCGATCTCATCGCCATCTTGCAGGCAGTGAAGGCCTCCGGCGCGCTGCAGGCCGAGATCGAGGTGCTCTGATGCTGAGTTCCGCCTCTGGCCTCGGCTACGCCAGCCAAAGCAAGACGACCACACTCTCGCCTGCCCAGGTTGGACATCTTCGCGAGCAGGCAAAGGACCTTGAAGGTGTTTTCCTCAACACTTTGATGAAGGAAATGTTCTCCTCGCTGAAGACCGACGAAAGCGCCATGGGCGGCGGCTTCGCCGAGGAGACATGGCGCGGCATGCAGGCCGAACAGATGGCCGACGTGCTGGCCCGCTCGGGTGGTGTGGGCCTCGCCGATGCCCTGCTGCCGGACCTCATCGCGGCGCAGGAAGCCGCGCAGAACTCGATCCCCAAGAACACGACGCCAACAAAAATCAGTGGAGCGCTGTAAATGATGAATGCTGCTGCCGAACGCCTCGCGGCTCTCGACTCTCTGCCCGCCGCGGAACTCTGCGGGCTCGCCATGGAAACGCTCGAGAGCCTGGTCGTGGTGCTGAACCAGGAAACCACCCTGCTCCGCGCCGGCCGCGCCAAGGATGCCGGCGAGCTGACTGCCGAGAAGACCCGGCTGGCGCAGGACTACATGGGCTTTGCCCGATCGGTGCAGCGCCAGGGGCCGCGGCTCCGGGCCGAGGCGCCGGAACTGGTGGAGGCGCTGCTCGGCGGCCATGACAAGCTAGCGATGCAGATGGCGGAAAACCTGCGCGTCATCGCCACGGCACGCTCCGTCACCGAGGACCTGCTCACAGACGTGGCCAAGGCGATGAGCGCCAAAGCACGCCCCAAGACCTACGGCGCCAACGGCGAGATCGCCGGCCAGCCGCCGCAGATCGCCAGCGGCGTGTCGATCAACCGGGCCCTTTGATCGCTACAGTTTTCTGAAAATTGTCCCGAGCCGCGAAAGCGGGACGAAAGCCGGGACCGGCATGCTTCCCAGCTAGTTGATAATTGGGAATGCCGGTCATGAGCGCCAGAATAGCGCCCGAACCGATCAGCACGGGACTCGGAGCTGTCGCGGACTATCGTTCGCGCTCGCTGCTGGGCGATTCCCGCGCCGGTTCTGACCAGCCCGACACCCCTCCCCCGCCGCCCTCGCAGAACAGCCTCGCGTCTTTGCTGCCGCCGCTGCCTGCGCCGCCACCGCCGCCGGGATCCGCGTTCGCAGCCGCACTGCTCTCAGGGCAGTTGCCGCCCAAGCCGACAAGCGACCGCGAGATCATCCTGCGGCTGGGCAGCGCCGACCTGCCCGCCCAGGGCTCGCTCGCGCTCCACGACCGACGGGTCTGACCGACCTCGATTCTGCCCCGCCGCATCTCGATTCCCTAACTCCGGGCCGGCGCGGCGATGCTGGGCAGGAATTGCCGTGGCGTCGCTTTTATCAGACAGACCAAGGCTTTACGTGTGACACAGCCGTGTCATGGAACACAAAATTAACTGCGTCAGGAAGCATCTCGTTAACCATTCTTAAGCCGGCCGAGGCTACGATCAGCTCAATCTCAGGACGAGATTATCGATTTAGCCAGAAGGGATTTCACCCATGCCGGAAGTTAACCTGTCAAAGGCGGTTCGCTCGAACCTCCTGAGCCTCCAGTCCACCGCTGCCTCCATGGCCAAGACGCAGGAGCGTCTCGCCACCGGCCTCAAGGTGAACACTGCGCTCGACAATCCGACCAACTTCTTCACTGCCGCGTCGCTGAATAGTCGTGCGTCCGACATGGCAAACCTGCTGGACTCGATGTCTAACGGCATCAAGACCATCGAAGCCGCCGACAACGGCGTGACTTCGATCACCAAGACCGTCGAGTCGATGCAGTCGGCCCTGCGTCAGGCGCGCCAGGACAAGTCGTTCAAGACCATGTCCTATGCGCTCGATGCGACCGCGATCGGCACCACCACTGCCAAGACGATCTCGTTCGAGGGCGGCGCCGTCGGCACTGCACCGGTCAGCATCAACCTGAACACCACCGGCGCCGGCTCTGCCGCTACCGCTGGTACCTTCACCTCGACCGCCAACTTCGCGGCCGTGACCTTCACCGACGCAGCCGACGATATCTCATTCGATATCGCCGTCGACGGCGGTGCCGCGACGACCGTCACCAT